>JAABQG010000080.1 GCA_011391595.1 Hydrogenophaga sp.
AACACTTGTTGTTGGCTTGTGCGATCACGCCTTTGTCCGCATGCACGAGGCCGCTCGTCAGCGAGCCCAGCAGCGCGACGATTGCTGTCATGGATGCCGACTGCGACGCCTTCCTGAGGATCATGCTTTTTCCCAAATAACGAGAGGGACATCCCCGGCCGATGTGAGTCCCGAGCCGACGGGGTGGGCTCAGTGGAACGGCCTTGGGTGGTTTTTCCCGCGGAATTCAGACCAGTTCCGCGATCAGTTCAATCTCCACACAGGCCCCCAGGGGAATCTGCGCCACGCCGAAGGCGCTGCGCGCATGGGCGCCCTTTTCGCCGAACACCTGCGCCAGCAATTCGGAGCAGCCGTTGGTCACCAGGTGCTGCTCGGTGAAGTCAGCGGTGGAGTTCACCAGGCTCATGACCTTCACGATGCGCTTGACGCTGTTGAGGTCGCCGCCGGCGGCCTGGCAGGCTGCCTGCAAGGTGCCCATGAGGTCGATGGCCACGGCGCGCGCGGCGGCTTGGCCTTCGGCCGTGGTCACGTTCTTGCCGAGCTGGCCCACCCAGGGTTTGCCGTCTTTGCGGGCGATATGGCCGGACAGGAAGACCAGCTTGCCGGTCTGCACGAAGGGCACATAGGCTGCGGCTGGCACGGACACGGGGGGCAGGGTGATGTTAAAGGCCTTGAGTTTGTCGTTGATGTTCATCGGGCAGGTCCGAAAGGGGTTTCAGGGGTGGAAGGGGTGGAAGGGACGCAAGCGGTGGAAGATTCAACCTTTCGTCCGCGGCAACCTCCGTTGCCTGGTGGGTGTCCAGGTCTCTGCGGTCGAGGCGCTGGGCGGCTTCATCGATGGGCTCCACGGTCACTGCCACGCTGAGTGTATGCCGGGCGCCGCCATGGATCACGCCGCGCATCGGCGAGATGTCTGAATAGTCACGACCCAGTGCCAGGGTCACGTAGTCTTCGCCGGGTGTGCCCCATCCGCTGCGGTTGTTGGTGGGGTCCAGGTCGTACCAGCCGTTGCCCTCCTGCGCGCCGGGCAGGTCGGGCAGGTAGACCGCCACCCAGGCGTGGGAGGCGTCGCTGCCCACCAGACGCGGCTGGCCGGGCGGCGGCTGGGTCAACAGGTAGCCGCTGACGTAGCGTGCCGGCACGCCCATGGCGCGCAGGCACCCGATCATGATGTGGGCGAAGTCCTGGCACACGCCCTTGCGCTGGGCCAGCGCTTCCAGCGCCGGGGTGTTGACCTCGGTGCTCTGTGATTCGTAGGTGAAGTCGGTGTGGATGCGCGTCATCAGGTCGCGAGCGGCGTCGATCAGCGGCCGTCCCGGCGCAAAACTGGGCCGGGCGTAGGCCGCGAAGGGTTCGGCACGCGGCACGTGGTGCGAAGCAAACACGAATTCGGCTGCAGCGTCCCACGCCGCGCCGGCGTGAAAGCGGAAGCGCTCGCGCACCGCTTCCCAGGTCAGGCGGCTTTCGGCCACGGCGGGCGGGTGGGTGCGCACCTCGCTGACGGCGACCACCCGCAGTGTCGTGTGCGGTGTCTGCAGCGAGAAGAACGTTCGCTGGTTGCCATACACATCGGGCGTCCGGCTGCGTTGGGCCGGTGCCGGAAAGATGTCCAGCCGGTGGCCGCGCAACTGCTGGCAGGGCGTGTCCATCGGCTGCAGGTGCACCATGTGCTGGGCGGTCTCAACGGCCGGCGCGTAATCGTAGCGGGTTTCGTGGGTGATGCGAAGTTCCATCAGGCCCCCAGGCTCTGGCCGGTCTCGCCGGTGTGGGTGAAGTACTTCAGGCTGATGTCGTCCGAGAGTTGCCAGGCCGCGCGCTGGCACTGGTCCAGCAATTGCGCCAGCGCGCGATGACGGCCTTGCGAATCAGGCGTGCAAAGCGTGCCCAGCTCCCACTCGCCGGGGTCGGGCAGCCGTCGGGCCAGCGGGTCGAGGTCGTCGGCTGCACTGCCTGCCAGCTTGGCCAGCCGTCCACGCACGGTCTGCACCACCCAGCCCAGCGATCGCGGGTTGTCCCGGTCGAGCACCAGCAGGTCGAGCAGTGCCGTGACCTCGCGGCTTTGCTGGTATTGGGCGTGGAAGGTGATGGTGCTGTCGAACAGCGCGACCATCGCCTCGAAGCCGCCGGTGTCATGCACGGCGCCGGTCTCGAAACCGCTGGCCAGCGCCGGGATCAGCACGCAAAGGCGCTCGATCAGGCGGCCGATCGACAGCAGCCGCCAGCCGTCGTCGCGCGTCATGCGGTCGGTCTGCGCGCCGGTGATGGCCGCCATGTGGCCGCTGGCCGTGTCCAGCACACGCAAGGCGCTGACGGCCGACCAGTCGCCTTGAGCGGCGTGGGCGGCGCACCGGCGTGTGAATTCCGACTCGGCGCGCATGATCACGCTCCAGTGCTCCTGCGACAGGCGTTCGCGCACGCTCGAGGCAGTGAGCTTGAGTGCGCGCAACTGGTAGCCCACGCTGGTGGCGCCTTCGCTGCCGCCCAGGCTGGCGATCAGTGAGCGCTCGAACACACGGCGCGCCTGCGACGCCGTGGGCACGCCTGGCAGCACCAGGGTGTTTTTCAGCGCCATTTCGCTGAGCCAGGCCAGCAGCGGCGGCGACGAAGGGTCTTCGCCGTTCAAGCTGTTGAGCGTCAGGCGCGCCAGTCGGATGCTGTTTTCGGTGCGTTCGGTATAGCGGCCCAGCCAGAACAGGTTTTCCGCAGCGCGGCTGGTGACCATGCGCTTGCGCTGCGTCAGCGACGCCGGCGTGTGGTTGGGCCGCAGCAGGGTGGTGCGGTCCACGGTCTCGCCTTTTTCGACATCGGTCAGCACCCAGGCATCGGCGCTGCTGCCGCCGCGTTGCATGGTGGCGATGCCTTCGCTGGCGCTGGCCAGGCGCGCCAGGCCGCCAGGCAGCACGCGCCAGGATTGCGGGCCGTCGGCCACGGCGAAGACGCGCAGCATCATGGAGCGCGGCTCGATCTGGTCGCCGCCGGCACGCCGTTGCCAGGTTGGCATCTGCGACAGCGGCAACCAGGTCTGCGTGGTGTAGGTGTCGCCCTCGCGCAGGATGCGGCCCGCCCATTCATCGAGTTCGCGGCGCGACATCGAGCGGCCGAGCGCGGCCTCGAAGCTGCCGTGGCTCGCCGAGCCCGGGTAGGTGGGCTTGATCACACACTTGTCGAGTTGCGGCAACACCGCTTCAAGCGAGGCCCGCTCGCCGCACCACCAGGTCGGTAGCGCAGGCAATTGCAGGTCCTCGCCGAGCAGGTGCCTTGAGAGCGCCGGCAGAAAGCCCAGAAGCGCGCTGGACTCCAGAAAGGCCGAGCCGGGCGCGTTGGCCACCAGCACGTTGCCGGCGCGAATCGCCTGCAGCAGCCCCGGCACGCCCAGCGTGGAGTCGGGGCGCAGTTCCAGCGGGTCGAGAAATTCATCGTCCAGGCGCTTGAGCAGGCCGTGCACCGGCTCCAGGCCGCGCAGGGTCTTGAGGTAGACGCGCTGGTCGCGCACGGTCAGGTCGCTGCCCTCGACCAGCGTCAGGCCCAGGTAGCGCGCGAGGTAGGCGTGCTCGAAATAGGTCTCGTTGTACGGGCCGGGCGTGAGCAGCGCGATGTGCGAGTCGGCGCCAGCCGGGCTCATTGCCTTCAGCCCTTCGATCATGGCGCGGTAGGTGGCGGCCAGGCGCTGCACGTGCATGGCCTCGAAAGCTTTCGGGAACAGGCGCGAGATCGATACCCGGTTCTCCAGCAGGTAGCCCAGGCCCGAGGGCGCCTGGGTGCGCTGCGACACCACCCACCAGTTGCCGTCCGGCCCGCGAGCCAGGTCAAAGGCCGCGATATGCAGGTAGGTGCCGCCCACCGGCGCCACGCCGTGCATGGCGCGCAGGTAGCCCGGGTGCCCTCGCACCAGCGCCGGCGGCAGCAGGCCGGCCTTGAGCAGTTCGCGCGGGCCATACACGTCGGCCATCACCCGGTCGAGCACGCGCACGCGCTGCAGCACACCGGCCTCGATCTGGCGCCAGCTCTCGGGCGACACGATCAGGGGGAACAAGTCAAGTTCCCAGGGGCGTTGCGGGCCGGTGGTGTCTGCGTAGACGTTGTAGCTGACGCCGTTGTCACGGATCTGGCGCTGCAGCGTTTCGGTGCGGTGGTTCAGGTCCGCAAAACCGTCGGTGCCCAGTGCGTCAAAGAACTGGACCCATTTGTCGGACAGTTCTTGTGTATAGGTCTCGTCATCCCGGGCAGTGCGTCCCCGCAGTTCGTCAAAGTGACCTTCTTCCGCCGCCGACGCCAAGGCTGCGGCCATGGCCGCTGGCGAGAGGTCATCGGGCGCGTCGGTCGAGGGGGTTGGGGCGGGATTTTCCACAGCGGTCGATTGTCGCATCCAGCGGGCTGGGGCTTACCCGGATTGCCAGCGGCTCTGCCGCCCGCGGCGAACCGTTTCACGGTCTCTTCCAGCGCTTGAAACGCTATGAAAAATAGAGCGAACTACGGCCATTTGACGATGGGAATCGCCGGAAATATTCTGGAAATACGCCAAATGACCGGGGTGGGCGATTTTCTACAGCTGGCGACGCAGGTCCAGCGTGAACGGGAACTCCCGGCTGCCCGGCACGTTGATGCTTGCCGGCGGCACGTCCATCCGGCCCGGCGTGTGGCCCATGCGCACGAAGCGCGACAGTCGCCGGCTCTCGGCCTCGAACGAGTTGACCGGGAAGCTCTCGTAGCTCAGGCCGCCCGGATGCGCCACGTGGTATTGGCAGCCGCCCAGCGAGTGCTTCATCCAGGTGTCCACAATGTCGAAGGTCAGCGGCGCATGCACGGGGATGGAGGGGTGCAGCGCCGAGGGCGGGTTCCAGGCCTTGTAGCGCACGCCGGCCACGAACTCGCCGGTGGTGCCGGTGGACTGCAGCGGCAGCGGTTCGCCGTTGCAGGTAATGACGTAGCGGCTCTGGTTCAGGCCGGTGACGCGCACCTCGATGCGTTCCAGCGATGAATCGACATAGCGCACGGTGCCGCCGGCCGAGCCTTCCTCGCCCATCACGTGCCAGGGCTCCAGCGCGTTGCGCAGCGTGAGTTCGATGCCCATGCTCTTGACCTCGCCGACCAGCGGGAAGCGGAACTCGAAGTGCGGCGCGAACCAGGCGTCGTCGAAGGCGAACCCGGCGTTGCGCATCTCGGTCATGATGTCCGCGAAGTCCATCTTGATGAAGGTCGGCAGCAGGAAGCGGTCGTGCAGCTCGGTGCCCCAGCGCGTGACCGGCGCGTGGTACGGGTCGCGCCAGAAACGCGCCACCAGCGCGCGCAGCAGCAACTGCTGGGCAATGCTCATGCGGGCGTGCGGCGGCATCTCGAAGGCGCGCAGCTCCAGCAAGCCCAGCCGGCCGGTCGATGAGTCGGGCGAATACAGCTTGTCGATGCAGAACTCGCTGCGGTGGGTGTTGCCGGTCACGTCGACCAGGATGTTGCGCAGCGTGCGGTCCACCAGCCACGGGGGCATGTCCTCGCCGTATTTTTCGCGGTTGGCGTGGATCTCCTGCAGGGCGATCTCCAGCTCGTAGAGCTGGTCGTTTCGGGCTTCGTCCACACGCGGCGCCTGGCTGGTCGGGCCGACGAACATGCCGCTGAACAGATAGCTCAGGCTGGGGTGGTTGTGCCAGTAGAGGATCAGGCTGGCCAGCAACTCGGGCTTGCGCAGGAACGGGCTGTCCGAGGGCGTGGCGCCGCCCATCACGAAGTGGTTGCCGCCACCGGTGCCAGTGTGGCGGCCGTCGGTCATGAATTTTTCGGCCGACAGGCGGGTCTCGAACGCGGCGTTGTAGAGGAACTCGGTGTGCTCCACCAGTTCGCCCCAGTTCTTCGCGGGGTGGATGTTGACCTCGATCACGCCGGGGTCGGGCGTCACGGCCAGCACCTTCAGGCGCGGGTCGCGCGGCGGCGGGTAGCCTTCCAGCACGATCTTCACTTTGAGCTGCTCTGCCGTGGCTTCAATGGCGGCGAGCAGGTCGAGGTAGTCCTCCAGCAGCGCCACCGGCGGCATGAAGACGTACAAAACACCGCTCTTCGTGCCCACGGCCTCGGCCTTGGGACCGTTGGAGCGGCGCGGGTCGCGCACTTCGACGCACAGCGCGCTGCGGTTGATCCAGTGGGCGGACTCGCCCGGCTTCGGCATGCGGTTGGCATCGACCGTCGTGCTGGCATGCGAAGGCTGCGCCTGCCCCAGCAGGTTGGCGCGGGCCGCGCTCAGGCGACTGGCCGCACTGCCCGTGCCATGGCCCTGGCCTTGCACCGCGACCACGCCGCCCTCGGCAAAGCCGCCGCCGGTGGTGTGGGCAGTGTAGTCGGTCGGGCCGTCCTGCAGCGCGTTGTACTGGGCACGCAAGGTGGCGGCGTGCGGCAAAGCCGTGCGCACGGCGTAGGGGTCCTGCTCGATCAGGTAGGGGTAGTCGGACTTGCTGACCCAGGGCAGGGAGTCCAGCGGCAGCCGGTAGCCCATGGGCGAGTCGCCGGGCATCAGGTACATGCGCTCGTCGCGCAGGAACCATGGGCCGGTGCGCCAGCGCGAGCCGCTGACCACGGCGCCGGCCTCGGGCGCCTGCAGGGGCAGCACGTAGCCGATCACGGCGTCGAGCTTCTGCTCGAACACGCGGCGCAGCCGGCTGCGCTCCATCTCGTCGTCGAGCTTCGAGTCGAACGGGTCCACGTTGACCGGCAGGCGGCGTTCGCGCCACAGGTAGTACCAGACGTCTTCATGGCCAGCCTCGATGTGCTTGCCGGTGACGCCGAGTTTCTCGGCCAGCAGGTGCGTGAAGCGGCGTGCGTCATCGCTGCTGTAGTGGCTGGGGGCGCGCTCGTCGGCGAACAGGGCCGGATTGCGCCAGCAGGGCTGGCCGTCCTCGCGCCAGTAGATGCCCAGGGCCCAGCGTGGCAGTTGCTCGCCCGGGTACCACTTGCCCTGGCCGAAGTGCAGGAAGCCGCCCTGGCCGTATTCGGCCCGCAGCTTGTGCACCAGTGCCGTGGCCAGGCCGCGCTTGGTCGGGCCCAGCGCATCGGTATTCCATTCGGCGGCGTCGCGGTCTTCGACGGCCACGAAGGTCGGTTCGCCGCCCATGGTCAGGCGCACGTCGCCCCTTTGCAGTTCCTCGTCCACCTCGGCGCCCAGGGCCATCACGGCCGCCCACTGGTCGTCGGTGTAGGGCAGGGTGACGCGCGGCGATTCGTAGATGCGCGTGACCTGCATGTGGTGGGCGAACTCGACCTCGCACTCGTCCACGCCGCCTTCGATCGGCGCGGCGCTCGACGGGGTCGGCGTGCAGGCCAGCGGGATGTGACCTTCACCGGCCAGAAGGCCCGAGGTGGCGTCCAGCCCGACCCAGCCCGCGCCGGGCAGGTAGACCTCGCACCAGGCGTGCAGGTCGGTGAAGTCGACCTCGGTGCCGCTGGGGCCGTCCAGCGCCTTCACGTCGGACTTGAGCTGGATCAGATAGCCGGACACAAAGCGCGCGGCCAGCCCGCAGTTGCGCAGCAGCTGCACCATCAGCCAGGCCGAGTCGCGGCAGGAGCCGCTGGCTTTTTCCAAGGTTTCCTCGGGCGTCTGCACGCCGGGTTCCATGCGGATGGTGTAGCTGACGGACTTCTGCACCATCTGGTTCAGGTCCACCAGGAAGATCACGCTGCGGCGCTTGGTGCGGTCGATCTTGTCCAGATAGGCCTGGACCAGCGGGGTGACCGGGTCGGCGATCAGGTAGGGCGCCAGTTCCTGCTTGAGGCTGGCCTCGTAGCGGAAGGGAAATTCCTCGGCCTCGGGTTCCAGGAAGAAGTCGAAGGGGTTGTACACCGCCATCTCGACCACCAGGTCCACGGTGACCTTGAACTCGGTGGCCTTCTCGGGAAACACCAGGCGCGCCTGGTAGTTGGCGAACGGGTCCTGCTGCCAGTTGACGAAATGGCCCGCTGGCTCAATTTTCAGCGAATACGAAATGATGTTGCTGCGGCAGTGCGGCGCGGGCCGCAAGCGAACCACCTGGGGCCCCAGCGTGACCGGGCGGTCGTATTTGTAGTGGGTGACGTGGTTCAGGGCGGCGTGGATGGACATTCGCTTCTCGGGTTGACTCGGTTCAATTCAATTTGTCTTCAGGCAGCGCCGGGTTGTCCAGCGCGTTTCGGGCGTGTCCTGATCCTAGCAAGACCTGAGCCAGTCGGCCGGACTTTCGGCATGTCCGTTTAGCATGGCGTGATGCAAGACGCCCTGATGCCGGATGAAAGCAGCCCCAGGGGCGGCCTTTGGACGGGTTCGGTGGTGCTGGCGGGCTTTGTGGCGGGCAGCGCGCTGCAATTGCAGCAGCGGGAACTGTGGTTTTGGCTGAATTATGCCGCCGTTATGGCCATTCCCATTGTCCTATGGGCATTACTTGCTACCAAAAAAATATCAAACTGGCGACCGCTGCGTGGCGCTCGGGTCCTGCGCGGGTTGTTCTGGGGTACCGGTGCGCTGGCCCTGGGCTTCGCGCTCTGCGGCCTGCGAGCGGGCGCCTTTCTGGAACACGGCCTGAATCCGGCACTGGAAGGGCGTGACCTGGCCGTCGTGGGGGTGGTGGCCGCCATGCCGCAACGCAACGAGGGCGGCATGCGTTTCCGGCTGAATGTCGAATCGGCGGCGCTGGACGGCGCGCCGGTGTCCTTGCCACCGCGGGTGTTGCTGGGCTGGTATGGCGGCGCCTCCATGGGAACGGACGGCGCCACGCTGGAACTGCAGCGCCAGCCCGCCGACCTGCGCCCCGGTGAGCGCTGGCAGATGACGGTGCGCCTGAAGGCACCGCACGGCAACCTCAATCCGCACGGGTTTGACTATGAACTCTGGCTGTGGGAGCAAGGCGTGCAGGCCACCGGGTATGTGCGTTCCGGCCTGAAAGACCCCGTGCCGCAACGGCTGGCCGTGACGGCCTGGCACCCCGTCGAGCGCGCCCGGCACGCCGTGCGCGATGCGATCCTGGCGCGGGTGGCCGACGGTACGCC
The DNA here is from genome assembly GCA_011391595.1 of Hydrogenophaga sp. GTDB lineage: Bacteria > Pseudomonadota > Gammaproteobacteria > Burkholderiales > Burkholderiaceae_C > JAABQG01. The sequence continues at coordinate 8,998 of JAABQG010000080.1, forward strand.
GGAGCGCGCGCGCAGCGCCGGCATCCTGGCCGCACTGGTCACTGGCGACCAGGCCGCCATCGAGCGTGCCGACTGGGACATCTTTCGCGCCACCGGTGTGGCGCACCTGATGAGCATCTCCGGACTGCACATCACGCTCTTCGCCTGGGTGGCCGCGGCACTGATCGGCGCGCTGTGGCGGCGCACCGCGCTGTGGGGCTGGCGGCTGTGCCTGTGGCTGCCGGCGCCCCATGCGGCGCTGATCGGCGGCGTGGCGCTGGCAGCGGCCTATGCGCTGTTCAGCGGCTGGGGCGTGCCGGCACAGCGCACGATCTGGATGCTGGTCACCGTGGGGCTGCTTCGCCTGAGCGGGCGGCAGTGGCCATGGCCCACCATCTGGCTGCTGGCCTGCGCCGTGGTGGTCGCGCTGGATCCATGGGCGCTGATGCAGGCCGGCTTCTGGCTGAGCTTTGTCGCAGTTGGTGTGTTGTTTGCTACGGATTCGGGAGCTTATGAGGACCGTCCGACGGCGGGGTGGCGCCATTTCCTTCATAAATCCCGTCAGTTGCTGGGCGAGCAGTGGGTGGTGACGCTTGCGCTGACGCCCTTGAGCCTGCTGTTGTTTGGACAGGTGTCCGTGGTGGGGCTCGTGGCCAATTTGCTGGCAATTCCCTGGATCACGCTGGTGGTCACGCCGCTGGCGCTGGGCGGCGTCGTGGTGCCCCTGTTGTGGGACGCGGCGGCCTGGGCGCTGCAACCCTTGGCGGGTGGACTCGGCTTTCTGGCGGGCCTGCCTTTCGCGACCGTTTCGGTCGCGGCGGCACCGGTCTGGGCCGGGGCGGCCGGCGTGCTCGGCGGCGTGCTGCTGGCGGCACGCCTGCCCTGGGGGATGCGGGTGCTGGGCCTGCCGCTGCTGCTTCCCGTGCTGCTTTGGCAGGCGCCGCGGCCGCCGGCGGGGGAGTTCGAACTGCTGGCGGCCGACATCGGGCAGGGCAACGCCGTCATTGTGCGCACCGCTGGCCACACGCTGGTTTACGACGCCGGACCGCGCTTTTCCGCCGAAAGCGATGCCGGGCACCGCGTGCTGGTGCCGCTGCTGCGCGCGCTGGACGAGCACGTTGACACCCTTGTGCTGAGCCACCGCGACACCGACCACACCGGCGGCGCCCGCGCCGTGCTGGCCATGCAACCGCAGGCCGGATTGCTGAGCTCCATCGAGGACGGTCACGAGTTGCAGGCACCGCGTGCGGCGACCCGCTGTGTGGCCGGGCAACGCTGGAACTGGGACGGTGTGGCCTTCGAAATCCTGCACCCGCTGGCCGCCGACTACGACAGCGGGGCCCGGTCGAACGCCATGAGCTGCGTGCTGCGCATCGGCAACGGCCAGCGTATGGCCCTGCTGGTGGGCGACATCGAGGCGGCCCAGGAGGCGCGGCTGGTGGTCTCGGGCGACAGCCTGCGCGCTGATGTGCTGCTGATGCCGCACCACGGCAGCAAGACCTCTTCGACACCCGCGTTCCTGGACGCCGTGTTGCCCAAGGTGGCGCTGGCCCAGGCCGGCTACCGCAACCGCTTTGGTCACCCGGCGCCGCCCGTGCTGGAGCGCTACCGCGAACGCGGCATCCGGGTGGTCGATTCGGCGCGCTGTGGCGCGGCGATGTGGTCATCAGCCGCCCCTGAGGTCTTTTGCCAGCGCGACGTGGCGAAGCGCTACTGGCATCACCGGGTGCCTTGATCGCGGCCACGGCCCTGAAATTGACGATGATCAAGGCCACCGGGAAACCCTGTCTGGCCCTGAATTAATCCACAGGCTGTGCACCAAGCTGGCGCGCAACTTGCTATCCTCTCGGCAGGAGAAGCGCAATGCTGAAATTCGATGAAATGTATGAAAAGCTGATCCCTGCAAAAGCGGGTCAGAGCCAGAGCCAGTCGCAAAGCCAGGGGCAAGTGCCGGGCGAAGGCGTTCGGGCCCACTACGAGGCGTACGCCCAATGGCTGGCCCGCCAGCCCGACGATGTCATGCGCTCGCGCCGCGAAGAGGCCGAGATGATCTTCCGCCGGGTCGGCATCACCTTTGCCGTCTATGGCGCCAAGGACGAGGACGGCTCGGGCACCGAGCGCCTGATTCCGTTCGACCTGATTCCCCGCATCATTCCCGCCCACGAGTGGGCCAGCATGGAGCGCGGCCTGGTGCAGCGCGTCACGGCGCTCAACCGCTTCATCCACGACGTCTATCACGACCAGGAAATCCTCAAGGCCGGCGTGGTGCCGCGTGAGCAGATCGAGGGCAATGCGCAGTTTCGCCCCGAAATGATGGGCGTGGACGTGCCGAACAACGTCTATTCGCACATCAGCGGCATCGACATCGTGCGGGCGCCCGATGCCCAGGGCAAGGGCGAGTACTACGTGCTGGAAGACAACCTGCGCGTGCCCAGCGGTGTGAGCTACATGCTGGAAAACCGCAAGATGATGATGCGGCTGTTCCCCGACCTCTTCCGCAAGAATCGCGTGGCCCCGGTGGCGCATTACCCCGACCTGCTGCTGGAAACCCTGCGCGCCAGTTCCCCGGCCACCACGGCCGAACCCACCGTGGTGGTGCTGACGCCCGGCATGTACAACAGCGCCTATTTCGAGCACGCCTTCCTGGC
>JAABQG010000081.1 GCA_011391595.1 Hydrogenophaga sp.
TTGGGCGAATCGTTCAAGCTGGTCAGCGACCGGCTGGAACAGGTGCACAAGGGCCTGGGCGAGATGCAGACGCTGGCCAGCAGCGTGGGCGACCTGAAACGCGTGATGACCAACGTCAAGTCGCGCGGCACCTGGGGCGAGGTGCAGCTCGGCGCCATCATCGACAACGTGCTCACGCCCGACCAGTACGGCAAGAACGTCAAGACCGTGCCCGGCAGCGACGAGCTGGTGGAATTCGCGATCCGCCTGCCGGGCAAACAGGACGAGCATCCGGTCTGGCTGCCGATCGACTCCAAGTACCCGGTGGAACATTACCAGCGGCTGATGGACGCACAGGACACGGCCGACAAGGGCGCCATCGCATCGGCGGGCAATGCCTTCGAGGCCTCGATCCGCTTCGAGGCGAAGAAGATCTTCAGCAAATACGTCTCGCCGCCGCACACCACCGACTTCGCCATCCTGTACCTGCCCACCGAAGGCCTGTTCGCAGAGACCCTGCGCCGACCCGGGCTGATGGAGGCGCTGCAGAACGACTGCCGCGTGATGGTCACCGGCCCGGCCAACCTGGCGGCGATGCTCAACAGCCTGCAGATGGGCTTCAAGACGCTGGCCATCGAGCGGCGCTCGTCCGAGGTCTGGAGCCTGCTGGGCCAGGTGAAGAACGAGTTCGCCAAGTTCGGCGACGTGGTCGAGGCCACGAAGAAGTCGATCGACGCGGCGGCCCGCAAGTTCGACGAGGTTGGCACCCGCACGCGCGCCATCCAGCGCAAGCTCCGCGACGTGCAGGACCTGCCGGCGCCCGCTGCGGACGATCTTCCCGCCCTGCCGTTGCAGCCCCTGGTGGATGACGAGTAGCCTGAATGTGCCGCTGGCCCGCCTGATCGCGGGGCAGATCTGCATCCATGCCTGCATGGCCGGCATGCGCATGGCCACGCCGCTGCTCGCGCTGGACCAGGGCTACAGCGCGGCAGCCGTCGGGGTGCTGCTGGCGCTGTTTGCGCTGACCCAGGTGTTTCTGGCACTGCCGGCCGGCCGCTTCACCGACCGGCATGGCTTGAAGCGGCCGATGGCCTGGAGCGTCGCCATGGCTTTTGCCGGTGCGGCGCTCGCGGTGGCTTTCCCGCTATTTCCGGTGCTGTGCATCAGTGCGCTGATGACCGGTGGCGCCACCGGTGTGGCGGTGATCGCCCTGCAGCGCCATGTGGGGCGGGCGGCCGGCAACCCGACGCAGCTCAAGCAGGTGTTTGGCTGGCTGTCGATCGGGCCGGCGGTGTCGAACTTCATCGGGCCTTTCGCCGCCGGCTTGCTGATCGACCATGCGGGTCCCGGCGCGGGCTCGGTCCAGGGCTACCAGGCGGCGTTTGCCCTGATGGCTATGCTGCCCCTGGCCACCTGGTTCTGGGTCCGGCACACCCGCGAGCTTACGCCCGTCGCGACGGTCGCCGGTGCCGCCAGGCCGCGCGTGCTGGACCTGATGCGCCAGCCCATGATGGGTCGCCTGCTGCTGGTGAACTGGCTGCTGGCCTCGTGCTGGGATGTGCACACCTTCGTGGTGCCGATCCTCGGGCACGAGCGCGGCTACAGCGCGTCGGTGATCGGAAGCCTTCTCGGCGCCTTCGCCATCGCCGCCGCCGTGATCCGGGTCTTCCTGCCCATGCTGGCCGCGCACCTGAAAGAATGGGTGGTCGTGTCTATGGCCATGGGGATCACCGCGTTGATCTTCGCCGTCTACCCGCTGATGCCCTCGGCCCTGACCATGGGCCTGTGCTCGGTGCTGCTCGGGCTGACGCTGGGCTCGGTGCAGCCCATGATCATGAGCACCCTGCACCAGATCACACCGCCGCACCGCCAGGGCGAGGCGCTGGCCCTGCGGCTGATGTCGATCAACGCCTCCAGCGTGCTGATGCCGCTGCTTTTCGGCAGCGCCGGCGCGCTGATCGGGGTGAGCGGCTTGTTCTGGATCGTCGGCGCGGCTGTGGGTGCGGGGGTGCATCCGGCGTGGCGGCTGCGGCCGCCGGGGCACCGGAGGTGATCAGCCAGCCTTTTTCTGCATCAGTGCCAGTTGCCGCGCCTGTTTCAGGTGCGCCGCGGTCCCGTCTGGCACATCCTGAAGCCCTTGCGCCAAGTGATTCGCGATCCTGCGCCCATAGCGATCAACAGCGTACTCGTCCATGCTAATCCTTCGACCGTCCGATGGATCGGCGCCCGAACACAGCGAACCGCCGGGGCACTGCGTGCCGCGCGGGGCCAAGTCGAGCGACACCCTTCTCATTGGTGGTTTTCCTTTTTCATGCATGGCCAGGCGCCATCTCGGTCACCGGGACTTTGCTGCGCAGGCCGGGCCCGGTAGCAGAAGCGGCTGTAGAACGGACTTGCCGGGCGTGGCAGGTCAGCCTCGCGTTCTGTGACCCGCCGTGACGCAGCGGCGTCTGAACGAACCCTTGCGCCGGACCCCTTTGGCGCCTGGGTCGGCTTCCACAGGTAGACGCCGGCAACGACGTCGAACACGATGCCTGCAGCCAGAATGAGGTAGAGAACCGTCTTCATCGGCCCTCGGTCCGTCGGGGCAAGGCATTGCGGGTTTGAACGGGGTTGTGCAAATCCATGATGGGGCCTATGCTGCAACAATATTTGGACAAATATAATCGGGAAAACCCCTCGGAGAAAGCTTTTCTCCGGATCCGATCGCTGTCCCGAGGCCCGGGGCCGGCCCGTCCCGTTCGTGGTCATGGGACGGTTCCACTATAGATTGAAACCAGGAGACAGAAAATGAACCTTGCCAGAGCCAGCGCGATCCTTTTTTTCGGGGCAAGCCTGCTTGCCGCCTGCAGCACGACCCCGACGACTGTTCCAGCTGTTCCGACGAGTCCCGTCGCAACGTCCGCAACGGGGGCCGGTGGCACTGGTCCTGCGAACACCAGACCCGCGCCAGAGTCCGAGATGCAAACTGGGTCATTGCGTCCTCATCTTGACCCAAAGAGTGCGATTTCGACCGACCGGAGTGTGTATTTTGATTTTGACAACTACACCGTCAAGCCGGAGTCCATCACGACGCTCGACAGGCATGGCAAATACCTGGCGGGAACACCCGGCCTGGCGATAAGGATAGAGGGCAATACCGACGAGCGCGGTGGCTCCGAGTACAACCTGGCGCTGGGCCAAAGGCGCGCCGAATCGGTAATGCGCGCGCTGAAGATCTATGGCGTCAAGGACTCACAGATGGAAGCCATCAGCTGGGGCAAGACCAAACCCAGGGCGACGGGCCATGATGAAGCTTCGCTGGCCGAGAACCGGCGCGCCGATTTGGTGTATCCCGTGAAGTGATCCAGTGCCTCATCCCGCAGTTGGTCGTGATCGCAGAGCTTCACCTACCGAGATCCCGCTTGCCGGACGAGAAGGGGGGGCGATCGGACGCCAGACCCACGGGGAATTGGATCAGACGCCCCAGACAACATCCTTGCCCTCTCCAGCGCTGAGTCGTAGCAAGTCAAGGAACGGGGCCGCACGCTGGCTAAGCATGACACCATCCCCTTCGACCTCATCTTCCTCTATAACGCCGCTTCTGACCTGGGCCTGAGCAGTCTCGTGAGCGGCCACGGCCGCCTGAATTGCCGCGATGGCAGCAGGAATTTGTTCGACCGTGATGATGCCTTGAGCTGAAGGGCCCTTGCCGATGAGGGTAAGCATCTGATTGCCGCTAGCTTCCAGCATGATGACGGTTGCCGCAGCCTGAGACTTGAATTTGTAAAGCATGACTAGCTCCTTGTTTAACCGGTTTGGGATGGTGTCCGGACTTCCTGATTGTGCGCGTCCAGAAAGCGCTTAATGCATCGCCGGATGCGACGATCCAATTGCGAGCGAAGGAGGTAAAGGCCGGATCCGCAGGGTTGTCCGACTGAATTCACACGGCACTGTCCCAAGGCGCCGACAGTCGCACAGCGCCGTTGATGATGCCGACCATGGAGTAAGTCTGCGGAAAGTTGCCCCAGAGTTCCCCGGTGGCGGGATCGAGGTCTTCGCTGAGCAGTCCCATCTTGTTGCGTCGCGCCAGTAGCGCCTCAAAGGCCTCGCGCGCCTCGTCGCGCCGGCCGATGCGTGCCAGCGCGTCCACGCGCCAGAACGAGCAGACGTTGAAGGCGGTCTGGGGCCGTCCGAAATCGTCCTCGGCCTCATAGCGGCGCATGAACGCGCCGTCGCACAGCGAGCGCTCCAGTGCCTGGACCGTGCTCACGAAGCGCGAATCCTGCGGTGGCAGGAAGCCCACCTCGGCCATCAGCAGCACGCTGGCGTCCAGATCGCGTCCGCCCAGGCTTTCAACGAAGGCCTGCCGCTCGTCGCTCCAGGCGTGCTGCAGGATGTTCTCGCGGATGACGCCGGCGCGCTGGCGCCAGAGGCTGCCACGCGCCGGCAGGACCAGCACCGCTGCAATACGGGCCAGCCGGTCGCAGGCGGCCCAGCACATCAGCGCTGAGGAGGTGTGCACCCGGGCGCGGGTGCGCAGCTCCCAGATGCCGGCGTCGGGCTGGTCGTGCAGCCGCCAGGCCTGCTCCCCCATCACTTCCAGCGCCGCGAAGTCGGCGTGGTCGCCGCGCACCAGCAGCCGGTGGTCATGGAAGGCCTGGGCTGCGCCGAGCACGATGCTGCCATAGACGTCATGCTGGAAATGCTCCTGCGCCTGGTTGCCCACGCGCACCGGACCCATGCCACGGTAGCCGACGGCATGCGCGACGATGGATTCGGGCAACGAGCGCTCCAGCCCGATCCCGTAGAGCGGCTGCACGTGGCCGCCCTCGGCGCCGCGCACCACGTTGTACAGCCAGTGCAGGTAGCTCTCCATCGTCCCGACCTCGGCCAGGCTGTTTAGCGCACGCACCACGAAGAAAGCGTCACGCAGCCAGCAGTACCTGTAGTCCCAGTTGCGTCCGCTGTGGGGCGCCTCGGGAATGCTGGTCGTCATGGCGGCGACGATGGCGCCAGTTTCCTCATATTGGCAGAGCTTGAGCGTGATGGCGGCGCGGATCACGGCGTCCTGCCACTCCAGCGGCACCGCCAGGCGGCGCGTCCAGTGCCGCCAGTACAGCGCGGTTTGTTCCTCGAACTCGCGCGCCGTCTCATCGATACCGCCGGCCAGCGTTTCGTCCGGTCCGAGCAGCAGGCTGACGGGTGCCTGCAACGTGAACCATGTGCCTTCGATAAGGTAGGTCAGAGGCACGTTGGTGTTCAATCGCAATGTGCATCCCGGCAGGACATAACGCAGGTGGTGGCTGCCCCGGGTCAGCGTCGGCGGCGTGGCGCCCCAGTCCCCGCTGGGGCGCACCACGAAGCGCACCCGTGGATGCCCGGCGAGCGGACGCACACGCCGCACCAGCTGGGCCGGGCGGAATACGCGGTCCCGGTGCAGGAAGCGTGGCGCGAAGTCCGCCAGTTCGATCCCCTGGCCGCTGGCGTCCCAAAGCTGGGTGCGCACGATCGCGGTGCCGGGGTCATAGGCCTGCTCGACACGGGCCAGGCCTTCCAGTTCGACGCTCATGGCGCCGTCCAGCGGCAATCCCTCGCCGCTGCGCAGCAGGGCGTCGAACACCGGTGAACTGTCGAAGCGCGGCATGCAGCACCAGACGATGCTGCCACCCTGGTCCACCAAAGCGCTCACCGTGCAGTTGCCGATCGGCGCCAACTCCAGAGTCGCGGGCTCGAGGCGTGAGGGGGGCAATGGGTTCATGAAACAAACCTTCCGGGATGTGGGCGCGTGGGTGCAAAATAAATGCCTGCGTTATATTTGTACAAATATACAAGGAAACTTGATGGAATTTCCAAAGCCTTCTCATCATGACCTCGGGGTCGCGGGCCGTCCATGAATTTGAAGACCGTTCGCCTGCAGTTGAGGTTCCTGCTGCCGCTGGTCGCGACGCTGATTGCTGCAGCCTACCTCGCGGCACCGCTGATGGACCAGGTCACGCTGCGCTGGTTCAGTCGCGACCTGAACAGCCGCGGAGTCCTCGTGGCCAACGCGCTGTCCGACTCCCTGGCCGAGGCCTTGTTGTCGAATAAGGCGACACGTCTCCAACTCCTGTTCGACCGCACTTCGCAGGACGAACGGCTTTTCGCCATCGGCTTGTGCAATCCCGAAGGGCGGTTGCTGCAGAAGACGGACCGCTTTCCAGCCAGCCTGTCCTGCGCCGGCGCGCTGGAGCTCTCTTCGCACGCGGAACCCACGCTGGCGTTGACGGGTGGGCAGGTGCTGGTCGGTGTCCACGAGGTGATGGGACAGCGGCCCGCAGCGCCGCGCGCAGTCGATCCAGCGCCCGGTGTGTTGCCCGACGAAGCCCTCGCGGCCCTTGAAAAGAAGCCGCCGGCCGAACCGGCTCAGGAGCCGCCGGTGTTGCTCGGGCGCCTCGTGCTGCTGCACGACCTGAGCTTCATCGACCGGCGCAGCCAGGACACGCGGCGCTACCTGATCGGGCTGATTGCGGCCCTCGGATTCGTCATCGCGGTGATCACGGTGGTCGTCGCCCAGTTGAGCTGGCGCGGCTGGGTCAACGGGGCGCGCGCCATCATGCGCGGCGAAGGCCTGCTCAGCCCCTTGATGCCGGCCCCGGAGCTGGCACCTTTTGCGGCTGACCTGCGCGCCCGGCTGCGTGACCTGGAGGACGAATACCGGCGATCCCAGGGCCCCGAGGCCGAGTGGACCGCGGAGCGGCTGCGCGCCTTGCTGCGCACGCAGCTCAGCGGCGACCAGGTCATCGTGGTGTCCAACCGGGAACCCTATATCCATGAGCGCACCGAAGGCGGCGTGGTGGTCAAGCGGCCCGCCAGCGGGCTGGTGACGGCGGTCGAGCCGGTCATGCGGGCCTGTTCCGGCACCTGGATCGCCCACGGCAGCGGCAGCGCCGACCGCGAGGTGGTGGATGCGCGCGACCGCGTGCTGGTGCCGCCGGGTCAGGACGACTACTGGTTGCGTCGAGTCTGGCTGACCCCGGAGGAGGAGCAGGGCTATTACTACGGGTTTGCCAACGAAGGCCTATGGCCGCTGTGCCATGTGGCGCATGTGCGCCCGGTGTTTCGCGAGTCCGACTGGGAGGCTTATCGCGCCGTCAACCAGCGCTTTGCCGACGCGGTGATCGCCGAGGCGCGCGGCGAAGACCCGGTCGTTCTGGTGCAGGACTACCACTTCGCGTTGCTGCCCGCCATGATCCGCGAGAAGTTGCCTCAGGCCACCATCCTGACCTTCTGGCACATTCCCTGGCCCAACCCGGAGTCGTTTGGCATCTGCCCGTGGCGCCGGGAAATCCTGCAGGGCATGCTGGGCAGCACGATCCTCGGCTTTCACACCCGTTTCCACTGCAAGAACTTCATCGAGACCGTGGACCGCTACCTGGAGGCGCGGATCGAGCACGAACATTCGACCATCGCCTTCCAGGAAAAGGAAACCCTGGTCGAGAGCTATCCGATCTCCATCGAGTGGCCCACTGAGGCCGAGGCTGCCGGCTGGGCATCGGTGGAGGCCTGCCGCCAGAGCGTGATCGCGCGGCTGGGCCTGCCCGCCGACGTCTGCCTGGCGGTGGGCGTGGACCGTTTCGACTACACGAAAGGCATTCTGGAGCGGCTGAACGCGGTGGAGCGGCTGCTGGAGAAATGGCCGTCATGGATGGGTCGCTTCGTGTTTGTCCAGGTGGCCGCGCCGACGCGAGGTGCCCTCGAGGAATACCGCAGCTTCCAGGAGCGCGTTCAGCGGACCACGGAGCGCATCAACGCGCGCTTTGGCCGGCCGGGCTACCAGCCGGTGCATCTTCTGGCGCAGCACCACGAGCATGACGCCGTGTTCGAGCTTTTCCGCGCCGCCAACATCTGCGTCGTGACCAGCCTGCACGATGGCATGAACCTCGTCTGCAAGGAGTTCATCGCCGCGCGCGACGACCTGCAGGGCGTGCTCGTGCTGAGCCGCTTTGCCGGCGCCGCACGCGAACTGGCCGAGGCGCTGATCGTCAATCCCTACCATGTGGAGGAGACCGCTGACGCCCTGCACCGCGCGGCCACCATGCCGGCCGCAGAGCAGCGCGAGCGCATGGCCAGTTTGCGCAGCACGGTGCGCGAGTTCAATGTGTTCCGCTGGGCGGGCCGCATGCTGGCCGATGCCGGGCGCTGGCGCCAGCGGGCCCGCATCGAGGCCCGGGTGCGCCGCTCGGGCCGGGACTGATCGACTCTCGATGGAGGCGACAAACAGGATGCAATATCTTTTCACGCCCGAGGGTGAGGCTGCGCTGGTCGCTATCCTGCGCAGGCGACCCCTGCTGGCTTTCGATTTCGACGGCACCCTGGCACCCATCGTGGCACGGCCAGACGACGCCCGGATCTCGCGCAGGGCTGCGGCGCGCCTCGGCAGTCTGGCAGCGCGGTTGCCAGTGGCCATCGTGACGGGCCGGGCGGTCGAGGACGTTCGGGGACGGCTCGGATTCGTACCCCGCTACGTGGTCGGCAGCCACGGCGCGGAGGACGGGCTCGACCCGGCTGGCGCTGAATTGCTCATCCGCGCGCTCGATCCCCTGCGCGATCTGCTGCGCGATCGCGCCGCAGACCTGTCCGCGTGCGGGATCCTGGTCGAGGACAAGGGACAGTCCGTTGCCCTGCACTATCGGCAGGCGCGCTCGCGGTCGCGGGCCCTGGCGCTGATCCACGACCTGCTGGCGCACCCCAGCCTGTCATTGCACAGCTTTGCCGGAAAGATGGTTGTCAACTTCACGGGCCGGGCGGCGCCGGACAAGGCGCATGCGGTGCAGGCTCTGGTGGCGCGATGCGGGGCAAGCTGCGCCCTGTTCGCCGGGGACGATGTGAACGACGAACCGGTGTTTGTCGCCGCGCCACCGGACTGGCTGACCGTGCGCGTCGGGCGCGACGATCCCGCGTCCCGCGCGCAGTTCTTACTCGAGAGTCCGGTCGAAATGGCGCTGCTGCTGGAGCGCATGCTGACGCTGGTGACACGGACCGATCCCGTCTGAGCAATTCAGCGGCACACCTGGCCGGGTCATGACAGCCGGTGCCTCATGCATGATTCAGCGAAAGTCCTGTCGTCATGTCCATTTGTGCAAATACAATACGCAGGTTGGTCTTGTTTCAGCAATCCGGATCAACCACTCGAGTTGGGAGCCCTTCGGGGCTCCTTTTTTTCCCGATCCATGCCTCATGAAACCAGTTGTTCAAACGCCCGTCGATCCAGCCAGCGCGGCGCAGGTGTTGCGTCGCTTCCGGGTGGTTTTCAACGCTGTTCGCAGCCACTTCCAGCAAGTTGAAAAGCTGGTCGGCCTGGGCGGTGCGCAGGTCTGGGCCTTGAGTGTGGTCAGGGACCATCCGGGTATCGGCATGGGGGGGATTGCGAAGAACTTGGACATTCACCAGTCCACCGCGAGCAACCTCATCAAGACCTTGCTGCGCAAGGAGTTGATCATTCTGAGCCGGTCTTCGGGTGACCGACGCAACGTGCATCTGGACATCTTGCCGGCCGGTCTGGCCGTATTGGGACGAGTCTCCGGTCCTTTTGAAGGCGTTTTGCCCCTGGCGCTGGGCAAGTTGCCGCAGCAAACTTTGCAGCGTCTGGATCATGATCTGGGGCAACTCATTGGCCTGCTGAAAGCCGATGAGGAAGCCGGCGGGATTCCCCTGGCAGAGCTCTGAACCCGCCGGTTTCGGGATTCAGGACAGCAGGCCTCGGGTGAGACCCTCTCAACGAACAACGAACCAGCAGCAGTCTTGATGTCGCTAACTGAAAGAGGATCCGGCCGCCTGTCGCTTCGCACGACCGTCAGAGTGTTGCGCGTCGCGTGGCTGCGTCTGCGGCGAGCCTGGCGGCCGGTGCGCGACAGGGACCCGGAGTTCTGGCGAAAACTGGGTGCGGAACTTTCTTCCATTCGCCCGTGGATCGATCGGGGCATCGTCCTTGCCTATGCGGCGTTGACCGGATTGATCGTGGTCGGCTTCACTTTTCTGGCTGAGGCCGCCACCCATGGCTTTGCCGCGCTGACACAAGCGGGTGTTTACGCGAAATACATTGCGCTCCTGTGGACACCGGCGCTGACTGTCGTGCTGCTGTGGTGGACCCACCGATTCGTGCCTGGCGCCATGGGCTCGGGCATTCCACAGGTGGTGCGCGCGCTCGACGACGATCTCGATCACGCGCAGCGAAGCTGGCTGGTCTCTTTGCGCCTGTCCCTTCACAAGATCGGTCTGGTCTCGGGCGGCCTGCTTGCCGGTCTGTCGATTGGCCGCGAAGGCCCGACGGTCCAGGTCGGGGCGGGCGTCATGGGGCATGCCAGGCGATGGCTGTCGCCCCAATCCGGGCTGGACTCACACGATCTGATGGTGGCCGGTGCCGCAGCCGGCATTGCCGCAGCGTTCAACACGCCGCTGGGGGGCGTCATCTTCGCGCTGGAACAACTGTCCCGACGGCGCAGCATGTCGCAGAGCTCGCTGGTGATCGTCAGCATTGTGCTTGCCGGCCTTGTCGCCGTGTCCGTGTTCGGCAATGAGACCTACTTTGGCCGCCTGCGCGTGCAGGCGCTCTCCTGGACCTTGCTGGGGCCGGGCTTGCTGGTGGCGCTGATTGCGGGCCTGGCCGGCGGGCTGTTTTCCCGTCTCATGATCATTTGCGCGCAGGGGCTTCCGGATCGATTCAGTCGCTGGCGCAGCATTTATCCGCTGCGCTTCGCCGCGGCCTGTGGCCTGGCAGTGGCCATCATCGGCATCGTGACCCAGGGCGCCACGGCAGGCGCTGGCTATGCGCCGACGCGGGCCTTGCTCGAAGGTCATGCGGACCTGCCGGGTGTCTATACCGTGCTGAAGTTTTGCGCCACCTGGCTGTCCAGCTGGACCGGCGTGCCGGCCGGCGTGTTTGCGCCATC
>JAABQG010000082.1 GCA_011391595.1 Hydrogenophaga sp.
CCGCTCGCGCTGCTGATGCTCAACCCCGAGGCGGCGGCCAAGGCGCGCGACGCTGCCGGCCGCAGCGCGCTGGAAGCCTCGCTCGCCGAGCACCTGAAGGCGGTGAACGCCCAGTTGGACCCGCACGAGCAGATGGAATGCCTGGTGGTGACTGTCGACCCGTGGTCGGTCGAGAACGACATCCTGACCCCGACCATGAAGGTCAAGCGCAACCGGATCGAGGACCTGTTCGCACAGAACTACGAGCGCTGGGTCACGGCGCGCAAGAAGGTGGTCTGGATCTGAAGGAGCGCCGCGGCATGGGGTGCTTCACAGACCCAGTTGGCGCGAGGCCAGTTCCTTCATGATCTCCTCGGTGCCGCCGCCGATCATCATCACCTTGACCTCGCGGTAGATCCGCTCGGCCGCCGTGCCCTGCATGAAGCCCATGGCGCCGAGGATCTGCACGGCGGCGTCGGCGCAGAACTGCATCGTCTGGGTGGCATGGTTCTTGAGAAGGCAGACCTGTGCCACCCATTCGGCACCCTTGGCGGACTTGTCCCCGCTGTCGGCACGCGCCGTCACGGCATCCAGCCAGGCGCGGGTGGATTCGATGCGCATCTTCATGTCCATCAGCTTGTGGCGGATCACCTGATGGTCGATGATGGCCATGCCGAAGGTCTTGCGCTGGCGTGCCCAGTCCAGCGCGTCGTCGTAGCAGCGCTCCGAGAAGCCCAGCGACATGGCCGCCATCGACAGGCGCTCGCCGTTGAAGTTGGTCAGGATCATCTTGAAGCCCTGGCCTTCCTCGCCCACCAGGTAGCGCGCTGGCACCCGCACGTTGTCAAAGCGCAGGTGCGCGGTGTCGGAGCAGTGCCAGCCCATCTTGTCCAGGCGGCTGCGCGACACCCCGGCGGCATGACCCGGAATCACCAGCATCGAGATGCCCATCGGGCCCTTGATCTTCGGGTCGGTGCGCACGGCGGCGGTGATCCAGTCCGCCCGCATGCCGGAGGTGATGAAGATCTTCTCGCCGTTGACGACGTACTCGTCGCCATCGCGCACGGCGGTGGTACGCAGGGACGAGACATCGGTGCCGCCGCCGGGCTCGGTGATGGCCAGCGCCGAGATTGTCTCGCCGCGCAGCACGCCTGGGATCACCTCGGCCTGCAATTCGGCGCTGCCGTGGCGCTGGATCGGCGGCAATCCGATGTTGTGGCTGAACAGGCTGGCCATCAGGCCGCCGCTGGCGCTGTGGCGGGCCAGCGTGGCCGCCAGCACATTTCGCAATGACCACGGGGCCGGCGTGCCGCCCAGCGCCTCGGCGTAGCCCAGGCCCAGCAGGCCCAGTTCGGCGGCGCGGCGGTGCAGCTCGCGCGGCAGTTCTCCAGCTTTTTCCCAGTCTGGCAGGTGCGGGACGATCTCGGTCCTGGCAAAACGTTCGGCCGTCTCGGCCAGCATCTGCAGGTCTTCCCGGTTGATCAGGGATTCGGACATCGGCTTTCCTCAGTTCTTGGGGTCGGTAAACAGCTTGGGCGCCGTAGCCCGGTGAAAACCCTCGAAGGGCCGGATGGCGGCGCGCTCGCGGATCTTCTCGTCGGCCGGACGCATCGGCCAGCCCAGGCGCACCTGGGGTCTTCCGGCATCGATGCGCAGCGTGGTGCCGTTGACAAAGCTCGCCGCCGGGCTCAGCAGGTACACGATGCCGGCCGAAATCTCGGCCTCGGTGGAGAAGCGGCCAATGGGAAGGGTCTTGGCCATCTCGCGAATCATCGGCGCCATGGCTTCGGGGTAGTTGTCCATGCCGCTGGAGGCGACGTAGCCCGGCGCCACCGCATTGACGCGCACGCCCCGTGGCCCCCATTCCACCGCAGCCGTTTCGGTCAAGCTGACCATGCCCGCGCGCGCCGCGCCGCTGTGGCCCATGCCCGGCATCGAGCCCCACATGTCGGCCACGATGTTGACGATGGCGCCGCCCCGGCGGGCCATGCATTGGGTGTAGCACTCCCGTGCCACCAGGAAGCCACCGGTGAGGTTGGTGTTGACCACCGCCTCCCAGCCCTTGGCGCTGATCGCCTCCAGCGGCGTCATGAACTGCCCGCCGGCGTTGTTGACCAGGCCGTCGATGTGACCCCGCTCCGCAAGCACGGCCGCCACCATGGCGCGCACGGCGTCTTCCTGCCGGATGTCGCAGGGGTGCGCGCTGGCGCGCCCGCCATCCTCGGCGATTTCCTGTGCCACTACCTGCAGCTTGTCGAGCTTGCGTCCCACCAGCACCACGTGCGCGCCCAGCGACGCCAGCTCATGGGCCGTGCAGCGGCCGATGCCCGAGCCGCCGCCGGTGACCAGCACAACCTGGTCCTCGAACAGTCCGGGGGCGAAAACCGATCGGTAGCTCTTGCGGGACCCGGATGTCCCGGCTTCGTCTGCGCCGCTCATGATGTGGCGAGCCCGAGCAGTTCGCGCGCCTCGGCCGGGCTGGCAATCGCGCGACCGGCGTTGCGCGCGCAGCCGGCCAGCGCCGTGATCAGTTCGCCATTGCCTTTGGCCTTGGCGCCATCGGGCAGGTAGAAGGTGTCTTCCAGGCCGGTGCGCAGCATGCCGCCCAGGTCCGCCGTCTTCTGGTGCACCGGCCAGATCTCGGCGCGGCCGATCAGGGTCGCCTGCCAGACGCTGTTGGGCGCCATCCACTGTGGCAGCAGCGCCAGCAGGTCGGCATCGCAGGGCATGCCTGAGGCGACGCCCATCACCAGGTTGTACTCCGGGCGTCCCATCTCGGGCTTGAGCATGCCGTTCTTGATGAACATGCCGACGGCGCGGACGATGCCCACGTCAAAGCACTCGAATTCAGGATGCGTGCCGCACTCGGCCATCACGTCCAGGAACTGCTGGACCTTGGCCACCGGGTTGTCGAACACCATCGGCGGCCAGGCCCACTCGCCGTTCTCCTTGATCTTGAGGTAGTTCAGGCTGCCCGCATTGCAGGCTGCGATCTCAGGCTTGACACGGCGGATGCAGGCCAGGGGGCCGGAGATGTCCTTGCCGACCACGCCGGTGGTCAGGTTGATGATGACGCCGGGGCAGGCGTCACGGATGGCGTCCACCACCGAGGCCATCACCTCCGGGTCCCAGGACGGCATGTGGCCCATGCCTTCCTCCTGCATGCGCACATGCACGTGCATGATCGACGCCCCCGCATTGAAGGCGTCGCGCGCCTCGGCGGCCATCTGGGCCGGGGTCACCGGCACCGGATGCTGCTTGGGGTTGGTCAGCACGCCAGTCAGCGCGCAGGTCAGGATGGCTTTTTCCATTTGATGTTCTCCAGTGAATTGGGGATGGGGCCAAATTTCATGAGGCGCGTGAGCGGCGCCACGGATCATGAAAACCCTTGTCATTCCCGCGCAGGCGGGAATCCAGAACTGCGTGGATTCCCGCCTGCGCGGGAATGACAGCTATTTCAATATGCCGGCGAAGGTACTTCACAGCAAGGTCGGTCCCGCAAGGGCTCAGATTTCGATTTCAACCAGGACAGCGCCCGATTCGACCTGGTCGCTGACCTGAACGTGCAGCGCCACGATCGTTCCGGAGGCCTGCGCTGTCAGCCACATCTCCATCTTCATTGCCTCCACGCAAACCAGGGCTTGCCCTTCGGTGACAGTATCGCCCGCCGCCACCTGGACCTGCGTCACCTTGCCGGCAACCGGGGCCCGGGCGCGGGTGGCGTCCTGCGCCGAGTCCTTGTCCGGGAAGGGCGAAACCTCGCGAAACACGAAGGACGCGCCCGCCAGCGCGATGTGCAGGTCACGGTTATGCATGACGGCCACCGCGCTGCGCGTCACACCGTCGATTTCATACCGCAGCTCGCCGTCCTCGAAGCGCAGGATCTTTACTGTGTGGTTTTGGTCGCCCAGCGTGATCTTCACGTGTCCCGACCTGTCAGGGTGGACACGCAAGGTGTGGGTGACCTCGTCACATTGCAGCGGAATGCCGTAGGCCGCGACGCTGTCGGCGCGCCAGTTGGCACCGCTGCGCAGGGCATACGCCGCTGCCGCCACACACCAGGCTTCATCTCCCGGCAGCGGGCGCTGAAGCAACGCCTCGCCGTTTTCCTGCCACTGGTCGATCAGGGTGGTGGTCATCGCGGCGTCGCGAAACGCCGGGTGGTTGACCAGGTCGGCCAGGAAACGGCCGTTGTTGCGCAAGCCGAGCAGGGGGGCGTTTTCCAGCGCGGCGCGCAGCCGCCGGATCGCGTCATTGCGGTCCCGGCCATGCACGATGAGCTTGGCGACCATCGGGTCGTAATACGGCGAAACCTCGCTGCCTTCCTCGATGCCGTCGTCGATGCGAACGCCCGCCGCCACGGCGCGGTGCGGGCGCCACCAGCGCACGGTGCCGGTCTGGGGCGCGAAGCCCGCGTAGGGGTCTTCGACGTACAGGCGCGCCTCGATCGCATGGCCTTTCATCTGCACATCGGCCTGGCTCGCCGGCAGCGGCTCGCCAGCCGCCACGCGCAGTTGCCATTCGACCAGGTCGAAGCCCGTCACCATCTCGGTCACGGGATGCTCGACCTGCAGGCGCGTGTTCATCTCCAGGAAGTAGTGTTTCAGGTTGGCATCGACGATGAACTCCACCGTGCCGGCGCCGCGATAGCCCACGGCCAGTGCGGCAGCCACGGCGTCCCGGCCCATGGCCTCGCGCATCGCCGGGTTCACCACGGGCGAGGGTGCTTCTTCAATGACCTTCTGGCGCCTGCGCTGGGCCGTGCAGTCGCGCTCGCCGAGGTAGACGGCGTTGCCGTGCGCGTCGGCAAATACCTGGATCTCGATGTGCTGGCCGTTGTCGATCAGCCGCTCCAGCATCAGCGTGCCGTCGCCAAAGGCGCCGAGCGCCTCACGGCGTGCGCCGACCAGGGCCTGCGCGATCTCGCTGGCCTCGCGCACCAGGCGCATGCCGCGCCCGCCGCCGCCGGCCACCGCCTTGACCAGCAGCGGGAAGCCCAGCTTGAGCGCTTCCTGGGTCAGACGCGCGTCGTCCTGCTCGGCGCCGAGATAGCCCGGCGCGCAGGGCACGCCGGCATCGATCATGCGGCGCTTGGCCAGCGCCTTGTCGCCCATGGCCTCGATGGCGCCCGGGGGCGGCCCGATAAAGACCAGGCCGGCGTCCCCACACGCCTGGGCAAACCCCGCGTTTTCGCTCAGGAAGCCGTAGCCGGGGTGGACGGCATCTGCGCCGCTCTTGCGGGCCGCTTCCAGTAGCGCTTCAACCCGCAGGTACGAGTCAGCGGCAGCCGATCCGCCAATGTGCACGGCTTCGTCAGCCATGCGAACGTGGGGGGCATCCCGGTCGGCGTCGCTGTAGACGGCGACCGTGCGGTAGCCGAGGTCACGCGCCGTGCGCATGACGCGGCAGGCAATCTCACCCCGGTTGGCGATCAGGATCTTCGAAAAAGTCATTGCACGGCCCAGTTCGGTTTGCGCTTCTGCAGGAAGGCGGTGGTGCCCTCGAGGCCCTCGGGCCCCTGCGCCGCGCGGGAGAAAACCAGCGCCGCTTCCTGCACCAGGTCTGCGGGCGCCGTGAAGCGCGCCTTGGCCATCAGCGCTTTGGTGGCTGCGATGGCTCCGGGGGCGCAGGCCAGGATGTCCGTCAGGACGGTGGCGAGCGCCGCGTCCATCTGGTCCGGTGCGTGCACCGCATGCACCAGTCCGATGGCCAGTGCGTCGGTGGCGCTAAGGCGGCCCCCCGTCACCGCCAGGCGCCTGGCCTGCGAATAGCCCAGGCGCTCGACCAGAAACGGGGCGATCTGGGCGGGGACGACCCCCAGTGAGGTCTCCGGCAGGCGAAAGGCGGCTGAGGTACCCGCCAGGGCCACGTCCGCGACGCAGGCCAGGCCAAAGCCACCGCCCATCACCGTGCCTTCCAGCACCACGACCAGCGCCAGCGGCGTGTTGGCGAAGGCGACACACAATTTGCCGAACTGGGCGTTGACCTCGGCAATGGCGTCCGGCCCGGTCCCGCTTTCGCCGGCGGGCGGTGTCGCCTGCATCGACCGCATGCGGGCCTCGGCCATGTCCTTCAGGTCGCCACCCGCGCAGAAATGGCCACCGGCGCCGCGCAGGACCACGGCGCGGACGTTGCCGCCGGTTTCGGCAGCGTCAAGGGCCAATCGCAATTCCATCACCATGCGCACCGACATGGCATTGCGGGATTCCGGGCGGTTCAGCGTGACGTGCAGCACGGCGCCGTCGCGCCGCGTCACCAGCGTCTCAAGCCGTGTTTCCACGGCGGCGTCAGAAGAGCTTGTGATGTCCATTGCGCTCACACCTTGCCGGGCAGGGTGCCTTCGAACTTGCAGATGATGCCGAGCATGATCTCGTCGGCGCCACCGCCGATCGAAATCAGTCGCGTGTCGCGGTAGGCCTGTGAAATCGGGTTGTCTTCCGTGAAACCCATGCCGCCCCAGTACTGCAGGCAGCTGTCCGCCACTTCGCGGCTCAGGCGCCCGGCCTTGAGCTTGGCCATCGACGCGAGGCGCGTGACGTCCTTGCCGGAGATGTAGGACTCCACGGCGCGGTAGGTCAGGGCGCGCAGGGCCTCGACCTCGGTGCGCAGCTCGGCCAAGCGGAAGTGGACCACCTGGTTGTGCAGGATCGGCTTGCCAAAGGTCTGGCGCTGGCGCGTGTAGTCGATGGTCTGGTCAATCAGGCGGTCCAGCGAGCGCAGGCAGCCGGCAGCGCCATACAGCCGCTCTTCCTGGAACTGCAGCATCTGGAACATGAAGCCCATGCCCTCCTGGCCGATCAGGTTGCGCCGGGGCACCCGCACGTTGTCGAAGAAGAGCTGGGCGGTGTCGGACGAGTCCATGCCGATCTTGTGGATCTTCTGGCGCGTGACGCCCGGGCTGTCGAGCCGCACCATGATCAGCGACTTGTTCTTGTGCGCCTGGCCCTCGGAGGTGTTGGCCAGGAGGCAGCACCAGTCGGCCTGCATGCCGTTGGTGATCCACATCTTGGAGCCGTTGATGATGTAGTCGTCGCCATCTTTCTGGGCGACGGTCTTGAGCGCAGCCACGTCGGAGCCCCCGCCGGCCTCGCTCACACCGATGCAGCCGACCATGTCGCCGGCAATCGCGGGCGCGAGGAATTCGTGGCGCAGTTCGTCCGAGCCAAAGCGTGCCAGCGCCGGCGTGCACATGTCGGTCTGCACGCCAATGGCCATGGGCACGCCGCCGGCATTGCACTCGCCCAGTGCCTCGGCCATCACCATCGAGTAGCTGAAGTCCAGCCCCATGCCGCCAAATTCGGTCGGATACTTGATGCCGAGCAGTCCGAGGTCGCCCATCTTCTTGAACACCTCATGGGCGGGGAACTGCTGGTCTTTTTCCCATTGGGCAATAAAGGGGTTGATTTCCTTGGCGACAAACTTGCGGACGGTGTCGGCGATCTGGGTGTGTTCAGGTGTGAATTTCATGAGAGTCTTGCGTTCGAAGAAGAGAAATGGAGGAGAGGCGGGCGCTTGGCCGGAGGGCTACATCCGCGCCACGCCGAAGGTGTTGGGGTGCAGCTGGCGCGCCTGGGCTTCTTCGGCCAGGGCCAGGCACAGGCCGAGCAGGCGGCGCGTGTCGCGCGGGTCGATGATGCCGTCGTCCCACAGGCGGGCGGTGCCAAACAGCGCGGCGGATTCCTTGTCCAGCCGCAGCCGCAGGCCGTCGGACATGGCTTTCAGGGCGTCCTCGTTGGCGGTCATGCCGGTGCGCTCGATCTTGGCCCGGTTCACGATGTCCATCACCTTGGCCGCTTGCGCGCCGCCCATCACCGCGGTGCGCGCCGTGGGCCAGGAAAAGATGAAGCGGGGATCAAACCCCCGGCCGCACATGCCATAGTTGCCCGCGCCGTAGGAGCCGCCGAGCACGATGGTGAACTTGGGCACGCGGGCATTCGCCACCGCCTGGATCATCTTGGAGCCGTGCTTGATGGCGCCGCTGCGCTCAGCCACGGAGCCCACCATGTAGCCGGTGGTGTTCTGCAAGAAAATCAGCGGCGTGCCGCTCTGGTCGCACAACTGGATGAACTGCGCGGCCTTGGTCGAGCCGCCGGGCTGGATCGGGCCATTGTTGCCCAGAATGCCGACCAGCCGGCCTTGCAGCCGCGCGTGCCCGCACATCATCTCTGTGGCGTATTCCGCCTTGAATTCGAGGAAGGCAGAGCCGTCCACCAGGCGCGCGATGACCTCGCGCACGTCGTAGGGCTCGCGTTCATCGGCGGGGACGAGGCCCAGAAGCTCCTGCTCGTCATACAGCGGCTCGGCAAAAGTGCCGACGGGCGGCGCGAGGTCCCAATTGAGCTTGTCCATGACTTCGCGCGCCATGCCGACGGCGTGGGCATCGTCTTCGCACAGGTATTCGCCCAGGCCCGTGATCCGGGCATGGGTCTCGGCGCCGCCGAGTTCTTCGTCGGTGCATTCCTCGCCGATGGCGGCCTTGACCAGGGGCGGGCCCGCCAGGTAGATGCTGGAGCGCCCGCGCACCAGGATCACGTAGTCCGAGAGGCCGGGCAGGTAGGCGCCGCCTGCCGTGGAGGACCCATGCACTACCGCGATCTGCGGCAGGCCCATGGCCGACATCCGCGCCTGGTTGGCAAAGGTGCGGCCGCCTTCGATGAAGATTTCACTCTGGTACATCAAGTTGGCGCCACCACTTTCCACCAGCGAGATCAGGGGCAGTTTGTTTTCCTGGGCGATCTGCTGAATGCGCAAGCCTTTCTTCAGCCCCATGGGTGCCACGGTGCCGCCCTTGACGGCGCTGTCGTTGGCCGAGATCACGCAGCGCTTGCCGGCCACCACGCCGATGCCGACGATGGAGCCTCCGCCCATGACCGACTTCTTGCCGTCGTCGTCGTGCATGTTGAGGCCGGCCAGGCGGCTGAGTTCCAGGAAGGGCGAGCCCCTGTCCAGCAGGCGGGCGACCCGTTCGCGCGGCAACAACTGCCCACGCTTCTCGAACTTGTCGCGCTTGGACTCGGACTCGGCGATCACCAACTGCTCCAGGCGCTGGACTTCCGCAAGCAGCTCCTGCATGCGCTGGGCGTTGGCGGCGAACGCGTCGGACCTGACCTTGATCTTTGTACGAATGACGGGCATGGAGCGAAATCCTGTTGATTGCGACGCATTAGACCGTAGGGTAACGTTAACGTCAACTTGATATCGTATAGGTATTTCCCCTATGCTTTACGTGAGAGGGCGCTGATAGCATCCGGCCACTGTCAAACCCTGGCGCGCATGAGCCGCGCCGCCCAACCCAAGGAAACCCATGAACCTCGAAGCCTGCACCGAAGCCATCCGCACAAAAGTCGGCGCCGACAGCGGCTTGGCCGCCACCCTCAAGTTCGACTGCGGCGATGACGGTTTTGTCTACATCGACGGCAAATCGACACCGAACACGGTGAGCAACGACAACCATGAGTCGGACTGCACGGTCGGCATCACGCTGGAGAACCTGAACGCCCTGCTGACGGGTGATCTGGAGCCCGCCACGGGCTTCATGATGGGCAAACTCAAGGTGAGCGGCGACATGAGCGTCGCCATGCGCCTGCAGCGCGTGATCTGATTCCATCCGCCGGATGCCAGGCGTGCCTTCAACCCTGCCCAAGCCGGACTTGCCGCGCCAGCCGCGTGCCAGCGCGAAGGCGGCCGCCAGCACTGCGGACGCGCAGGCCTTTGTCGATTCCCATCGCGACGTGGGCGCGACCGAACTGTTCGGCATCACCGAGTTATGCAAGGAATTTGGCATCACCCTGCGCGCCCTGCGCTTCTACGAGGACAAGGGCCTGCTGGCGCCGCGTCGCGTCAATGGCGCCCGGGTCTACACCCGGCGCGACCGTGCCCGCCTCGCGCTGATCCTGCGGGCCAAGGACATCGGCTCGCCGCTGTCAGAGATCAAACGTTACCTGGACCTGTATGGCGACCACGGGGAAGGCCGCACTCAGCAGCTCAGTTACGTGATCACGCGCACCGACACGGCGATCGCGGAGCTGGAGCAAAAGCGCGCCCAGATCGACGAGACGCTGGCCGAGCTGCGCGTGATCAACGCGACCTGCCGCGGGCACCTGGAAGCCCGTCGCCTTGCGTCAGACGGCGCGCCTTGACGGTAGAGTCCCCTCCAGCGCGGGCAAGTCCACCATGACCGGCGCACCGGGCACGGTGCAGCCCGTGTCGCAGCATTTGCCGGGCTGGCGGTTCTGAGTGATGGCGCGGGCCGGGTCATGGGGTGCGGCCGCCGCCGTGCCATCGGCCGCCACGCCACGTTCCAGCAGGCGCTCCACCAGTTCCACTTTCGATCCGATCGGGTAATTTCGGTAAATCTCCTGCTTCATGGCCGCGGGTGAGCCGCCACCGTGCAAGCTGATCACGCTGTACCAGCCGCCCTGGTAGCCGGCGGTCAGGTCTTCGATGAAGCGCGCGGTTTCGATACGCTGCTCGTAGGGCACGTCGGGGTTGGCACGCAGCACCTCCGAGAGCTTCGCCGCCGTCTCGGGGTTGTGGTCTTCGTCCGGGCCGGGCAGGGTGACGATCAGGCCGCCGCTCACATAGTGGGCAATGCGGTGCATGTCGTAGATCTTCGTGGCCAGAAGCAGCTTGCCGATGTTGGCAAACACCGGGTCGGGCATGAAGCTGTGGCTGTGCTCGTCCGCCTTGGCATAGACGCTGGCGGCCACGCCGCAGGCAAAAAAACTCTCGGTGATGGTGATGAGTTCCACCATCTGCTCGCGCAAATGGGTTTCCCGTCCCGGATCGAAGCCGTTG
>JAABQG010000083.1 GCA_011391595.1 Hydrogenophaga sp.
ACTCCCTGTCGGTGCTGGGCTGGACGCGCGCCGGTGCGCTGGCCGGCCTGTTCGCCCATGCACCGTCACGCGCGCATCCGCACATCGTGCGGCCGGGTCGCGTCATCGCCACCCGCCCCACCGAGGAAGCCAGGAGCAAGCGCGAGATCCACACGGCGGCGCCGACGGCCCAGCGACTGAAACTCGCCATCGAGGACGGCCATACCCACGGCAACGAAGCCGAACTGGTCGAGGAGGTACTCGGTCGGCCTGACAACGCGCTGGTGGTCTGGCATCACGGCACGATGGCCAAGATCGTGCGCCACTTTCCGATCGTGAATCAGGAAGAGGTGCCCAGGCACTGGCCGGACGAGCGCTTCGACCTGATCTGGGTGCTGGTGCGTGAGCCCGGCGAGGCGCTGGCCTACCGCTTCGTGATCGTGCCGCAGAGGCTGCTGGCCGATGACTTGGAGACCGTCTGAGCCCGAAGACGCTCCTGAAAAAGTAGCTTCTCGTCCCCGCCAGCGCCATTGCGTTGTGTCCACCTCCGGGCGCGTACAGTTCATGTCCGAAGGACAACCGGAAAAGAAAGACTATGAAAACCTCCCTGCTGCTCGTTTCGGCCTTGCTCTCAGGCTGCGTGGCCTACCCGGCCTACTATCCCGCCCCGGTGGCCCCGAATCAGGGCCAGGCCCAGGCGGCCGCCAACGAACAATGCGCCAAGTCCGGCAAGGTCGCGGTGATGGTCGAACCGACCAGTTGCGACGGCCTGAACTGCACGACCCGATGGGTTTGCCGGTGAACGGCGACGCGCGCGGCTGATCCGCGCGCTCACCGCCCGCTGACCGCCTCGATCCGCGTGCCGTCCTTGATGCGGTCGTCCGGCTGCACGATGACGGTCTGGTCGGCCTGCAGCCCGTCCAGAACCTGCGCCGCCGTGGCCGAGCGCACGCCCACTTTCACCAGCGTGCGCCGCGCGGCGCCACTGTCCACCACGTAGACGGCCCAGCCCTCACCGGCGCGGAACAGCGCGCTGGCCGGCACCTGCAGCACGTCCTTGTCCTGCTTCAGGATGAACTCCACCTCCACGCGATACGCGTCACCGAGCGCGGCCCATTGTTCGCGCGGCGAGGTGAAGCCCAGGATGACGCGGGTGCGCTGCTCTTCCACCCCGAGTGCGGAGACTTTGGTGAAGCCGCCCGGCTCGATGCGCGTCACGCGGGCGTCCAGCACGCCTTCGCCGCCCCAGCGCAGCACGCGCGCTTTCAGGCGCGGCGCCAGCCGCACCGCGTCGGTGGACAGCACCTCGACCTCGATCTCCAGCTGCGCCGGGTCGCCGACTTCCATCAGCGGCTGCCCCATGGCGACGGCCGTGCTGCTCTCCACCGGTCGCTTGAGCACCCGGCCGGCGACGGGCGAACGCACCGCCAGCACCCGGCCGCGGCCCGCCTGGCCTTCTTCCGTCAGCGTGGCCCGCGCCACCTGCAGCCGGTGCGCGGCAATCTGTTCGTCCGAGCGGGCGGTGGACAGGGCGGCGCTGGCCGTGTCGGCCTGCGTGCGCGCCTGGTCGAGCTGCGATGCGGTGACCATGCCCTGGGCCCGCAGTTGCTGCATCCGGCTCAGTTCACCCTGCGCCACGCCCTCCGAGGTTGTGGCGGCCGCCACGCGCTGTCGCGTCGCGCGCAAGGCGCTCTCGCCGGTGGCGACTTCGGCCAGCGCCTGGCTGCGCGCGCGCGGGTCGAGCAGGGCGGCGCCTGCGGGGTCGATCTCGGCGACCACCTGCTGGGCCTGCACCGGGTCGCCGGGCTGCAGGCTGATGCGGCGCACCACACCGGCCAGCGGCGCGGTGATCACATAGCGCTGCTGGATGCGCGTCTTGCCTTCTTCCGTGAAGGCCTGCTCCAGCGGGCCGCGGCGGACCTGCGCCACGCTGGCCATCTGCACCGGTTCGCGCATGGCCAGCCAGGCCAGCACGACCAGCGCGAGCAAGCCGGCGCTCCAGAACACGATCTTGCGGGGGGATGCGTTCATTTTCATGACGGGACTTCCAAGGGGTTCATTGTGCGGCAGGCGGGTGTTTCATTCGCGCGTCTTGAGCACGCCAATCAGGTCCAGCCGGTGGATGCGCTCGCGCACGGCCAGCGCCGACAGCACGGCCGAGATCACCGTGGTGAGGGCGGCAAACGCGTAGGCCGACGGCGCGATGTGCATTGGCACGCGGTACAGGTCGGACTGCAGGTTGTGCGCCAGGTACCACGACAGCCCGTAGCCCACCGCGAAGCTCAGCGGGATCGACACCGCCACCAGCAGCGCCAGCTCACCGAGCAGGATGTAGCTGACCTCGCCCTGGGTGAAGCCCAGCACGCGCAGGCTGGCCAGCTCGCGCCCGCGCTCGGCCAGCGCAATGCGCGCCGAGTTGTAGACCACGCCGAAATTGATGATCGCGCCCATCAGCACCGAGATCCACATGAACAGGCCGGTCATCTGCGCGATGCTCTTGTACAGCGCCTCCACCGCGGCCAGCCGCGAGCCGGCGCCGATCACGCGCGGTCGCCGGTCCAGCGCACTGAACACGTCGGGTTCAAGGCCATCGTCCACTGTCAAGAGCGCGCCACTGATCAGGTCGCCGTCGCCCAGGGCGCGGTTCAGCGCATCGAGGTTCATGTAGGCCTGCAGGCCGACGTGCTCGCGCACCAGGCGTGCCACCGGCAGCGCCAGCTGCTGGCGCCGCCCCTCCAGCACCTCGACCCACACCTGGTCGCCGACGCCCACGCCCAGGCGGGCTGCCAGGTAGTCGTTCAGCACCAGGCCGTCCTCAGGCAGGGCGATGCGGCGCAGCTGCGCATCGATAGGGCGGCGCAGTTCGCTTTGCGGCGCCAAGCCTTCAATGCTGGTCGTCACGCCGCGGTTCTCGCTGCGAAAACGCACCGGCACCGCGCGAAAGCCTTCGGCCAGCCGCACGCCTGGCAACGCCCGCAGTTCGTTCACCGCGCGGTGCGGGCCGGGCTCGATGAAGCTGGCCGACACGTCGTGCTGCTGCGACAGGCGAAACTGCAGCTCCACCATGGTGTTGATCGCGCTGTCCTGAAAGCGCGCCATCATCATGATGGCACCGGCGCACGCAAGGCCCAGCACGGTCAGCAATGCCTTGAACGGGCGGCGCTCGATCTGGCGAAAGATGATGCGGGTCGGCTGCGACAGCCAGCGCGCGGGCAGCAGGCGCTCGGCCACCGAGCGCGTGAAGCGCTGGGGCGCCGGCGGGCGCATGGCCTCGGCCACCGGCGCGTCGGCCGCCGCGTACACGGCGCGCCCGGTGCCGAGCAGGGCCGCCACCAGGCTGACGCCGATGCCGGCCAGCACCACCGGGGCGGACAGGTTGAAGTCCAGGAACGGAAAGCGGAAATAGGTCTGGTACATCGCCGCCATCAGCGTGCCCAGCCAGGCGCCCCCCGCCACCCCCAGCGCCGAACCCAGCAGGCAGATCAGCGTGACGATCAGGCCATAGTGCAGGGCCACATCCAGCGTGCTGTAGCCAAAAGCCTTGAGGATGGCCACCTGATCGCGCTGCGTGCCGACCAGGCGCGTGAACACCACGTTCAGCAGGAAGGCCGCCACGCCCAGGAAGATGGTGGGGAACACGCGCGTCATGGTGGCGAGCTGGCGGAATTCCTCGTGCAGGAAGCGGTACGAAAGCTGGTCCATACGGCCGTGCGCGCCGAGGCTGCCGTTGCGCGCCAGCAGCTGGTCCATGGCCGCGATGGTGTCGCGTTCATTGGCGCCGGGGCTCAGGCGCACCACCACCTGGTTGAACGCGCCGTTCATGTCGAGCGCCGCCGCCAGCGCGCGCCGGTTCATCCACAGGATGGCGTAGCGCTGGTAGTCGGGAAACATGGCGCCGGGCTTGATCTGGTAGACGTACTCGGGGGAGAGCGCCATGCCGACGATGGTGAACCACTGGGTGCGGCCGTACACGGTGGCGCGCAGCCGGTCGCCGGGCTTGAGGTTTTGCGCCTGCGCGAACGATTCGCTGACCAGCACCTCGTCGTCGGCAAAAGGCGCCAGCATGCGCCCGCTGCGCAGGTACAAACGGTTCTGCACGGGTTCACTCTGGTCGGGCAGCGACTGCACCACCGCCTCGATCGGCTCGTGAAAGCCCGGCAGCTCGACCTTGGCGCCGGCGATCAGCCGGGTCTCGACCTCGTTCACGCCCGGCAACTCGGCCACGCGCTGTGCCAGTGCCTCGGGCGCGCGCTTGACCCGGGCCCAGACGTCGGAAAAGCGGTAGTCGCGGTACAGGCGGTCGCGCGTGTCCTGCAGCGAGTCCAGCGTGGCGGCCGACATCACGAGCATGGCAATGCCCGAGGCGATCACCATGGCGATGGCCAGCGCCTGGCCGCGCATGTGCCAGAGGTCGCGCAGGGCTTTCCGGTGCAGGGCTTTCATGCGCATCACCAGTGAAGCTCACGGGCCGGCAGGCGCTCGGCATTGACCTGCTCGCGCCCGATGCGCCCGTCGGCCATGAACAGCACCCGGTGCGCCATGCGCGCGATGTCCACGTTGTGGGTGATGACCACGGTGGTCGTGCCCATCTCGGCGTTGACGCGCTCCAGCGCTTCAAGCACGTGCACGCCGGTGGCCGAATCCAGCGCGCCGGTGGGCTCGTCGCACAGCATCACCACGGGCCGCTTGGCGATGGCGCGCGCAATCGCCACGCGCTGCTGCTCGCCGCCCGAGAGCTGGGCCGGGAAGTGATCGAGCCGCTCCTTGAGGCCCACCATGGCCAGTGCGTCGTCGGGCGGCATGGGGCTGGGCGCGATTTCGGTGACGATGGCCACGTTTTCCCGCGCCGTCAGGCTGGGGATCAGGTTGTAGAACTGGAACACGAAGCCGACATGTTCGCGGCGAAAGGCGGTGAGCTGGGCGTCGTTGGCGCGGGTCAGGTCTTCGCCGTGGTACCAGACGTGGCCGGCGGTCGGCACGTCCAGCCCGCCCAGGATGTTCAGCAGCGTGGACTTGCCGCTGCCCGAAGGCCCGAGCAGCACCACGAACTCACCCGCATAAAGCACCAAGTCCACGCCGCGCAGCGCGTGCACCTCCACCTCGCCCATGCGGTAGACCTTGGTCAGGCCCTCGGCCCGGAAGATGACTTCACGCGCTGCAACGTCCATGAGGCCATCCTAACGACGATCCGCCGGAAAAATCCAGCCCGGAAGTCAAGACCTGGGTACTATCGAATCAATAGCTTTTGATGACCATTCGACGATGGGAGCAACCCTTTTTGACTTGGAAATCCCGCCAGAACGCCGCCAGTCGGCTGCTCCGCGCACGCCGGGGCGGCACTGCCTCATCGCGTCAAACCAAAGCCATGGAGCTTTCTCGCAGCCGTGCCGAACTGGCCGAGCTGGTAGACGGCTGCGCCAGCCGGCGAGAAGGTGAAAGCCTCGAACGGCTCAGCGAGCATGTTGTCGAGGCAATCGCGTGGCGCAATGCCCGTGGTGACGTGCGGACTGAAATGTTCGCCGGCTGATTTCTGCACAAACGCCGACACGTAGCCGATCAGAAGCGGGTCGATGACCGGATCGTCCGGCGTCGTGAAGAAGGCGGCCGAGCCTCCGGTTGCCACGGTGAACGGGGCCACGGCATCGATCAATGCCCGCTGCAACTCGCGCAGTTCAGGACTCGGCCGCGCGACGATGCCGGCCAGTCCGAGGTTGCCACTGGGGATGTAGTAATACTTGAAGGCCTCCATGCGGATGCCGCGCACATCGGCGCCGGCAAATACCTTGCCGGCGGCAGCAACAATTTTGTCGAGGTCGGCCGTGCGAACGAAACGCTGCAAGAGCGTGACGTGCGGACGGTGCGTCGCATCCAGCGCGAAACCCTTGGGGAAGACCTTCAGCAGGCGGGCGTTGTTGGCTCTGGCATGCTGGAGCATCGCGGCGTCGGGCTCGAGCAGGATGTTGATGGCGGTGACCGGGCCCGGCTCGAAGGGGAACACCCGTTTCCAGTCGTCCTTCATGCTGACGACGGTCCAGCCGGAAACCTTGGCCTGCTCGTAGAGCGCCGGCGTGAAGGCCCCAATCGCCGGTGTGGGCATGCCCAGCACCGGGCCGTACGCGTATTCACGCGCTGCGTCATCGTGCAAGACCAGCAGTCCGAACCGCGCGCCGCCGCTGCCCAGCGTGTACTCCAGCATCTGCTGGTCACCGACCGAATTGCCGAAGGCCGCAAGGGGGGCGCGGCCGATATGCTGGTGGATAGTGACCGGCTTGCCGGCCTTGTCGTTGTTGAAGTTCAAGTGCGGCAGGCGCATGAGAATGGGCTTGCCGTCGCGCAGCTCGAATCGGGTCTTGATGCTGCTGCCAATGACCTGCTCGGGCGTGACGCCGTAGACGCGCTCGTCCCATTGGCGCACGAACTCGATGCCGCCGCCCGTGACGATGTAGTTCCTGAACCCGTTGGCGCTCAGGTAGGCGAGCAGTTCGAGCATCGGCTGATAGACCATTTCGGTGAAGCGCTTGCCGGTCTGCGGATGCCGCGCGGTGGCGATCCAGTCCTCCACGATCTGCCCGAACTCGGTGGTGCTCATGCCCGCGTGCGTGGCCGTAACGACTTCGAGAAGCTCGTGTTCAGCGCCATTGAGCGCGGCCTTCAGATCCCCCTTGATCAACGAAGCGAACGGCTCTCGGGTCGCCCATTCGGGGTGCTGCGGCGCCAGCGCCTTTACACGGTCGAGCGCGAAATACGCTTGCACGGGCGCCGGCTGCTCGCACCAGAGCGTGCCGTCGTTGTCGAAGGTCGCGATGCGTTCGGGAACGGGGACAAAGGATGGCGAGCCTTCCCGGGCCACCATCTCGACGAAGCTGACAATGGCCTGCTTGGCGGGCCCGTCGTTCCAGGAGGGAAGCGGGTCGGGCAGGACTTTGGTCAATGATTCATTTTTCATGTCAGTCTTCCAGGGCGTGTTGACTTCCAATCCGAGAACAAGAAAAAAAGCCCGGGCGACCGATTGATCGGCCCCGGGCGTGTTGATTCAGCGCGCCCGGCCTTCAGCCGGACGCAGCCCCACCGATTCAGTTGATGGGGCGCGCAGCGGATCAATCGGCTCTGGCTGCTTCCAGGTCGCGCATCACGGCATCGAGGTTGAACGAGGCCGGCTTCTGCCGCGGCGGGAACTTCACGAAGCCGTCGATCATGCTGGCCACCACGCCCTGCATCAGGTAGACGGCAAAGGCATTGGAAATCATCCAGTCGTAGTAGGTGTTCGAGTTCTCGTCGGCCCGCTCGAACGGGTCGCGCCGCAGATTGAACAGCTTCGGGACCCGCAACTTCACGAACGGCTCCATCCAGCACGCCAATTGCTTGGCGCGTTGCTCCATCAGGACCATCTTCCAGTCGTTCACGCGGATCGCCATGATGTCGCCGTCGTCGCTGATGTAGAAGAAGAAATTGCGTGGACTTTCCTTCACCTCGCCCTTCAGGTAGGGCAGCATGTTGTAGCCGTCAAGGTGGACCTTGAACGTCTTGTCGCCGGCCTTGTAGCCTTCAAGAAGCTTCTCCTTGATGTTCGGCTCGCCCGCAGCGGCGAGGAAGGTCGCCATCCAGTCCTGGTGGCTGAAGATGCCGTTGAGTACCGTACCCGCCTTGAACTGGCCTGGCCAGCGCACGAAACAGGGTACGCGCCAGCCGCCTTCCCAGTTGGTATTCTTCTCGGAACGGAACGGCGTGATGCCGGCGTCGGGCCAGGTGTTGAAGTGCACGCCGTTGTCGGTGGAATACATGACGATGGTGTTGTCGGCAATGCCCAGCTCGTCGAGCTTGTTCAGCATCAGGCCGATGTTCTCGTCGTGCGCCACCATCACGTCGTTGTAGTCGCCCTGGCCGCTCTTGCCCTTGTGCTTCTCGGCGCAGTGAGTGCGGAAGTGCATCGCCGTGGTGTTGTACCAGAGGAAGAACGGCTTGCCGGCCTTGTGTGTCTCGTCTATGAAGCGCAGCGCGCGCTCGGTCACCTCGTCGTCGATGGTCTCCATGCGCTTGATCGTCAGCGGGCCGGTGTCGATGATGGTCTGCCCGCCCTTGCCGTCGGCCTTGCAATGCAGAACACCGCGCGGCCCGAAGCGCTTCTTGAACTCCGGGTTCTTCGGGTAGTCTGGCTGCTCGGGCTCTTCCTCGGCGTTCAGGTGGTAGAGGTTGCCGAAGAACTCGTCGAAGCCGTGCACCGTTGGCAGATGCTCGTCGCGGTCACCCAGGTGGTTCTTGCCAAACTGGCCGGTGGCGTAGCCCAGCGGCTTGAGCAGTTCGGCCATGGTCGGGTCGTCGGCGTGCAGGCCGTTGGTGCCGCCGGGCATGCCGACCTTGGTCAGCCCGGTGCGGATCGGGTTCTGGCCGGTGATGAAGGCGGAGCGGCCGGCGGTGCAGCTTTGCTGCGCGTAGTAGTCGGTGAAGGCGACGCCTTCGTTGGCGACGCGGTCGATGTTGGGGGTGCGGTAGCCCATCTGGCCGCGGCTGTTGTAGCTGATGTTCCACCAGCCCACGTCGTCGCCCCAGAGGATCAGGATGTTCGGTTTCTTAGCTGCCATGGTCTCTTCCTTTCAGTGGTGACACAAATTCCGGATCGATTCGAAGCAACCCGGCCCAAAAAAACACGCGGCACTCACGGCGTCGTCAGTTCGCGACTGACCCCGCTGAAGGGCGAGCTCGGCGCCTTGTCGCCGTGACAGAAGCGGAATTTTCTGCCGCTGCCGCACGGGCAGGGCCGATATGCGCCCTGCCTTGCATCCTGCTCGGCGACCCACGCCATCACGTCGGCGGGTGGGCGGTTCTGCCGCAGCAGTTGCACCATGACGTTGAAGGTCGGCCCGGTGTGGGTGAAGAAGAGCTCCAGTCCCGGGCACAGGTAGTTCTGGCCAGGTTCGCCGTCGCGCGACAGCGCGAAACGGTCCTTGGGGCAGCCGCCATTGCACCAGTTACGAACCTTGCAGCCGCGGCACTGGGCCGTCAGCGTATCGCGCTTGTCCTCGCCGAACTTGCGTTGCTCGGGCGAGGCCACCAGCTCGAGCAGGTGCGTCTGGTGGATGTTGCCGAGCTTGTATTTCGGCTCGACGAAGTGATCACATGAATAGAGGTCGCCGTTGTGCTCCAGCGCCGGGCCGTAGCCGCAGGTGGGTGCGTGGATGCACAGCAGATGGCGGCCGAAGAAGGCCTCCAGCGTGACGTCGAAGAGCTGCACGTAGACCTGGCCCACGTCATTGCGCACCCACTCCTCGAAGATGTCGATGAGGAATCGGCCGTATTGTTCGGCACCTACCGTGCGCTCAGTCACCAGGTTGCCGGTTTGCGTATAGAGCAGGCGCTTCTTGCCAGCTTGTTCGCTCCAGCCCTGGTTGGCGATGCCGATGGTTTGCTCGGTGGCGCGCTCGATGATCGGGATGAACTGCACCCACTTGGCGCCCAACTCGTCGCGGAAGAAGCGATAGACGGCGCGACCGTGCTGCTGATTGGCGGCGTTCACGGTGCACAGGATGTTGAAGTCGACCTCGTGCTTGCGCAAGTACCGCCAGCCGCGCATCACCAGGTCGAAGGTGCCCTGGCCGCGGCGGTCGACGCGGTAGGTGTCGTGCAATTCGCGTGGGCCGTCGACGCTCAAGCCGACGAGGAAGTTGTGCTGCTTGAAGAACACGCACCACTCGTCGTCGAGCAGCAGACCGTTGGTCTGGAAAGTGTACTGCACGGTCTGGCCGGGCTGGAGGTACTTCTCGACCAGCTCGACCGAGTGGCGAAAGAAGTCGAGCTTCATCAGCGTCGGCTCGCCGCCCTGCCACGCCACCGTCACCTGCGGCGCCCGGTGCGACTCGAGTAACTGGCGGATGTAGGCCTCCAGCGTGGCCTCTGACATGCGGTGCTTGTCGTTCGGGTAAAGCGATTCCTTGGACAGGAAGAAGCAATAGGTACAGTCGATGTTGCACGTCGACCCGCTCGGCTTGGCCAGCAGGTGGAAGCCCGGCGGGGCGTTCGCGGGCAGCGGCGCGGGCGTCGCGCTGGGGTCGGCTACGGCAGGCAAGGTTTCACTCGATCGCATGTTAAGCCTTATCGGGCGTTGCGCCGCCGGGGGGTTGGCCCAGCCAGGTATTGGCCGCCGCCACTGCCTGGTTGAGCGCTGCACCAAGCTGTGGCGTAGCCACGAAGACATTCTCGTCGCCAATGAGCTTGAGCACCCCGGTCTTGGCCAACTGGTCGCGAACGAGCGGGTCCACGCCGACCAGCATCAGTTTGCCTTGCCTGGCCTGCAGCGCCTGGGAATAGCGCTGCAACACGGTCACGAAGGTGCTGCCGATCTCGCTCTTGCCGCGCATGTTGATGGCC
Source organism: Hydrogenophaga sp. (assembly GCA_011391595.1). GTDB lineage: Bacteria > Pseudomonadota > Gammaproteobacteria > Burkholderiales > Burkholderiaceae_C > JAABQG01. The sequence continues at coordinate 10,342 of JAABQG010000083.1, forward strand.
ACGACGGCGCGGGTGGCATCGCCGATGGCCGGCAGCATCTCTTCGATGTTCTTGGCCGCGGCGAAGAACAGGCTGCCATAGACATGCAAGATCGTGAGCTGGTGGCTGGGCAGGCGTTTGGGCGGCGGCTGTTCCAGCGGGAAGCCTTGCGTTTGTAGTACCCACTGGGTGACGACGACCTTGTTCGATTGGCGGATGGTGTTGAGCAGGATACTCATAACCACACCGAACAGGACCGCAAACTGCAGCGGGACGGTCAAGGTGGCGAGGAAAGTCGCGAGCATTACCAGCCTGGGGATGCGGCCGGTCTTCCAGGTCATCACCGCTTGTTCCACGCGCAAGCC
>JAABQG010000084.1 GCA_011391595.1 Hydrogenophaga sp.
TCGGAGCCCAGCCCCCAGCGCCCACCCGCTGATAACCAGGCGGGCGTGTCGAAGATGCCGTCGCCCAGGTTGGCCTCGGTGCTGGGGCAGATGCCGGCCACGGCGCCGGTCGCCGCCGCCCGGGCGATTTCCTGCGCGTTCAGGTGCGTGGCATGCACCAGGCACCAGCGCTCGTCCACCGGCGCATGATTCAACAGCCATTCCACCGGCCGCTGGCCGCTCCAGGCCAGGCAGGCGTCGACCTCGCCGGTCTGCTCGGCGATGTGGATGTGCACCGGTGCGGTGGCGTCGAGGGCGTGCAGCCCGGCCAATGCCTCGCGCAGCGCATCGGGTGGCACGGCGCGCAGCGAATGCGGGGCCAGGCCCAGGCGCGCGCCCTGCGTGTCGCACAGCGGCTTCAGGCGTTCCAGCAGCCGCAGCATGTTGTCGGTGCTGCGGATAAAGCGCCGCTGCCCGTCGGCGGGGGGCGTGTCGCCAAAGCCGGCGGTCTGGTAGAGCACCGGCAGCAGGGTCAGGCCGATGCCCGCTGTCCTGGCCGCGCGCAGCAGGCACAGCGACAACGTGGCATCGTCGGCGTACGGCCGGCAGTCCGGGTCGTGGTGCACATAGTGGAACTCGCAGACCGAGGTGTAGCCGGCTTCCAGCATCTCGATGTAGAGCCAGGTGGCGATCGCCTCCAGTTGCTCCGGCTTCAGGCGCCGGGCGAAACGGTACATCTGCGCGCGCCAGCTCCAGAAGCTGTCGGCGGGGTCGCTGCGGAACTCGGTCAGACCGGCAAAGGCGCGCTGGAAGGCATGGGAATGCAGGTTGGGCAGGCCGGGAATCAAGGGGCCGTCCACCTCGGGGACCCCCTCGGGTCGCACGCTGTCGGCGTTGACCGCCGTGAGCTGGCCGTCTGAATTCCAGGTCAGCAGCACGTCGCGGGCCCAGCCGGCGGGCAGCAGGGCGTCGGCGGCAAACAGGCGATTCATCGGAGCGGTGTCAACCATGGCAGGTCTCCGCAGTCACGGGCAGGCCCAGGGTGTTGACCGCGACGCGCCCCTGTCGCACCACGGTGCAGGCCGGGCGCTGGCCGAACCAGTAGGCCAGTTCGGCCGCCTCGTCCAGGTCCCACAGCACGAAGTTGGCCGGGCGCCCCACGGCCAGCGCGCCGTGGGTTTCCTGCAGGCCCAGCGCCCGGGCCGCATGGCGGGTGATGCCGGCCAGCGCCTCGGGCACGGTCAGGCGGAACAGCGTGCAGGCCATGTTGGCCATCAGCAGCAGGCTCAGGGCGGGCGAGGTGCCGGGGTTGTGGTCGGTGCTCACCGCCATGGGCACGCCGGCCTCGCGCAGCGCTTCGATGGGCGGCAGGTGGGTGTCGCGCAGCGTGTAGTAGGCACCGGGCAGCAGCACGGCCACGGTGCCGGCGGCCTTCATCGCGGCGATGCCCTCGGGGTTCAGGTGTTCGATGTGGTCGCACGACAGCGCGCCGAAGCGCGCCGCCAGCGCGGAGCCGCCCATGTCGGACAGCTGCTCGGCGTGCAGCTTGACCGGGAGGCCCAGCGCCTGTGCGGCCTGGAACACCTGTTCGGTCTCGGCCAGCGAGAAGCCGATGCGTTCGCAGAACGCATCCACCGCGTCGACCAGCCCTTCGGCGGCCAGGGTGGGCAGCATCTCGCGGCACACCAGATCGATGTAGTCCTGGCTGCGCCCGGCGTACTCGGGCGGCAGCGCATGGGCGCCGAGGAAGGTGGTGCGCACCGTCACGCCATAGGCAACGCCCAACCGCCGCGCCACGCGCAGCTGCTTGCGTTCGTGTTCGAGCGCCAGGCCGTAGCCGGACTTGATTTCGATGGCGCAGACGCCCTCATTCAGCAGGGCTTCGAGCCGCGGAGCGGCCAGCGCGAACAGCGTGTGCTCGTCGGCCTCGCGCGTGGCACGCACCGACGACACGATGCCGCCGCCGGCGCGGGCCACGTCCTCGTAGCTGGCACCGGCCAGGCGCATGGCGAATTCGTTGGCGCGCTGCCCGCCGTAGACCAGGTGCGTGTGGCAATCGACCAGGCCGGGGCCCAGCAGGGCGCCGCCGCCGTCCACACGTGGCAGGCCGGCATGCTGGGCGGGCACGGCATCGCAGGCGCCGATCCAGTCGATCCGCCCGTCCGCCACGACCAGGCTGAGCTCGCCCGCTGCCCCGTCGAGCCCGTCCAGCGCCCCGGGCAGGGGGCGAAGGCGTTCCCAGACGCCATCGGCGGCCGGCAGATTCGCTACCAATTGCGTAGCTGGAGATGACCATCTCACGCTGGATTCAGGCTTGTTTTTCATGAAAATCAGCTCCCACGTTCGCCAGATGCACCCACAGCAGCGCCGGTTCATCACCCTGCGGCCTGGCCAGCCAGCCTTGCGCCTCGCCGTCCCACCACAGGCCCTGCCCGGCGGCGCAGTCCTGTGCGGCCCCGTCGGCGTGCAACTGCCAGTGGCCGCGCACCGCGAGCAGCAGACCGCTCGGCGTCGGCGCGATGGGGGTGGGCGCCCGCAGCACCGTGACCTCGGCGCGCAGCGTGCGGCGCCGTGTCATCACGTTGAAATCCAACGACGGTCCGCCGAGCAGCGTGCAGTCCAGCGCCTCATCGCCGGAGAAGGCAAACGGCTGCAGGGCTTGGTCGAGCCGGTGGTGAATGCCGCCAGCCGACTGCAGCTGCACCCCGTCGCCGTCGAGCAGCAGGATCACCCGATCCACCCCGGCAAACACCGAGAACGGCCCCGACTGCGCGATGGTGGCAATGCTCACCCGCCATTCGAAGCTGTCCATGCCCGCGCCCTCTGGCCGGCACACGATTTCGCGCGTGCTGCCGCCGCCGTTCTTCCACGGCGTGGGGCTCAGGTCGGCGAGGGCGAAGCGATGGAGCATGGCGGCAACATCACTTGATCATCGGCAGCTTGAGCCCGTGCTTCTTGGCCGTGGCAATCGCCTGCTCGTAGCCGGCGTCGGCATGGCGCATCACGCCCGAGGCGCAGTCGTTCACCAGCACGCGGGCCAGGCGCTCGGCCGCCGCGTCGGTGCCGTCGGCCACGATCACCATGCCGGCGTGCTGCGAGTAGCCCATGCCCACGCCGCCCCCGTGGTGCAGGCTGACCCAGCTGGCGCCGCCGGCGGTGTTGAGCAGCGCGTTCAGCAGCGGCCAGTCGCTCACGGCGTCGGTGCCGTCCTTCATGGACTCGGTCTCACGATTCGGGCTGGCCACCGAGCCGGTGTCCAGGTGGTCGCGGCCGATGACGATGGGCGCCTTGAGTTCGCCGCTTTTCACCATCTCGTTGAAGGCCAGGCCGGCGACGTGGCGCTCGCCCAGGCCCAGCCAGCAGATGCGCGCGGGCAGGCCCTGAAAGCTGATGCGTTCGCGCGCCATGTCCAGCCAGCGGTGGGTGTGCTTGTTGTCGGGGAACAGTTCCTTGATCTTGGCGTCGGTCTTGTAGATGTCTTCCGGGTCACCGGACAACGCCACCCAGCGGAACGGCCCCTTGCCTTCGCAGAACAGCGGGCGGATATAGGCCGGCACGAAACCGGGGAAATCGAACGCGTTCTTCACCCCCTGGTCGAACGCCACCTGGCGGATGTTGTTGCCGTAGTCCACCGTGGGGATGCCCATGGCCTGGAAGTCCAGCATGGCCTGCACATGCACGGCGCAGCTGCTCGCCGCGTCGGCGGTCAGCCGGGCGTGTTGCGCCGGGTCGCGCTGTGCGACCTTCCATTGTTCGACCGTCCAGCCTGAGGGCAGGTAGCCGTTGATCAGGTCGTGCGCCGAGGTCTGGTCGGTCACCAGGTCGGGCTTGATGCCGCCGGCCCGCGCCCGCTTCACCAGTTCCGGCAGCACCTCGGCGGCATTGCCGAGCAAGGCGATGGACACCGCTTCCTTTTTCCCGGTGTGCGCCTTGATCAGTTCGATGGCATGGTCGATGTCGCGCGCCTGCTTGTCCACGTAGCGGGTGCGCAGCCGGAAGTCGATGCTGGCCTGCTGGCACTCGATGTTCAGGGAGACGGCCCCCGCCAGCGTGGCGGCCAGCGGCTGCGCGCCGCCCATGCCGCCCAGGCCGGCGGTCAGGAACCATTTTCCCGCCAGGTCGTTGCCGTAATGCTGGCGACCGGCTTCGACAAAGGTTTCGAAGGTGCCCTGCACGATGCCCTGGCTGCCGATGTAGATCCAGCTGCCGGCCGTCATCTGGCCGTACATGAACAGGCCCTTGCGGTCGAGCTCGTTGAAGTGCTCCCAGGTGGCCCACTTGGGAACCAGGTTGGAGTTGGCGATTAGCACGCGCGGCGCGTTGGCGTGAGTCTTGAACACCCCCACCGGCTTGCCGGATTGCACCAGCAGGGACTCATCGTCGTTCAGGTCCTTGAGCGAGGCCAGGATCTGGTCGAAGCAGGCCCAGTCGCGCGCGGCGCGGCCGATGCCGCCGTACACCACCAGCGCCTGCGGGTTCTCGGCGACTTCCGGGTCCAGGTTGTTCTGGATCATGCGGTAGGCCGCCTCGGTGATCCAGTTCTTGCAATGCAGTTGGCTGCCTCGGGGCGCGCGGATCACGCGGGTGGGGTCGATGCGGGGATCGTTGTTGGTGGTCATGGACGGCTCCTGGGTTCAAAAACAATGAGAGGGGGACGGATTCAGATCACGCCGGGCAGGGCCACGTCGGGCACCGCCGCTTGCAGCGCGCCGCTGCGCACCATGCCGATGGCGGCCTGCAGGTCGGGCTGCATGTGGCGGTCGTCGCCCAGCGTGGGCACCTGGTCGCGCAGCAGCCGCACGGCCTGCTGCAGCGGACCGCTCGTCTGCAGCGGCGCATGGAAGTCACAACCCTGCGTGGCGCACAGCCATTCGATGGCGATCACGGCCATGGCGTTTTCCGCCATCGGGGCCAGCCGGCGCGCGCCGTGCGCGGCCATGGACACATGGTCTTCCTGGTTGGCCGAGGTCGGAATCGAGTCGACGCTGGCCGGATAGGCGCGCTGCTTGTTCTCCGACACCAGCGCGGCGGCGGTCACCTGGGGAATCATGAAGCCCGAGTTCAGGCCCGGCCTGGGGGTCAGGAAGGCTGGCAGGCCCGACAGCGCAGGGTCCACCAGCATCGCGATGCGGCGCTCGGCCAGGGAGCCGATTTCGCAGATCGCCAGGGCGATCATGTCGGCGGCGAAGGCCACCGGCTCGGCGTGGAAGTTGCCGCCGGACAGCGAGGTGTCGGGCGCACCGTCAACGCCGGGGAAGATCAGCGGGTTGTCCGACACCCCGTTGGCCTCGGTCTCCAGCAGATTGGCCGCGTGGTTGAGCACGTCCAGGCAGGCGCCCATCACCTGGGGCTGGCAGCGCAGGCAATAGGGGTCCTGCACCCGCTCGTCGCCGCTGAGGTGCGAGGCGCGAATGGCGCTGCCCAGCAGCAGCTGGCGCAGCGCCTCGGCCGCCGCGATCTGGCCCTTGTGGCGGCGCAAGGTGTGAATGCGCGCGTCGAAGGGCGCATCGGTGCCGCGGGCCGCATCGGTGGACAGCGCGCCGGTCAGCAGGGCCGACTGGAACAGGCGCTCGGCCTCGAACAGCCCGGCCAGCGCATGGGCGGTGGAGAACTGCGTGCCGTTGAGCAGGGCCAGCCCTTCCTTGGGGCCCAGCACCACCGGCGCAAGCCCGACGCTGGCCAGGGCCTCCACCGCGCTCTTGCGCCCGGTGGGCGTGTCGGCCTCGCCCACGCCGATCATCACCGCCGTCATGTGCGACAGCGGCGCCAAGTCGCCGGAGGCGCCCACCGAGCCCTGGGCCGGCACCACCGGAATCACCCCGCGCACCAGCATGGCTTCGAGCAGGCTCAGCGTGGCCGGGCGAATGCCGGAGGCCCCCTGGGCCAGGCTGGCGAGCTTGAGCGCCATCATGAGCCGCGTCACCGGCACCGGGGTGGCCTCGCCCATGCCCGCGCAATGCGACAGCACGATGTTGCGCTGCAGTTTCTCCAGGTCATTCGCGGGAATACGCACGCTCGCCAGCTTGCCGAAGCCGGTGTTGATGCCATAGACCGGCTCACCCCGGGCGACGATGCGCTCCACCGTCGCGGCGCTGGCGGCCACGGCCGCGGCGCAGGCGGGGTCCAGCGTGGGCGTGGCGCCCCGGAAAATGTCGCGCCACCGGGCCAGCGTGACGCGGCCGGGCAGCAGGGTGAAGGAGGTCGGGGACATTGGTCTGTTCCTGTATAGACAAGTGGGGGCTGTGGCTGGGTTCAATGTAGGCGACGGGCCTCAGCTGGCCAGGGCGTTGCCGTCGGTGCGAAAGCGGCTGCCCAGCCGGTATCGCGCGCCCGGATGCAACATGCGGACGATGGTGATGGGCACCTCGCGCTGCCAGGTGCGCCGTGTCAGCAGCAGGCAGGGCTGGCCCGGCTCCATCTGCAACAGGCCGGCCTGCTCGGGCGTGGGCAGCACGGCGTCGACCACATGCTCCATCTGGTCGAACAGCACGGTGCGCACCAGGAAGTCCGAGGGCTGCTCCTGCGAAAAGTCCTGCTGGGCAAAGCCGGGAACCAACGCCGGGTTGACGTAGCGGTCCTCCAGCTGCATGGGCACGCCATCTTCCTTGTGTACGCAGACGCTGTGAAACACCGAGGCGCCGGTATGCAACCCCAGGGCGGCGGCGATCTCCAGCGTCGCGGAAATGCGCTCCACGGCGATCACTTCACAGGCGTAGTCGTGACCGCGCGAGCGGATGTCCTGCGCCAGGCTGGCAATGCGCAGCAGGTTGGACTGGGGCTTGTCTTCGGCCACGAAACTGCCGACGCCGGCCACCCGGCGGATGCGCCCCTGCTCCAGCAACTCGCGCAGGGCGCGATTGACCGTCATGCGCGAGACCCCGAACTGCTGCACCAGGTCGTTCTCCGAGGGCAGGCGGTCGCCGGCTTTCCAGCGGCCGTCCTGGATGTTGCCGGCCACGAAGTCCTTGATCTGCTGGTACAGCGCGGTGCCGCTGGCGGCGTCGGCCTGCGCCTTCGCGCGCACCACCGGGGTGGCGCGTGCGTGCGACGAAGGTTCTGCTGCGGAGGTGGCCATGGCTTGAAATCGTCCGGGGCTCAATGCACGTCCGCCGCCATCGACTCGGCGCGGATCTCTTCGGTCAACTGCGCCTTGATGGCCATGAACTCGGGCGAGGTCTTGATCGTGTAGTGGCGTGGGTGCGGGAAATTCACGGCGATCTCGGTCTTGATGCGGCCGGGCCGGGCGCTGAACACCGCCACGCGGTTGGCCATGAAGATGGCCTCGTCGATGTCGTGCGTTACGAACAGCACGGTCTTCTGCGCCGATTCCCAGATGCCCAGCAGCAGCTCCTGCATCAGCACGCGGGTCTGATTGTCCAGCGCGCCGAAGGGCTCGTCGAGCAGCAGGATCTTGGGGTCGTTGGCCAGCGCGCGCGCGATCGCGGTGCGCTGCTGCATGCCGCCCGAGAGCTGCTTGGGAAAGTGGTGCTCGAAGCCCCTCAGGCCGACCTTGGCGATGAAATAGTCCGCACGCTCTTTCTGCTGCGCCTCGGGCATGCCGCGCTCGCGCAGGCCGAAGCGGATGTTCTGCTCGATGCTGAGCCAGGGGAAAAGGGTGTAGCTCTGGAACACCATGCCGCGGTCGGCCCCCGGGCCTTCCACTTTCTGGCCGTCGAGAAGGACCGTGCCGGCGGTGGGGTGGTCGAGTCCGGCCACGATGCGCAGCAGGGTCGACTTGCCACAGCCCGACGGGCCCAGGATGGTGACGAAGTCGTTTTCACGCACGTCGAAATCAACCGGCGTGAGGGCCTGGGTCTTCTGGCCCTTGGGGCTGGTGAAGACCCGTGACACGCCGCGGATCGAGAGTTGGTTCTTCACAGCGAACTCCAGACGAACAGGCGGCGGTTCAAGGCCTTGAAGGCGAAGTCCGAAATCAGCCCGATCAGGCCGATGACGATGATGCCGAAGATGATCTGGCCGGTGTTGAGCAGCGACTGGCTGTCGGTGATCATGTGGCCGATGCCCGAGGACGAGCCGATCAGCTCGGCGACGATGACATACGTCCAGGCCCAGCCCAGCACCAGCCGCAGGATTTCCGCGATCTCGGGCGCGGCGCCGGGGATCAGCACCCGCTTGACGATGCCCGACGGCTGCGCGCCCAGCGTGTAGGCCGCCTCCACCAGGTCCTTGCGCGCCGAGCCCACGCTCACCGCCACCATCAACAGGATCTGGAACACCGAGCCGATGAAGATCACCAGCACTTTCTGCAGCTCGCCGATGCCGGCCCACAGGATCAACAGCGGGATGAAGGCCGATGCCGGCAGGTAGCGGCAGAACGAGACGAAGGGCTCCAGAAACGCCTCGATGCCCTTGTGCGCTCCCATGGCGATGCCCAGCGGCACGGCGATGACCGTCGCCAGCACAAAGCCGCCGAACACCCGCCACACCGTCATGCCGATGTCGTGGATGAAGTTGAACTCGGTGAATAACAGCCAGCCTTCGCGCGCCATCGTGACCGGGCTGGCCAGAAAAGTGGGCGAAACGTAGCCGCCCAGGGTGAAGACACCCCAGACGGCAAAGAACAGGACGAAGAATCCCAGGCCCAGCAGCCACTGCGCGCGGGGGCTCACCGGCTCCAGGGGAGCCAGCGAGCGCCGCCTTGGCCGCGCCGGGGCCTTTGGTGCCGCCATCGCGGGTGCGGTGTTCATGGGCTTACTTGATGAAGCTGGCGTCGTACATCACGGCGAAGTCATCCGGCGCCTTGCGAATCACGCCGGCTTCCAGCAGGATCTTCGACGCGTCTTTCATGAAGGACTGTAGTTCGCCGGCAAAGAACTTCTGGTTCGCCGCCTTGTCCTGCCAGCGCAGGAACGAGGACGACTTGGCGAAGGCCTCGCCGGTCTGCTTGACGGCAGCACCCATGATTTCGTTGGACTTCACCGGGTCGGCCTTGATCATGGTCAGGGCATCGAAGTACGCATTGACCAGGCCTTGCGCCGCCTTCGGGTTGGCCTTGATCCAGTCGGGCGCGCAGCCCAGCGTGTCCATCACCATCGGGTAGTCCAGCGTGGTGGCCAGGATCTTGCCGGCCTGCGGGTTGTCGCGCACGCTCGACAGGTAGGGCTCGTACGACATGGCGGCATCGTTCTGTCCGGCCACGAAAGCCTGCGCGGCGGCTTGCGGGCTGAGCGTGGTGGTTTTCACATCTTTCAGGCTCATGCCGTTCTTGCTCAACATCCAGGCCAGGCCGAAATAAGGCGCGGTGCCGGGCGCATCCACTCCGATGGTCTTGCCCTTGAGGTCGGCAAAGCCCTTGATGTCGCCGCGCACCGCGATGCCGTCGGCGCCGTAGGATTTGTCGAGCTGCACGATCTGCACGATGGGCACGCCGTTGGTGTTCCAGGCGACGTGGGTCTCCACGGTGGTGGCGGCGCACTGGATGGCCTTGGCGGCCAGCGCCAGGTGGCGGTCTTTCTGCGGAATCATCTTGATCTCGACATCCAGCCCCTGCTTCTTGAACAGGCCGGCCTTGTCGGCCAGGGTCAGCGGGGCAAAACCGGTCCAGCCGGACATGCCGATCACCACCTTGGTGTCTTGCGCGGCGGCTGGCGCGCTCAGGCTCGCCACGCAAGCGCTCACGGCCAGCAGCGTTGCTGTCTTCTTGAAAATAGTCATGCCCATCACATTCTCCGGTCGGTTAAAGAGTTGATTAACTTCCAGGAACCTTGTGCGCGATGCCTGGCCAGTCGATTGTGTCCGCGAATCCAAACCTGTATAGACAGGATAAACCCTAATCCCCAAAATGGTTCAAGGGGGCAGGGTTTCCCGGGGCTAGTCATGCAGTCTGCTCCCTTGTTGGTGCATGAACTGCTAAACAATGATCAAGTTTTGACTGTCTATACAAGTAAGCCCGCTGACCGGACGCGAGCACGCAATTCCCGGGCCAGGCGGCACCAGCCGTTCAGGGCGGGCTCGGGAGCGGCCGGCCTCGTTCGAGCGGCCAGGCCCATGCCGGTCGCGCGCTGGCGCCGTATCGGTCCCTGTGTTTCTTTCCGGCCGGGTTCCCACCCACCCCCTGATCCGCTAGGCTTGGCACCCATGGAAAATCAATCCGATCAACCGATCCCTGTCGTGCGGCCCAGGGCCCGCATGCAACTCAAGGGGCGCCAGCCCGACGCGGATTCGGTACGCGAGGTTCGCGCCCTCATCGGCGAAGCGCCCGTGGACGGCCATCGCCGCGACCTGCTGATCGAGCACCTGCACGCGCTCAACGATGCGTACCGCGGCCTGTTCGAGCGCCACCTCGTCGCGCTGGCCGCAGAGATGCGGCTGCCCATGGCCGAGGTGTTCGAGGTGGCCAGCTTCTACCATCACTTCGACATCCTGAAAGACGACCAGACCGCACCCGCGCTCACGGTGCGCGTGTGCGACGGCCTGAGCTGCGCGCTGGCCGGTGCCGACGCCCTGTTGCAGCGCCTGCCCGCGCTGCTGGGGCGAGATGACGTGCGCGTGATCGCCGCGCCCTGCATCGGCCGCTGCGAGCAGGCGCCGGCCGCCCAGGTCGGCCAGCAGGCCGTGGGAAACGCCACGGCTGAGAATCTGGCCGCCACCGTGGCTGAAACCCTGAAATATGAACAAAAAGAGCATCAACCCAGCGTCGATGGGTCATTGTCAGCTATTGAAAC
>JAABQG010000085.1 GCA_011391595.1 Hydrogenophaga sp.
CGCCATGCCGTCGGCCAGCCGGGTGCTGACCGGGGCTTCGACCACGCGGCCGGCCGCGAGCGAGTCGGCGTAGGTGGTGGCCCGGTCGCTCACCACGCCGACGATGCGCGCCGGATGATTCAGCGCCAATTTGGCCGCAATCGCCGAGCACACGCCCGAGCCCAGGCCGATCGGCACATAGACCACGTCGAGCTGCGGCACGGCCGTGAAGAATTCCCACCAGTAGGTGCTGACGCCGCTGATCAGGGCGGGGTGAAAGCTCGGCACCATGTGCGCGCCGCGTGTTTCGGCCAGGCGCTGGGCGTGCTCGCGGCTTTCCTGGAAGTCGTCGCCGTGTTCGATCAGCGTGACGCCGAGCGCGCGCATGGCCGCATTCTTTTCCACCGAGTTGCCGCGCGGCACGACGATGGTGCAGGCCACGCCATGCGCGCGCGCCGCCCAGCCGATGCTCTGGCCGTGGTTGCCGCGCGTGGCGCTGATGACTTCGCGCGGCAGGGCGCCGGTTTGCGCCAGCTGCTCGAAATAGGTCAGCCCGCCACGGATCTTGAAGGCGCCCACCGGCGTGTGGTTCTCGTGCTTGACCCAGCAGTCGGCGCCCAGGCGATGGCTCAGCAGCGCCCAGCGGTACTGTGGCGTGGCCTGGAAATGGCGGTAGACCACCTGGCCGGCAGCCTCGATTTCGCGTAGGTCGGGCAGGTGCATCATGAAATTTGAATCCCTGAGTGAAGCTCGATCAGGCCCTTGGGCGTTTTCAGGCGGGCGCTCAGGCGCGCCGGGCCGGTTGTGACCCGGCATTGCGTCAGCCCAAGGCCGTCGCAGGCGGCGGCCAGGGTGGCGGCGTCGGGGTGCCGCAAGGACAGCGACAACAGCGTCACGCCGCTTTCGGGCATGGACGCGGCCGGGTGCGTGTCGCCCCACTGGATCAGCGTCGGCAGGCAGCCGTCGAACAGCCGCTGGCCGTCGGCTCGCACGGTGATCTGCCATTGCAGCAGGCCGTTGGGCGTGGCGCGGCTGGCTTGAATGACTTCGCCACGGTCGATGCCCAACGCGGCCAGCCGGGCCACTGCGGCGCCCACATCGGGCACGCGGGCGACCCAGTGGATGAGTTGCGGGCCGTGGCGGGCCACCTGGTCGGCCAGAAGCGGGTTTTCCATGTCAAACCAGCACGATCCCAGCGTTCTCTGGTCTTTGTTTGCTACTGGGTTGATAGCGATGATCTCAAGGTAGGCGTTCGGGAAATCCGGCGTGGCGATGCGCAGCAGTCGGTTGTGGGTGCCCATCAGCGGGTGTTCGCCGCCGGGGCCCGGGGTCACGCCCAGCGTGGCCTCGCACCAGGCCACGCCCTCGGCCAGGCTGGCGGCCATCACCACGAGGTGGTCCAGCGCGGGTGCGGCGATGGGCGACTGCGGGTTCACAGCGTCACCGTGCCACTGATGCAGGTGACCGATTCGCCACCGACCCAGACTTGGGCCCCCGTGTCGCGCTCGATGTGCACCCGCCCGTCACGCCCAAGGCAGGCGCCCTGGCCGGCAAGGTAACGCTCCGGCAGGTGGCCGTCGGCGATCAGCCACTGCGCCAGGCTGGCGTTCAGGCTGCCGGTGACCGGGTCCTCATTGACGCCGACCGGCGCGGCAAAGGCGCGCACTTCCAGGTCGGGTTCGGCCAGGGTCGGCATGTCATGGCCGTCAAAGGCCTTGGCTTCCCGGCTCGAGCGAGATATCAATTGAATAGCATCTTGTGACCGTCTGACGCTGGCTACCCCAACTTTCTGGCCCAGATCCTTGAGCCGAGCGTGGTCCGGGTCCAGCGCCAGCACGGTCTCGGGGCTGTCGAGCAGCAGGCCCAGCCAGACCGGCCCGTTGTCGAGCAACTGCGCGGCCAGCACCTGCTTTGGCTGAAGGCCCAGCGCGGCGATCACCGCGGCCAGCAGCTTGGCGTCGGGCGCGCAGCGTGTCAGTGCCGGCGCCGCAAAGGCGCGCAGCTGCCCGCGCTGGCGGATGCGCACCAGTCCGACGCCGCATTCCTGCACGATGAATTCCGGGTTCTGCGCCACACCGCCCGCTTCGAGCCAGGCGTGGCAGGTGCCCAGCGTCGGGTGGCCGGCAAAGGGCAGCTCGGCACCGGGCGTGAAGATGCGCACCCGATAGTCGGCGCCGGCCGCGCGGCCGGCCTCGGTGGGCGGCAGCACGAAGCAGGTCTCAGACAGGTTCGTCCAGTGCGCGAAACGCTGCTGGGTCTCGTCGCTCAGGCCCGCGCCGTCCAGCACCACGGCGAGTGGGTTGCCGAAACAGGGGGTGGCGGTGAAGACGTCGATCTGTTTGAAGGGACGTGGTGTCATGGTGAAGCTCCGGGTCAGGTCAGGGGTTGATCGAGCACGCCGCGGCTGGCGGGGTGGGCCTGCAAGGTGGCCCACCAGCGCTCCAGGTGGGGCAGCACCGGCCGGGGCTGCGGCAGGCCCCACCAGCGGTGGATCTCGCAGGCGATCGGGATGTCGGCCATCGTCAGCGCATCGCCGGCCATGAAGCGCCGCCGCGCCAGATGGGCGTCGAGCAGTTGCAGCAGCGGCTCGGTCGCCGCCGCGGACTGGGCAATGATTTCCGGCCTGCGTTCGGCGGCCGGCGTGCGTATCCACTGGACGAAGGCCGGCCCGCCCGCGCGGTTCAGCGTGGTCTGCTGCCAGTCCATCCAGCGCTCGGCGTCGAAGCGATGCTGCAGATCTTCAGGGCAGAGGCTGCCCGGGGCGTACTTCATGCACAGGTAGCGCACGATGACGTTGGACTCCCAGAGCACGAAGTCGCCGTCCTGCAGCAGCGGCACCAGGGCGTTCGGGTTGTGCGCCCGATAAGCGGGGGTCGTGACGATGCCGAAGTTCAGGCCCGCGTCGATGCGCTCAAAGGGAACGCCGACGGCCTGCAGCGTCCACAGCACCTTGCGCACATTGATCGAGCTGGTGCGGCCCCACAGCCGGATCGTGCCCGCCGGCGCGGGCTCACCGGGTGACGGCACAGCGCCGGGCATGGCTCAGCCGCGGTACGCGCGGATCGCCTGCGCCAGCGCGGCCACCCCGGTGTTGATCTGGTCCACGCTGGCCGTCACGAAGGAGAGGCGCAGGGTGCGCGGATCGGCGTGGTCGGCGTAGAAAGCCGCGCCGGGCACGAAGGCCACGTTCTTGTCCACGGCCTTGGGCAGCAGGCCCACGGCATCGACGCCTTCGGGCAGGCGCGCCCACAGGAACATGCCGCCGGCCGGCCGGTTGAAGCTGAAGTCCAGGCCCGCCATTTCATGGTCGAGCGCGGCCAGCATGGCCTCGCACTGCTGCTTGTACAGCGCGCGGATGGTGGGCACATGGCGGTCGATGAAGCCGTTCTTGAGCACCTCGGACACGATGCGCTGGTTGAAACTGGGCGTATGCAGGTCGGCCGCCTGCTTGGCCTGCAGCAGCTTGGGATAGAGCGCCCTGGGCGCCACCAGGTAGCCCAGGCGCAGGCCGGGGGCCAAGATCTTGGAGAACGAGCCCAGGTACACCGTACCGTCGGGATGGCGTGAGGCCAGTGAGGGCGGCGGCGCGCTGTCGAACCACAGGTCGCCGTAGGGGTTGTCTTCGATGATGGGCAGGCCGGCCTCGGCCGCTACGGCGGCCACGGCGGCGCGTCGCGCCTCGGTCATGGTGCGGCCGGTGGGGTTCTGGAAATTCGGCAGCAGGTAGACGAAGCGGGCACGGTCGCCGCCCTGGCCTGCCTTGGCGCGCAGGTCTTCGGCGAGCACGCCGCTGTCGTCGCTGTCGACGCTCACCACCCGCGGCTCCATCGGCGTGAAAGCCTGCAGCGCGCCGAGATAGGTCGGCGTCTCGACCAGGATGCGGCTGTCGGCGTCGATCAGGATCTTGGCCACCAGGTCCAGCCCCTGCTGGCTGCCGGTGGTGATCAGCACCTGGTCGGGGCTGACCTGCATGCCCTGCTTGAGCAGGTCGTGCGCGACCCACTCGCGCAGCGGGCCGTAGCCTTCGCTGGCGGCGTACTGCAGCGAGGCACGGCCATCGTGGGTGAGCACCTGCTGCGTGGCTTCGAGCATGGCCTCGACCGGGAAGGTCTTGGGCGAGGGCAAGCCGCCGGCAAAGCTGATGATGCCGGGCTTCTCGGTGACCTTGAGGATCTCGCGGATTACCGAGGGGTTCATTTTTTCGGCGCGTCGGGCCATCGTCCAGTTCGTCATGGGGTTCCTTGCTTGAATCTCGTGATTGTCTTCGTTGCCTGCACCGGCATCTTTTTGCCCAGAAACACCGTGGCGATCACGGCCAGGCCGAAACCCAGCGTCACGGCGTCGAGTTTCTCGCCCAGCAGCGGCACGGCCATCAGCATGGAGAAGAAGGGTTGCACCAGCTGCACCTGGCTGACCCGCACCGTGCCGCCCAGCGCCAGGCCGCGGTACCAGGCAAAAAAGCCGATCCACATGGAAAACACGGCCACGTAGCCGAATGCCCACCAGGCGCCCGGTGTGATCGGGTTCGCCGGCCAGGTGAACAGGGTGGCCGGGGCGGTGACGGGCAGCGAGACGACCAGCGCCCAGCAGATCACATGGTCGGCGCGCAGCCGTCCCGAGAGCTTGCCGCCGGCCACGTAGGCCAGCGCGCCCCAGGCCATGGCCGCGAGCAGCAGGCCGTCGGCCCAGTGGATTGACAGGCTGCCGGCGGCCGCGCCTGACCGCAGCACCGCAAAGACCATCACCAATGCGCTGCCGAGCGCGGCGCAGGCCCAGAAGCCCCAGGACGGGCGCTGCCGGTGCGCCCACGCGCCGACCAGCGCCGTGGCCAGCGGCAGCACGCCGAGGATCACGCTGGCATGCACGGCTTCGACATGGCGCATCGCGACCGAGGTGCACAGCGGGAAGCCGAACACCGCGCCGGCAGCGATCGCGAAGATCAGCGGCCAGTCGCCCGGCGCGGGACGCGGCGCGCGGGTGAAGGCAAGGAAGAACAGGCTCAACACACCGGCGACGGCCGCGCGGCCAAAGGCAATGAACAGGCCCGAGAGTTGCGGCGCCTCGGGCGAGCCCACGGCCAGCCGTGTCATCGGCAGGGTCAGCGAAAAGATCAGCACGCCGAGCAGGCCGAGCCACAGGCCACGGACCTCGTCGGGGGTCAGGTGATGGGCGCTGGATGTATTGGCCGTCGTCATGGCGCGCTCCGGATCATCCAGACGGCGGTGAGGACCAGCGCCGCGGCCATGCAGCGGTTGAACACCAGCAGGCGCCGCCCGTGGGCCAGCCAGCCGCGCAGCAGCGAACCGACGCTCGCATAGGCCAGGTTGCTGAAGAAGCCAAAGGCCAGCATCAGCGGCAGCACCTGCAGCGTGCGCTCAAGCGCGTCGGGCCGCCCGGCGATCCAGCCGGCGACGACCGACAGCGCCAGCATCCAAGCCTTGATGTTGAGGAACTGCAGCATCACGCCCTGGGAGAACGTGACATTCAGGCGCGAGGCGTCGACCTGCACCAGCGAGCGGCTGCCGCTGAGTTTCCACGCCAGCCAAAGCAGGTAGGTGACGCCGCCACCCAGGATGCCCCAGCGCAGCGCAGGTTGGGCCACCACCAGCGCACCGAGGCCGACCGCGCAGAGCGTGAACAGCAGGCCCCAGCCCACTGGCACCGCGCAGACGAAACGCATCGCGCGCTTCAGGCCAAAGTTGGCGGCCAGCGCGGTGGACAGCGTGGTGTTGGGCCCCGGCGTGAAGCTGGTGGCCGCGGACAAAACCAGCAGGGCGCTGAATTCGGCGGCGGTCATGGGACGGGGGCTTGCCAGTTCATGGGCCTTACTTTATCCTTTGCAGTCAATACACTATCATTACAGTTAAGCGTCTCAGATGTGAAACTGTATGGTTGAATTTGTCCACACAGCGGAAAAACTTGCGCGCCAGCCCAGGAGGGACGCGAAGTGAACTTTGCGCTGTCCCCGACTCCTCAGGAATCCCCATGCTGATGCGAACCGCCTCCCAGTCATTGACGGAGCAGCTTGCCGGACGTTTTGCCACGCGCATCCCAGACCGCCTGTTGGCGACCGGCGCCCGCCTGCCCAGTGTGCGCCAGTGCGCTGACCAGCATGAGGTCAGCCCGTCGACCGTGGTTGCCGCCTACGACCAGTTGCTGGCGCAAGGCCTCATCGAGGCGCGGCCGCACCGGGGCTTCTTTGTCCGGGATTGGGTGCCAAAAGCGGCGCTTCCCAGCGTCGATGGGCCACAAGTTGCTCTGAAAACAGGATCGCCTGGCGCCCCGGGTGCACCGGATCGCATCGTCTCGCCGGTCAACGCCACCGCGCTGATCCGCGGCATGTTCCACCCGACCGGGCCGAAACCCCAGCCAGGCATGGGCATCTTCCCACCGGACTGGCTGGCGACGAACTTCATGACAGCGGCCGTGCGCAAGGTCACCAGCACTGCGGCATTGCAGGAAAGCTCGCTCAGATACGGTGAACCCTTGGGCGACAGCCATCTGCGCCGGGTGCTGTCGGCGCGCCTGCTGGCGCTGGGCGTGCCGGCCGCCCCCGGCCAGATCATCACCACCGTAGGTGCCACCCACGCGCTGGACATCGTGAGCCGCACCCTGCTGAAAGCCGGCGACTGCGTGATGGTGGAGGAGCCCGGCTGGGCGGTGGAGTTTGCCCGGCTCGATGCCCTGGGCATGCGCATCCTGCCGGTGCCGCGCGGGTCGGCCGGGCCTGACGTGGAGGTGATGGCGCGCTACTGTGAAATGCACGCACCCAAGCTGTTCGTCAGCGTCAGCGTGCTGCACAACCCGACCGGCTACAGCCTCACGCCGGGCCATGCCCACCGCGTGCTGCAACTGGCGCAGGCTTGCAATTTCCATGTGGTGGAGGACGACACCTACAGCCATATCGCGCCTGAACATGCGACCCGCATGAGCGTGCTCGACGGCCTGCAGCGCACGATTTATGTCAGCGGTTTTGCCAAGATCCTCGCGCCCAACTGGCGCATCGGCTTCATGGCCGCCCCGCCCGATCTGTTGGAGCGCCTGCTGGACACCAAGTTGCTGGCCACGCTGACCACGCCCAGCCTGCTGGAAAAGGCGCTGGCCCACTGCATGGAACAGGGCCAGTTGCACCGTCATGCCGAGCGCATCCGGACCCGACTCGATGCCGCGCGCGGCCGCAGCGTCAAGCTGGCGCTGCAGGCCGGCTGTACCTTTGCCGCCGAGCCGGCCGGCCTTTTCGGCTGGGTGGACACGGGTGTGGACACCGACCAGCTGGCGCAGCGGATGCTGGACGAGGGCTATCTGATCGCGCCGGGGGCGCTGTTTCATGCCACCCGCGCACCCAGCACGCTGATGCGCATCAACTTCGCAACCACGCAAGAGGCAGATTTCTGGAGCGTGCTGACGCGTCAGGTCCAGGCGATGGCGCGCTGAGTCAGCGCGTCGAGAGGGCTTCCCATCGTTCCATTGCGGCCATCAATTCGTCATCGATGGCGGTGTCCCGGGCATGCAGTGCGGTCGCGCGTTCGGGGTCGCGGCTGTAGAGGCTGCCATCGGCCAGTTCGGCGCGCAGGGCCTGCTGTTCCTTCTCCAGCACATCAATGCGTCCGGGCAGGGCGTCGAGCTCGCGCTGGTCCTTGTAGCTGAGTTTGGCAGGCACTGGCGTCGGGCTTGTGCTGTTTCTCAAGGCTTTCCCGGCATTTCCCAGCGCTGGAAGGCTTTTGTTTGCTACTTTTCTTGCGGCATCCTGAATGGCTTGCGTGCGCGCCGATTGCACCAGCCAGTCTTGCACGCCCCCTTCGTACTCGCGCCATTGACCGTCGCCCTCGAAGGCGATGGTGCTGGTCACCACGTTGTCGAGGAAGGTGCGGTCGTGGCTGACCAGAAACACGGTGCCGTCGTAGTTCTGCAGCAGGTCTTCGAGCAGCTCCAGCGTGTCGATGTCGAGGTCATTGGTGGGTTCGTCCAGCACCAGCACGTTGGCCGGTCGGGCAAACAGGCGGGCCAGCAGCAGGCGGTTGCGCTCGCCACCCGACAGGGAGCGTACCGGCGAGTTGGCTCGGGCCGGCGAGAACAGGAAGTCGCCGAGGTAACTCTTGACGTGCTGGCGCTTGCCGCCGATCTCGATCCACTCGCTGCCGGGGCTGATGAAGTCTTCGAGGGTGGCGTCGAGGTCCAGCGCATTGCGCATCTGGTCGAAATAGGCCACGGAGATGTTGGCACCCTGGCGCACGGTGCCCCAAGGGCTGTGCCCGGGTTCGGGTTTGGGTGAGTTGGCCGGTGCCGGGTCAGCCTTGAGTTCACCCAGGATCAGCTTGAGAAGGGTCGTCTTGCCCGCGCCGTTGGGTCCGAGCAGGCCGATCTTGTCGCCGCGCAGTATGGTGGCGGAAAAGTCGCGCACGATGCAGCGTTCGCCAAAGGTTTTGGAGACATGGGTGAGTTCGGCTACCAGCTTGCCGCTGGCCGCGCCGCTGTTCACGTCCATCGTCACGCTGCCCACGACCTCGCGCCGCGCCTGGTGCTTGGCGCGCAATTCACCGAGCCGCACGATGCGCGCCTGGGCGCGGGTGCGGCGGGCTTCCACACCCTTGCGGATCCAGATTTCCTCCTGCGCCAGCAGCTTGTCGGCCTTGGCCTGAATCACCGCCTCTTGCGCCAGCTGCTCGTCTTTCTGGATCAGGTAGGCGCCGAAATTGCCGGGGTAGGAGCGCAGCTGCCCGCGGTCGAGTTCAACGATGCGGGTGGCGACCCGGTCCAGGAAGGAACGGTCGTGGGTGATGGCGACCACACTGCCCTTGAAGTCGATCAGCAGTTGTTCCAGCCACTGGATGGAGTCGAGGTCCAGGTGGTTGGTGGGCTCATCGAGCAGCAATACGTCGGGCTGGGTCACCAGCGCCTGGGCCAAGGCGACACGCTTGCGCGTGCCGCCGGAGAGGTCGCTGATCCGGGCTTGGGGATCCAGATGCAGCCGGTGCAGGGTCTCGTCCACGCGCTGCTCCCAGTTCCAGCCGTCCTGGGCTTCAATCGCGCTCTGCAAGGTATCGAGATCGCCCTGGCTGTGCGTGTACTGGTCGATCAGCTGGATCAATCCCTTGAGGCCTGCACTCACCGAAGTGAACACGGTGTCTTCCGGGTTCAGCTGCGGTTCCTGGGCAACGAAGGCCAGGCGCACGCCCTGCTGGAACTGCACCATGCCGTCGTCGGGCTTCTCCATACCCCCCAGTATCTTGAGCAGCGAGGACTTGCCAGCGCCGTTGCGTCCGATGAGTCCGACGCGCTCGCCGCTCTCAAGGGAGAAGCCAGTCTTGTCGAGGAGTGCCACGTGGCCAAAGGCCAGGTGGGCGTCTATGAGGGTGATCAGTGCCATGTGGCAGGGATTATCCGGGTGCAGCGCCTTGGCGCGTGTGTAAAGGTCGAAATGCGGCGATGCCATGGCCCGTTTGAGGCGCGGCTGTGCTAAAATTTTCCTCCCGCAACAATGCGCCCGCCGGTGACGGCATCGAAGCTCAACAAAAGTTTTGCATCTGCCGGAAAAGGGGGAAAAAAGCGTGCTATAGTAGAAGGCTTCGCCGAAGAAAACTTTTTCCTAGGTGGCTGCGAAAGCAGCAAGAAGTCGGGGCTAAAGACGTGGTGGCGACACCGGGTCATTGGGGAAGCCCTAAAGTTTGACAAGACTTAAAAAAACATGTCATAATAGAAGGCTCAGCTGATCACAGCGAGTTGGCGGGATCCAGACGAAGAGTGTGGGTTTTGCGAGGGGTTCGTTAAAAATTTACAGCCGATAAGTGTGGGCGTTTGAAGGCGATTGCCAAGTTCTTCGGAACTAAGTCTTAACTGACTTACAAACGCTCATGAAGTAAAAAAGATGTGATGTTCGTCAAAGAAAATCACGTCGATTCCAATTTATGAGTTGCTCGAAAGAGCGAAAAAATCAAGATCGAACTATAGAGTTTGATCCTGGCTCAGATTGAACGCTGGCGGAATGCTTTACACATGCAAGTCGAACGGCAGCACGGGGCAACCTGGTGGCGAGTGGCGAACGGGTGAGTAATATATCGGAACGTGCCCAATCGTGGGGGATAACGTAGCGAAAGTTAC
>JAABQG010000086.1 GCA_011391595.1 Hydrogenophaga sp.
GCTCGCTCAGGATCTGGCAGCCCGCGCCAATCCCGGTTGGCGCCAGGTTGATGCAGGATCACCAGAAGGGGGCATCCGAGTTCAGGGGGCGTCTACAATCGCGCCCTGTCAGGCAGACGGGTATCAAGTGCCAGACTGACATGCACAAATCCAGTGGAGCACGCATGAGACATTACCTCTTGGGCCGCACTTTTTTGTCGCCACTCATCGACAACAGGGGCGTCGCTGTCACGACGGCGGCCAGATGCGCCGTCAAGGCAGCCGCAGTTTCCGGCGCTCTGGTGGTCCTGCTGGCTTGGGCCACGGCGTCCATGGCGAGCAATCTGAGCTTCATGAAAGACACGCCCTATGGGCACTTCACCGAACAGGATCACAAGATCTTCAAAGGCGCTCTGGATGCAGTTCTAAATCAGGCTGCGGATGGCGAGACCCGCGCCTGGTCCAATCCTGCCTCCGGGGCCGGTGGAAACATCGAAACGATCAAGACCTTCAAGCGAGGGGCAGAAAGCTGTCGCGCGGTATCGATCGCCAACAAGGCCAAGGGACGTTCGGCTTCGGCCGAATACAACTTCTGCAAACAGGCATCCGGCAAATGGACGCTGGCCAATTGAGGGCCTGGTAGTTGGTGCGGCTGGCGGGGATCGAACCCACGACCCTTGGCTTCGGAGGCCAATACTCTATCCACTGAGCTACAGCCGCATCCATGGAGAACAGATTTTCAATTATCGCATGCGAGGATTCGCATTTTCAGGATTCCAAAGGGCCGTCGCGCACTGTAGTCTGTCTACTGAAGTTCAAAAACTTGCGTTTCGACAAGGATTTCAACCCGGGTTGCGGTAACCTGAAGTAGCTGGCACATGATAGTGCGCATCGCACTGTGCCGGTTGGGCTGGGCAGGAACGCCATCTGCTATTATTTTCATCAACAGGAGAAGACTATGACCGACTATGCTGAAGCCACCCTCGCCACCAAGGAAAAACTCGCCGCCGACCTGAGGCTGGTCATCGCTGACGCCGAGGAGCTGTTGCAGATCACCTCTGCCCAGACCGGCGACAAAGTAGCTGAACTCCGCGTGCGCATGGCCGACAATCTGCGCGCCGCCCGCCTCAAGCTCGCTGACGTCGATGCGGCGGTACGGGACAAGGCGCGTGAAGCCGCCCGCGCAACGGATGACTATGTGCATGAGAATCCGTGGCGCTCGATCGGCGTCGCTGCCGGTGCCGGTCTGGTGATCGGTCTGCTGATCGGTCGTCGTTGATTCCCAGTCTTCAGCCATGAGCGGCCCGGACAAACCGGAGCGACTGGCGGTTTCTTTGCGCGGCCTGGCAGGCAGCCTGATCGAATTCATATCGATCCGCCTTGAACTGGTTGGCGTTGAAACCCGCGAAGAAGTCCTTCGTCTGGGGGAGTTGCTTCTCTATGGCGCCATCGCGGTCGTCTTGCTGAGTTTGGGGCTGACGTTTCTGGCCGTGTTGCTCACTGTGCTGTTGTGGGACAGCCATCGCCTGCTGGCGCTTGCGGTTTTTGCCACTGTGTTTCTGACCTTGGGCGCGCTGGCCTTCATTGCCGCACGGGTCAGGTTGGCGCAGGGGTCGCGTCTTTGGGGTGCGAGCCTCGACGAACTCCATCGTGACAAGGAAAGGCTGCGTCTGTGACGAAGCGGCGCCTTGAACTGGCTGTCGCGCGTCAACGCTTGCTGGAGCGCTCAACGGACGCGCGCGAACGCGTCGCCCTGCAATCTGCCGCGCTGACGCCGGTGCTGGCGCTGGGTGACCGCGTCAATGACGCCGTGTTTTGGGTGCGCGCCCATCCTGAACTGGTGGTGTCCGCTGTCGTGGTCGTGGCGATCGTGCGTCCGCGGACCACTTGGCGCTGGACGTTACGGGCCTGGGGCGCATGGCGGTTCGTGCGGCGCTGGCGAAGTCGACTCGGCCCGGTGCTGGGCTCCAACTGACAGGGGTGCTTCCACAAGGCATCGGCCTGCGGCGGGCGTTGCGTTGCGCATCGCCAATTCAAAGGGGGCCGTCGGTATAATCAAAGGTTGTTTTGATTTCTGCCATTTCCGGACACACTGCGTTTTTTGAGGACACCATGAGCGCCAACGGTCAAGATTCCAGCCACGAAGAAGCCCATACCGGCCCGATCAAGAACCCCAGCCAGGTGTTGTACGCCAGCCTGGCGGCCTTTGTGTTACCCGTCTTTGTGATCATCGGCCTTGTTTACTACGTGACCTCCGAAAACAAGCCGCAGGCGGGCTCGGTCAATGCAGAGAAGGCGGTGGCCGAACGTATCCAGAAAGTCGGCGTCGTGGAGATCCGCGATGCCAACCGTCCGCTCAAGGCCGGCGAAGAGGTCTACAAGGCGCAGTGCTCGGCATGTCACGCCACTGGTGCGGCCGGTGCGCCCAAGTTCCAGGATGCCGCTGCCTGGGCGCCCCGCATTCCCTTGGGCTACGAAGCCCTGCTGAACTCGTCTCTCAAGGGCAAGAACGCGATGGGCCCTCAAGGCGGCGGCGACTTCTCGGATCTGGAGATTGGCCGGGCCGTGGTGTACATGGCCAATGCGGCAGGTGCCAAGTTCGAAGAGCCCAAGGCACCGGCCGCCGTGCCAGATGCGGCCGCTGCCGCGTCGGCTCCTGCTGCTGCGAAATAGCCGGCGAGACCCTTGATGCCCTGATGGGGCCGGTCTCCCTGGCCGGCTTTTCGCATTCTTGCCTGGACAGACAATGCGGGACCTTGAAATTCAGGTCCTTTCCCCGCTGCTCCAGCGTCAGATGGCATTGATCTGCTGTTGATTCTGGGGCTGCGCGGGCGAAGCTCGAAGGCCGGCCTGCGGACTGCGCACATACCCAAAGCGTGCGGGCAGTGCATCGGCGTTCACCGTCTCGGGCACCCACAGCCCTTGTTCGACGGCATCGGCCAGCAGGGGTACATCCTGCGTGTGCACCAGGCCGAATCCGAGGTCGGTCTCCAGGTACACCCGCCCGTGCTCGTCGAGCAGGCAGCAACGCGCCAGTGCCGTATGCCCGGTGTGCGCGGTCACGGTCAAACCGTCCCGGCCACCTCCGTGCAGGCGCCAGATGTACGGCGTGGCCTCCAGTTCCACATAGACACGCTGCGGCCCGTTCTGGAAGAACCATTGCCCGGCGGCATCGCGGGCGTAGTTGCGGTGAATGAATTCGATCAGCTTCTCGTGCCTGAGCAGTGCGCCGCGGGCGCCAGGCTGGCCGGGAGTGTCCAGCGCCGGAAACGCACCGAGCGCCTGCACACGGTCGTCGCGCATGAACCAGTTGCCGCGCGCGTCCAGACCCAGCCAGCCATGGCAATCGGGCACGTTGGGCCATTTGGCGATGGCCTGTCTGACGATGTCGTCCATCGGCTGATTATTGACGCGTTGGCGCCAGCGTGCCCAGCAGCCAGCGGCCAACCGCGTCTGGCAGGGTTTGCACGTGGCCGGGCAGCCGTCCGTGCGTGAAGCCGACGTGGCCACCGTGTGCGGGTTGCCACAGCGTGACGTGGTGCCCGACCTCGTGGCGTCTCGGCAGACTGCTGGCGGGGACGAAAGGGTCGTTCAAGGCGTTGACCAGCAGCGCGGGGATGTGGATGCTGGCCAGGTGCGGTTTGGCCGAGGCGCGTGCCCAGTAGTCCTCGGTGCTCCTGAAGCCGTGCAATGGGGCCGTGAAGTGCTGGTCGAACTCGTAGAGATCGCGCGCGGCCAGCAGCGCGGCGCGGTCGAACAGACCGGGGTGCTGCGCCAGCTTCTTCAGCGCCTTGGGCTTCATGGTGTTGAGGAACATGCGGGTATAGACCAGCCGGTTGAAGCCGCGACCGATCGCGTGGCCCCCGGCGGCCAGGTCAATCGGCGACGACACCGCTGCCACCGCGTCCGACGTCACCCGTGCGGCCTCCCCCATCTCGCCGGCCCAGCGCATCAGCGCATTGCCGCCCAGGGACACGCCCACGGCCAGCAACGGCCCACCACCCTGCGCCGTGTGGCGTGCGCGCAGGCGCCGAAGGATCCAGTCGATCTCCTCGAAGTCGCCTGAATGGTAGGCGCGCGGCCCCTGGTTGAGTTCCCCGCTGCAACCGCGGAAATGCGGAACGGCGAAGGCGATGCCCTGCCGGGCGCACCAGTCGGCAAAGGCCTCGGCGTAGTGGCTGCGCGAGGAGCCTTCCAGCCCGTGGAACAAGACGAGCAGGGGCTTGCCCTGCGCTGGGGGCTCAGCCGAAGCGACGAGGAAATCCACGTCGACGAAATCGCCGTCCGGCGTGTCCCAGCGTTCGCGCTGGTACGCAGGCGCGGCACCGGACACCCGGCGCGCATAGAGCGCCGGCCAGATGGTCTGCAGGTTGCCACCAGGGAGCCACCAGGGGGCTATATATTTCATAGCAAATCAAGTTTATTTGACGCTGGGGAATGGCCATTTCGGGCATGAATCCGGCACCAGAGGCCTTCATGGGCCGGTCCGCACGCGGTGGACAGCGCCCGCGAATTCAATGCAGCACCTGCGGCCCGCCGCTGGCCTCTTCCGCATCCTGCAGCGAGCCCGGGCTGGCGTGGTGCGCCACCATCCGCCAGCCTTGCGCCGTCTTGTGGTACACGTTGGTCGCGATCACAAACGCCAGCTGCGGCCCTTCCTGCGTCATCACATCCACGCGCTCCAGCACGTTGTGCATGGCGCTGGCGAGCGAGGCCACCTTGCGCACCCGCTCGGGCCGCGCGGGGATGCCGCCATTGGCAAACAGGGCTTCAAACGCCGCACGGATGGCACCAGCGCCCACCAGGCGCGCGCCGCCGGGGTGCACGCACACGATGTCGTCCTCATCGGCCCAGCAGGCCATCAGCCGCGTGATATCGCCGATTTGCAGCGCGTCATAGAACGCGGCTTCGATGTCGTCGGGAGTGCCGCCAACCGTGGCGGCCCGGAGCTTGGCCTTTGACATGGTGCGCGGAGGTGCCCGTTGAGGAAGGAACGCCGATTTTGCCGTGGATTGCCAGCCCGGGCTTGAAGCCGGGCACACCACAAGCATCTATAGTGCTGGGCATGGCTCCCCGGGGGCATTTTGAAAGGGTTTGACATGAAAAGATGGTTTTTCGCAATGCTGACCGTGTTGGCGCTCAGCGGCTGTGGCTACAACGACTTCCAGCGCCTGGACGAGCAGACCAAGGCCGCATGGAGCGAGGTGCTGAACCAGTATCAGCGCCGCGCCGACCTGGTGCCCAACATCGTCGCCACCGTCAAGGGCGAAGCGGCGTTCGAGCAGGACACCCTGACCCAGGTGGTCGAGGCGCGGGCCAGGGCCACGGCGATCCAGGTGACCCCGGAAACGCTGAACAACCCCGAGGCCTTCAAGAAGTTCCAGCAGGCGCAGGGCGAGCTCGGCAGTGCCCTGAGCCGCCTGATGGTGGTCAGTGAACGCTACCCCGACCTCAAGGCCAACCAGGGCTTCCGTGACCTGCGCGTGCAGCTCGAAGGCACCGAGAACCGCATCACCGTGGCGCGCAACCGCTACATCCAGGCCGTGCAGGATTACAACGTGCTGGCGCGCAGCTTCCCCAGCAACCTGACCGCCATGGTGTTCGGCTACCAGCCCAAACCCAGCTTCGCGGTGCAGAACGAGGCGCAGATTTCAGCGCCCCCGGTGGTGGATTTCGGGAAAAAGTAAGGGAAAAGTGCCTTACCCCAGCGTCAATCGGCCATACATTGCTATTAATAAAGTAGCAATCGCATTCTGGCTGAGCCTCGCGGCGCTGGCCGGTGCGGCCCACGCGCAGGCGGTGCAGCCGGTGCCGGCGCTGGTGGCGCATGTGATCGACGCGACCGGCACCCTGGAGGCCGGCCAGAAGGCCGCGCTCGAGGAAAAGCTGGCCGCGCTGGAAACCGCGAAGGGTTCGCAGGTCGTGGTGCTGATGGTGTCCACCACGGCGCCGGAAGACATCGCCAGCTACGCCAACCGCGTCGGCAACACCTGGAAGATCGGCCGGAAGGGCGTGGGCGACGGCGTGCTGCTGGTGGTGGCCAAGGGCGACCGCAAGGTGCGCATCGAAGTCGCCAAGACGCTGGAAGGCGCGATCCCCGACCTGGCGGCCAAGCAGGTCATCGACGAGGCGCTGACGCCACGCTTCAAGCAGGGCGACTACGCCGGCGGGCTGGACGCTGCGGTGGACCAGCTGGCCGCGCGCATCAAGGGCGAGCCGCTACCGCCCGTCAACCCGGGCACCTCCAGCAAGGGCAGCGCCGGCAGCGACGGCTTCCAGTTGTGGGATCTGGCGATTTTCCTCTTCGTGGCCGTGCCAGTGGTCAGCGGGCTGATCAAGCGCATTTTCGGTCGCAAGCTGGGCGCGCTGCTGACCGGCGGCGGCGTGGGTGCGCTGGCGTTGCTGGTGACCTCCAGCCTGGTGCTGGCGTTGATCGCCGCGTTGATCGCGCTGATGCTGGCGCTGTTCGTCAACATGCCGACCGGGGGTTCGCGGGGGCGCGGCTCTGGTGGGTGGGGCGCGGGGTCGGGCGGCTGGAGCGGTGGTGGAGGCATTGGTGGAGGCGGCGGTTTCAGTTCGGGCGGCGGCGGCGACTTCGGTGGCGGCGGCGCCAGCGGTGACTGGTAAGGCGAACAAACCATGACAAGCCTGATGAAATCCCTTCAGTCCCTGTTGCGCCACCGCTGGCTCGACGAGTCGGACGCCCGCCGCGCGATCCCGCCCGAACTGGTCGAGCGCCTCATGCAGCGCGTGGCCGCCAGCGAAGCGCGCCACAGCGGGCAAATCCGCATCTGCGTGGAAGCCGGCCTGCCTTTCAGTTATCTGTGGCGGCATGTGCGCCGGGGCGTGCCCTTGCGCCACGTCATCCGGCAGCGGGCGGTCACGATGTTCGGCAAGCTGCGCGTGTGGGACACCGAGCGCAACAACGGCGTGCTGATCTACCTGCTGCTAGCAGAGCACGCCATCGAACTCGTCGCCGACCGGGGACTCAATGCCTTCGTGCCTCCAGCCGAGTGGCAGGCCATGGTGCAGCGCATGGGGCAGGCGTTCCGTGCGCAGCGTTTTGACGACGGGTTGACGCAGGCGCTGGAAGAGGTCTCGGCCGTGCTGTTGGCCCATTTCCCGCAGGACAACGCAGAAAACCAGGCGCAGGACCGGCCCAATGAACTGCCGGATGCGCCGGTGGTGCTCTGACGCCGGACGGGCTCGGCCGACGGTTCAGTCGTCCGCGCCGTACTTGGGTGCCAGCAGGCGCCGGTTGACCGCGTGCACGGCATCAAGCTCCTGCTGCAGCGCGCGGCTCACTTGCGTGAACGTCATCAGCTTGCGGTTGGCCTCGCGCAGGTGGTCAGACAGGCGCTTGGAAATCGCCAGCAGCAGCCGCGCGCCCACCGCCGGCTTGTCCTTGATCAGCTGCGCCAGCGCCTTGCGCGAAAGCTTGCCCACTGAAAGATCGGTGGCCGCAATGCAGGTGGCTGAGCGCGGCTCGCCATCGATCAGGCCCATCTCGCCAATCAGGCTGCCCGCCCCCAGCACCGTGACCACCATGCCTTCGCTGGTCGCCGAGGCCTGGCTCTCGACGGTGACATCGCCGTCAATCACCAGCAACATGTAGTCGACATCGGCGGACTCGCCGGCCCGGAAGATGGCCGTGCCGGCGTCCACGCGCTGCGGCTGCATGTAGCGCACCACCTCCCGCGCGTCGGCCAGGCTGAGCTGCACCAGCGCGTCCGGCGTGATCAGCTGGTGGGCGGCGCGCTCCTGCGCCGGCAATTCAGAGTGGGTTGTGTCAGGCATCGTGCCGGCATTGTAGGAGCGGCCTGCCTTATCCACCACCCGCATCCGGGAATGGCAGCAATGGCGCGGGCTTCAGGGCCGCGGCCCAGCGGGCGTGCTCCTTCGGAAAAGCGGCGCGGTAGCGTGCCAGCATGCCCACGGCGGTGTCGTCACGGCCCAGCATCACCGCGCTTTCGATCACTTTTTCAACCACCCGGGGCTCGGGGGAAAAGGGCAGTAGCGCCATCGCCGTGGCGTAAGTCCACTCGGCGTTGTCGCGGCGCAGGGGCGTGGTCGTCAACTCGGCAAATCGCACCTGGTCGCGAAACACCCGGGCAGCACGGACTTTCTCCAGCGTGTCGTCATGGTAGGCCGCTGCCCGCTCCTCGGGCAGCAGGTAGATCTGGCGCACACGGTGGTAGTCCAGTGCGGTGAAAGCCACGCCCGCCACCAGCAGCAAGGCCACCAGCGTGGGCCCGGCGCGGCTGGCCGTCTGGGCCGGGGCCGGGTGGCGGGCGGGCCACAGCAGGCCCAGGCAGATGCCGAAAGCCATCTGGAACGGCCCATACCACAGCGGATACTCCAGCAGGCTGTGCAGCAGGATCACGCCCAGCACCGTCCACGCCAGCTGGCGCAACGGGTCCGCCTCGCGCCAGGGCCGTGCGCGCCAGATGGCCCACAGGCCTGCGCCGCACAGCCCCAGCGCCACCGGCACGCCCAGCTCCACCGCCAGATGCAGGGGCAGGTTGTGCGCGTTGTCCAGAATGTCGCAAAACCGGGCCCCTTCGCCGCTACCTTGGTACAGCGTGATGAAGTGCGCATAGTCCAGTCGGCCCCAGCCCCAGCCGAACCACGGCTTGAGCCCGATCAGCTCCACCACGTTGGCCCACAGCGTCATGCGACTCGAACACAGCGGCGCCCCTTCGCTCAGGCGCGCGAAGATGCCTGGCATGCCGATCGCGTTGAACAGCGCCGGCAGGGCCAGCGCCGCGGCCAGGTAAGCCGGCAGCACCGGGCCCAGCGTCCAGCGCACCTGGCGTTGCCGGTACAGCCCCCAGACGCCGGCCAGCGCCAGAATCAACAGCAGCTCGAACAGGCCCGTGCGCGAGTGCGAAATCGCGTTGCCCGCTGCCAGCAGCACCGCCGGCACCGCCACCCGCGCGGGCCGGTTGAACCAGGGGTCGCTACGGGCCAGCCAGAGCAGCGCGCACAGGGCGGTGCTGGTCAGGCTGGCATACAGGTTGCGCTGGCGCAGGTTGCCAAAGGCTTCGCCCGGCGTGGCTGCCACCCACGGCGCCAGTGCGTCGGCCGCGCCGACATATTGAACCCAGCCCATCAGCGCGCTCACCAGACCGGCTGCCAGCCAGGCGCGCGCCAGCACCACGGCGTCGTCCTGGGTCGCGGACACGAAGCGCAGCGCGCAGGCCAGGACGGCCAGCAGGCCCATGGCGAGCGCCAGAACTTCGGCGCTGGGCATCGCACCGACCGGCCACAGGCCCACGGCCACCACCAGCAAGAAGAGGCCGCCCAGCACCGTCAGGAGCGACCCCGGGACTTGCGTGGGCCGGCCGGTCAGTGCCAGCGCCGCCGCACAGGTCCAGCTCACCAGCAGGGGCACGACACTGGTCGTGGGGCCCAGGGCGAAGGGGTGGATCCAGGGGAGGGTCAGGAGCAGAAAAATGGCGGCTGTCGTCATGGCGCCGTTTTCATCATTCTTTTCTCCAGTGTCTGTGGATCGTCTTTCCAGCATGTACAGGCTTGTTCATGGCACGTCAGAAATCAACGTTGAAACCAATCGCGTCAAGGCAATCGCAAGTCGCGCAGCTGGGGATACTTTTCATTTGCCATGCTGCGCCAATTGTCGGCGATCCGGTCGTAGGTCTTTGGCCCGTGCAGGGCACGAATGACCTTCAACTGGCGAACGGCTTCAT
>JAABQG010000087.1 GCA_011391595.1 Hydrogenophaga sp.
GCGCTGTGCGAGGTGGTCAGCGCCGAGCTGCTCGCGCGGCCGTTCAGCATGGCCCTGGACTGCCATTCGGGCTTCGGACTCCGTGACCGCCTGTGGTTTCCCTTTGCCCACACGCGCAAGCCCATCAGGCACCTGGCGGAGTTTCATGCCCTGCAGGAAATCTTTCTGCAGGCGCACAGCAACCATACCTATGTGATCGAGCCGCAGAGCGCGCAGTACCTCGCCCATGGCGACCTGTGGGATCACCTGTATCTGCAGGCCTGCAAGGACCCGGCACGCACCTTCCTGCCACTCACGCTGGAGATGGGATCCTGGCTGTGGATCAAGAAGAACCCGCGGCAACTGTTTTCGAGGCTGGGCATTTTCAACCCGCTGATGGACCACCGGCAGCAACGGGTGCTCCGTCGGCACCTCTCGCTGCTCGACTTCCTGACGCGCGCGGCCTGCAGTCATTCGCATTGGATGCCTTCAGCTCACGATCGTGCAGCACGTCACGCGGAGGCATTGGCAGTCTGGTGCTGACGCGACTTGCGGCACTCAGCGCCGCGCCATTGATTCGGCCAGCGGCCAGAAATCCAGCAGTTCGCCGACGCGCCAGTCGGGGTTTTTTGCGGCGTCGTCCCAGCGGCGCAACGCCATCGACGCCGTGGCCCAGGGTTTCATCCGGAAGGCCGCGGCCTCGTCTGGCGTCATCGGCCCGCCCTGCAAGGCCAGGCTGCGCAGGGAATCGGCGGAGAGGGCCCGCAGGTAGCGCGGGTCGGTCGCCAGGGCGCGCTTGGCCTCAACGTGCAGGCGCACGGGCGCGGTGACGTCCTCGCCAAACCAGCATCCCAGCAGGTCGGCGCCGGTGTGTTCGTGCCGGTCATCTATGCCCTGCAGCGTCGGCGTGCCGGCGTGTCCCGACACCAGGTGACCCACGTCGTGCAGGAGCGCCGCAACAACCAGCGCATCACCCGCGCCGGCACGCTGCGCAAGGTGAGCCGTCTGCAGCGCGTGGGCCAGATGTGTGACCGGCTCACCGGTGTACTGGCTGCCTCCACAAGATAGAAAGACCTGGCGCAGATCCGACAGGGAGGAAGGCGATGAAATGGGCATGGAGGGCATCGGAGGCCTTGTGTTTGTCATCACGCTGTCACTGTACGTTTGAACAATGACAGGGAAGTTAAACCCAGGAGTACCCATGTCGAAATATCGCATCCTTCATTTCTTTTCCGCCGCCATGATGGCCTTGCCGCTGTCGGTCCTTGCGCAGGGCAAGACCGAATTGCTGGTGTACTCCGCGCTCGAGGCGGACCAGATCAAGGCCTACAAGGAAGCCTTCGAAAAAGACCAGCCGGGTATCGAGCTGAAGTTTGTGCGGGACTCGACGGGCATCGTCACCGCCAAGCTGCTGGCCGAGAAAGCCAATCCGCAAGCTGACGTGGTCTGGGGCCTGGCGGCCACGTCGCTCATGCTGCTGGACAAGGACAAGGCACTGATGCCTTACGCGCCCAAAGGACTGGAGAACATCAAGCGCAACATGCGCGACCCGCGAGCGCAGCCAACCTGGGTTGGTATGGACGTCTGGTCATCGGCGATCTGCTTCAACACCGTCGAGGCGGGCAAGAAAAGCCTGCCGAAACCAGTGGCGTGGGCCGACCTGACCAAGCCGGTGTACAAGGGGCAGATCACGATGCCGCACCCGGCCAGTTCGGGCACCGGCTACCTCATGGTGGCCGCCTGGCTGCAGATGATGGGCGAGCAAAAAGGCTGGGCCTACATGGATGCGCTGCACCAGAACATCGGTGCCTACAGCCACTCCGGCAGCAAACCCTGCCGTCAGGCAGGCGCCGGTGAATACGCGCTGGGCCTGAGTTTCGAGTACCGCGCCAACAAGACCAAGCGCGACGGTGCGCCGATCGACATCGTGTTGCCCGCCGAGGGTCTGGGCTGGGACATGGAGGCCACGGCCATCCTCGCCTCCACCAAAAAGCCGGAAGCCGCCAAGGCGCTGGCGGACTGGGCCGTCACCCGCAAGGCCAATGAACTTTACGCCGCCAATTTCGCTGTCGTGGCTTTGCCGGGCGTGCAGGAAAAACTGGAATTCATCAACACGGATATAGAGAAGCAGCTCATCAAGAACGACTTCGAGTGGGCCGCCTCCAACCGCGAGCGCATCCTCGCGGAATGGAGCAAGCGCTACGAGGGCAAGGCTGAAAAGCGCTGAAACGGACATGCGCATTGACCTGCCACTGCCCGCACAGGCGTCCGCCCCAACCCTGCAGGATCGGGCTGGTCCCAGGGAAGCGATCGAGGCACCTGTGCTGCGCATGCAGGGCATCGTCAAGCGTTTCGGGGCGACCACGGTGCTGGACCGTGTGGATCTTGACATTGGCCCGCAGGAGTTCGTCTGCCTGCTCGGTCCCTCGGGCTGTGGCAAGACCACGCTGCTGCGGGTGCTGTGCGGAATCGAGACCGCCAACGCGGGCGACATCACGCTTCACGGACGCGACATCACGGCACAGCCCGCCGCCATGAGGCGCTTTGGCGTGGTGTTCCAGTCCTACGCGCTTTTTCCCAACTTGACGGCGATCGAAAACGTCGCCTACGGCCTGGGCGCCATGGAGCGCGGCCACCGCAGAGACCGGGCCCGTGAAATGCTCGATCTGGTGGACTTGGGTGGCTTCGCGGACCGTTATCCGGCGAAGCTCTCGGGCGGCCAGCAGCAGCGTGTTGCGCTTGCGCGCGCGCTGGCGCCGCAACCGCAACTGTTGCTGCTCGACGAGCCGCTTTCTGCGCTGGATGCCCAAGTGCGCCACACGCTGCGCTCCGAAATACGCCGCGTGCAGCAGCGGCTTCGCATTCCCGCCGTGATGGTGACGCACGACCAGGATGAGGCGCTGGCCATGGCCGACCGCGTGGTCTTGATGCGCGACGGCCGCATCGAACAGGCCTCAGCGCCAACCCGGCTCTACGCGCAGCCAGCCAGCGCGTTTGCCGCGCGTTTTGTAGGGCGCATCAACCTCTGGCCTGCAGAAGCGGTCGGGCCGCGCCGCGTCCGCGTGGGCCAGGCACGGATCGCCGTGGCCCGGGACCTGCCAGCAGGCATGAAGCAGCTGTTGCTGGGCATCCGGCCCGAGCAGGTCCAGCTGCAGCCCTTTGACCACGCCCGCGCGCGTGAGCCGTCGGCGGCGCCAGCACAGCCAGACTGCCATGCCGGCGTTGTCGAGGACTGGACCTTCTGCGGCGCCTGGATCAGCCTGCGGGTACGCGTGCCAGCCCTGGAAGCCTCCATCGACGCAGAGTTTTCGACTCCAGCCGATGGCCATGTGCCGTGGTTGCGCGGCGAAGCCTGCATGGTGCGGCTGCCCCGGGCAGCCCTACATATCATCCCCGCCTGACATGGCCGCCGTCATTGCCCCTGCACGGCCTGCCGGAACCGTTGGCCTGGCCGAATCCAGCGTACAGGGCGCCAGCGCCTGGCTGCTGCTTGCGCTGGGCGCTCTGTTCATTGCCGTACCGGTCTTGGCCTTGCTGGGGCGCAGTCTCTTCGATGCCACGGGTACGTGGGTCGGGCTAGCCAACTTCGCCACCTGGTTGCAGACACCCAGCCTTCTGGACGCCGCCCTGCTCAGCTTGAAACTGGCGGGGACGAGCGCGGCCATCACCGTGGTTCTGGCCTATGGCTACGCCTATGCGCTCACCCTGAGCGCCATGCCGCTCAAGCGGGTGTTCCGCGGCCTCGCCATGGTGCCACTGCTGGCGCCGTCACTGCTCATGGCCATCAGTCTGGTGTATCTGTTTGGCAACCAGGGCCTGCTCAAGGCCTGGGTCGGCGGCAGCATCTATGGCGAAGGCGGAATTGTCACCGGTTCGGTGCTGTGGACTTTTCCGCACGCCCTTTTGTTGTTGACCACTTCACTGGCCACCTTGGACGCACGCCTGATCGAGGCCGCGCGCACGCTGGGTGCCGGGCCCTGGCGCGTTTTCGTTACGGTCACGCTGCCAGCCTCGCGCTACGGGGTGTTGATGGCCTTCGTCGTCGTATTCGTGCTCGTCCTCACGGATTTCGGCGTGCCCAAAGTCATTGGCGGGCAGGCCAATGTGCTGGCCACCGATCTCTACAAGCAGGTCGTCGGCCAGCAGAACTTCGCCATGGGTGCCGTGGTCAGCGTGATCCTGCTGATGCCCGCCGTGGCCGCATTCTTTGTCGAGCGCGCGCTGCGCGGACGCCAGAGCGCGGCCCTGGGTGTCAAGGCCACGGTGTACCAGCCGGCGCCACACAGACTCCGTGACCGGGTGCTGCTGCTGTACTGCAGCGCTGTGGCGCTGTCCCTGCTGGCCGTCATCGGCGTCGCGGTGTTCGCGTCGCTGGCCACGTACTGGCCCTATAACCTGCAGCCGTCATTGAAAAACTACGACTTCAACCAGATGGATGGTGGCGGCTGGGCGACGTACGGGAACTCCCTTCGCATGGCACTGGGCACCGCCGTGTTTGGCAGTGCCCTGGCATTCCTGACCGCCTGGATCGTTGACAAGCCACGACGCTTTGGCACCCTGAGAGAGGCCATCAACCTGGTGGTCACGCTGCCACTGGCCGTGCCGGGCCTCGCCCTGGGGCTCGGCTACATCCTGTTCTTCAACGCGCCGTCCAACCCCCTGCACGGCCTGTACGGAACGATGGCCATTCTGGTCGCCTGCACGGTAGCGCACTACTTCTCTGTGGCGCACCTGACCTTGTTGAGCGCACTGCGCCAGCTGGACCAGGAGTTTGAAGTGGTGGCCGAGTCGCTGGGTGTTCCCTTCTGGACCACGCTGTGGCGCGTGCATTTGCCGGTCTGCCTGCCCGCGCTGCTTGAAGTGGCAGGGTTCTTTTTCGTCAACGCCATGACCACGGTTTCGGCGGTGGTGTTCCTGTACGCGCCGCACACCCAGTTGGCCTCGGTTGCCGTGCTCAACATGGACGATGCGGGGGACGTCGCACCCGCTGCGGCGATGGCGGTCTTGATCTTTGTCACCGCCGGCGTTGCCCGCCTGCTGTTTGCCATGGCCACGCGCTGGGTCACCGGCCGCACACAGCGTTGGCGCATCTGTTGATCCATTCCACTAAATCCTCTCCATCTCATCAATCCATGACATCAGATTCGTTCGACCTCATCGTCGTCGGCGCCGGCGTGATCGGTCTGGCCCACGCCCACGTTGCCGCGCAGCGCGGCCTCAGGGTGGCGGTGGTCGAGCGCGACCACCGTTGCGTGGGTGCGTCGATACGCAACTTCGGTTTCGTGACCGTGACGGGCCAGCGCGCCGGCGACACCTGGCGGCGCGCCTGCCGTAGCCGTGACGTCTGGCGGTCCATTGCGCCGGCTGCCGGCATTTCGATCGAACACCGTGGCCTGTGGCTGCTGGCCCGGCATGCAGCCTCGCTACCGGTGCTGGAAGCTTTCATGGAAACCGAAATGGGCGAGGAATGCAGGTTGCATGCAGCACGGGACGCCGCTGCATGGGCGCCCTACCTGAAAACCGATGGTGCCGTGGCCGCGCTGTACAGCCCGCATGAGTTGCGCATTGAATCGCGCACGGCCATCACCCTGCTGACGCATTGGCTCCAGGAGGTCGCAGGCGTCACCTTCCTGTTCGGCGAAGAGGTCCTCGAGGTCGCGCCGCCCGTCGTGCGCACCGCCCGCCGGCGGCTCCATGCGGAGCGCGTGGTCGTCTGTCCAGGCACCGAACTCAACGGTGTGGCACAGCAGTGGCTGCAAGAGCATCCGCTGCGCCTGACCCGTCTGCAGATGTTGCGCGTTCGGCCCGAGCCCGGTTTCCGGCTGGACGCGGCCGTGATGGGTGACCTGAGCCTGGTGCGCTACCACGGCTACGCCGACCTGGCCCCGGCTGCGGCGCTGCACGAGCATTTGCTGGCCGAGGAGGGCGCGAGCCTGGGGCACGGGATCCACCTGATTGCCGTGCAGAGCGGTGACGGCACGCTGGTCGTGGGCGATTCGCACCACGACGATGCATCCCCGGAACCCTTCGCCAGCGAGGCGGTGGACCGGCTGATCCTGAGCCATCTGTGTGCCACGCTGCAACTCGAACAGTGTGAAGTGGTCGAGCGCTGGACCGGTTTATACCCGACTGGCGGCACTACGGACTGCCTCATCGTCGCGCCCGATACCGCCACGCGCGTCGTGGTCGTCACCAGCGGCAGTGGCGCCAGCACCGCGTTCGGCATTGCCGAAGACGTTTTAAACAACTGGTAAATGCCATGAATCCCTTGAAACTC
The DNA here is from genome assembly GCA_011391595.1 of Hydrogenophaga sp. Taxonomy (GTDB): domain Bacteria; phylum Pseudomonadota; class Gammaproteobacteria; order Burkholderiales; family Burkholderiaceae_C; genus JAABQG01. The sequence goes on from JAABQG010000087.1 coordinate 6,257, forward strand.
TCGAACCTGCTGGCGGTGGTCTTCGACTGGGCCGGCACTGTGATCGACTTTGGCAGCCACGCGCCGATGGGCGCCTTCGTCACGCTGTTTGCCCAGGAAGGCATCGACATCAGCATCGCCGAGGCACGCGGGCCCATGGGCCTCCCCAAATGGCACCATATTGATGCATTGGCCCGGCTGCCACGCATCGCCGCGGCATGGCGCGCGCGCCATGGCCGTGAAGTCTGCGCGTCCGACATTGACCGCCTCTACGACATCTTCACACCCCTGAATGCCGCGTCGGTCGCCGGGCATGCCGAACTTGTGCCGGGCGCAGCCGCTACGGTTGCCGCGCTGCGGGCCGCGGGCCTGAAGATTGGCTCGACCACGGGCTACAACCGGCCGATTGCCGCCGTTCTGGCGCCGCTGGCCGCGGCGCAGGGCTTTGAACCCGACAACCTGGTATGCGCGGATGACCTGCCCGAATCGCGTCCCGCCCCCTACGGGATGTACCGCTGCTTTCTGGACCTGGGCGTCTGGCCCGCCCACGCGGTGATCAAGGTGGACGACACCGTGCCGGGCCTGCTCGAAGGCGCGAATGCGGGCTGCTGGACCGTGGGCGTTACCGCCAGCGGCAACGAGATGGGGCTGACCTGGACTGAATGGACCGCGCTGGACGCCGCTGACCGGGCCGCGCGCAGCGCACAGGCCGCCGCCAGGCTCGAAGACGCGCGCCCGGACTACCGCATTGACACGGTGGCCGACCTGCTCCCCATCATCGCCGACATCGACCGGCGACTGCAGCGTGGCGAACGCCCGGGCAACGGGCCCAAGACGACTGCATGAGCGTCGGGTCGCGTCGGTTGGCCAGGCTGCTGCTCCTGTCGCTGATGGCGGCAGGGAGCAGCCACGCGAGCGAGACACAGAAGTGCGCAACAAGCCTTGTGGAATTGCGGGCCCTGCTGGGCGCCCCGGGGTTTGCGCCGACCTGGGAAGAAACCACCATGGGTGACGGAAAGCCTCTCGTGGTCTCCATTGGGGAGAAGAACGGCGCGCTGCTTCTGGTGTTCACCAAGTCTCGTGAGGGCCTTTGGGCCGAAAGCGTTGGGGCTCTCTGCCAGACCGGTGCGGATCTGGAAATCAGGTTTGGCCGTCAGCAGATTCGAATCGGTCCGGCAGCCGGCTGGGTTGTGCGCCAAGCCTTGGGAGGCGGTGGGACCTTCACACTGACGATGCTTGGCGCGGGGTGCCTGAAAATAGCAACGAGCGGATGGGACGGAATTTTTGTCCCGGTGAAATAGGCTTGTCATGCCCTTGAAATATGTCCATGCGAAGCTGTCGCCGGGGAATGGGCCCGTCGAAAAAAGACTGCAGGATATTCCAGTGCCCGAATAAAGAGCGTGTACCAGGCGTCATTTGCAACATGGATGCATCCAATGGAAATAATCGAAAGCCCGCACAAGGGAAAAACCGGATTCAAGCGCTTGTTAAATGCGTTTGGATATTCGTGTGCCGGGCTTAAGGCGGCGTTTCGCAACGAGGACGCGTTTCGCCAGGAGGTCTTGCTCGCCAGTGTTCTGATTCCCCTGGCATTGCTGCTTGAACGCGACATGCTGGGCCGGGCCTTGATGATTTCATGCGTCTTGTTGCTTCTGGTCGTCGAGTTGGTCAACTCGGCGATCGAGGCCACGGTGGATCGTATTTCCCTGGAAGATCACAAACTCGCCAAGCGGGCCAAGGACATCGGCAGTGCGGCGGTGCTGGTGACCCTCGTCAACCTGCTGACCGTCTGGCTGTTCATTCTGCTCAGGTAGGCCAAACCTTGCGGCCCAGACGAAGCCAAGGCGAATTCACACCTGCACGGCCTTCACAGCCTTCACAGCCTGCAGATTATCTTGAGGACGCGGCATCTTGAGAATATTATTTATTTCCGACGTGTATTTTCCCAGAATCAACGGCGTTTCCACCTCTATCGAAACATTTCGTCATCATCTGCGTGCGCTGGGCCACACCGTCCATTTAATCGCCCCTGCCTACTTGACGCTGAGCGCAGACGAAACGGACATCCTGCGAGTGCCAGCACGCAGCGTGCCTTTCGACCCGGAAGACCGCTTCATGAGTTATGGATGGGTCATGAAGCATGTCGAGCAATTGCGCAGCGAGAACTATGACGTGATTCACATCCAGACGCCGTTTGTTGCGCATTATCTGGGCGTCAGATTATCCCGTATTTTGGGCGTCCCCTGTGTGGAGACTTACCATACTTTTTTTGAAGAGTATCTTTTCCATTACATCCCTTTCATACCCCGGAAAATCATGCGCTTCGTCGCAAAACGGTTTTCCCGGCATCAGGGCAACAGTCTGGACGGCATGGTCGTGCCATCTAATCCGATGCTTCAAATCTTGAAAGCCTACGGCATTTCAACCCGGACGGAAGTCATTCCGACGGGGATCGAGCCGGAAAGTTTTGTCTTGGGCGATCGCGCCGCATTCCGCCAAAAATACGGCATCGCGCAGGCCCAGCCGATACTGCTTTTTGTAGGGCGAGTGGCGTTCGAGAAAAATATCGAATTTCTGATCAAGGTGCTTGAGGCCGTGCGCAAGGAAATTGCCAATGTGCTCTTCGTCATTGCCGGGGAAGGGCCGGCGCGACAAAGCCTGAAGCACGTGGTGATCCGGCTGGGGCTGGACGGCAGCACCCGGTTCATCGGGTACCTGGATCGCCACAAGGAACTGAGCAGCTGCTATTGCGCCGCGGACTTGTTCATCTTCTCATCCCGAACTGAGACCCAGGGCCTGGTCCTGCTTGAAGCCATGGCGCAGGGCGTGCCGGTGGTTTCAACCGCAGAACTGGGGACGCGCGATGTGCTGCGCGAGGGCTTGGGGGTTCACATTGCCCAGGAAGACGTGGCTGATTTCGCGGGCAAGGTCATCACTTTGCTGAACGATGCACCGATGCGCCAGGAACTGGGCGATGCCGGCCGGGAGTATGCGCAGACATGGTCGGCCAGCCGGCAGGCGCAACGGATGCTGGCGTTCTATCGCGCTGTTCCTGGCTTTGCTGCGCAGAGTGACGATGGCAACGTCAATGCAATCTCGCTCGCAAATTCTGAAGCGACTCAGGCCGAACTGCAGGCCCCGGTGCAGTGAGAGTCGAACACCGACGGCGGGTTCTCGCGCCCTTGCAGACCCTGCCAACCCGTTGCGGCGATCACAGGGAACTCCTGGAATTTCAAAATAGATAGCAGGAAATTACCATTCCACGCTGG
>JAABQG010000088.1 GCA_011391595.1 Hydrogenophaga sp.
TGATCGCGCTTGGGTCAATCCTGGCCAGCGCCTTGCCTGCGACTTCCTGCTTGACCCAGTTCATCACGGAGTTATGGCTCACCCCGAGCAGTCGCTCTGTCACGCGTTGGCCAACACCTTCAGCGTAGTGGCGCAGCGCCTGCTCTTTCAGGGAATCGTCGACGCGTCGTCGATCCAACTCACCGAAAGTCGCGCCGCATTGATTGCAGCGATAGCGCTGATGGCCATGCCGACTGGTGCCGTTCTTGACAGACTTGTCGGAGCCGCAGGTGGTGCAATTTGGGGTCATGCGGTGAGGATACTGCATCATGCGCAATAAATCAATACCTATTTAGCAATCCCCGTTTTCCTTGTGAAATGGGCGGCCTTTTTCGTTGGCCGCCCGTGTTGTCGATGACCACATTGAACGGCAGCTTGCGCGGCCGACGGGCAAGCAACAAAAATTTGCCGCAGCGATGACCATCCCGCCCCCAGCTGCGGCAACATGGAGGATGGGTCTCATCGAGGGTTTCGCTATGGATCGTCGTCAGTTCACTTACGCCACATCGTTCACGCTCGGCACTTTGCTGCTCGCCGCCGCGCAGCGGGCACAAGCGCTGTCGCTGGCAGACTTGACCAACGCCGAAGCCGCGCAAGGCCTGAAAATCGCGCTCGAAAAGGGCGCCGTCGCTGCGGTCGACCTCCTGGGCCGCCCGGATGGTTTCCTGGCGAACCCGAAGGTCCGCATCCCGTTGCCGGGCTACCTCGAAAGCGCCGCGAAGTTCATGCGCACGTTGGGCCAGGGCAAGCGCATCGATGAACTGGTGACGTCAATGAACCGGGCGGCGGAAGCAGCGGTGCCCATGGGAAAAGACTTGCTGGTCAATGCCGTCAAATCAATGAACGTGACCGACGCCAAGAAGATTCTCACTGGCGGGTCCACCTCCGTCACCGACTTTTTCGCCGAGAAGACTCGCGCCCCGCTGAGCGTGAAATTTCTGCCGGTGGTCACACAGGCCACCGAGAAAGTCGGGCTTGCGGCGCAGTACAACAGCATTGCCGGCAAGGCCTCGGGCATGGGTCTCGTCAAGAAGGATCAAGCGACCATCGAACAATATGTCACCGGCAAGACGCTGGACGGCCTGTACCTGATGATTGGCGAGGAGGAAAAGAAGATCCGGCAGGACCCGGTCGGCAGCGGCAGCGCCGTGCTGAAAAAGGTGTTTGGCACGCTGAAGTAGCCGTGCCAGGGACGCGCCGGACGCCTCAGAAGGCCTTGGCCAGCTCCAGCGTCAGCACCGAAGGCAGATGCTGGCGCAGGACATCGCGGCTGACGCGAGTCATGCTGTCACTCATCCAGCTCGAAATCTCGAACGTGTCGGCATCATCGGTAATTTCAAGAAGACCGAAGTTGGGGTCGAGGCGGCGGATGTCCTGCATCAGGTCGTCGAAGGTCTGGTCCCTCACACGCTCGTCGACGATGATCATGTGGGGCTGGTCACGTTCTGTGTAACGTACCGCTTTTTCGGAGTCTGTCACCGTGTCCGGCACCAAGCCAAGGACAAGGCAGGCGCTCTCGACTTCCTTGCGGACCGCCGCGTCGTCGCTGATCAGCAGAATCCGCAAACCCGCCAGTGCCTGGGTCCCGGCGTGAGTTTCCGAGTCGCTCCCATGGGACTCGATTTCCATGGCCGTCAGACCTTCCAGATGCTTGACGGTCCGCGCGAACTCCAGGAACAGGGTCGCGTCGCTTCCGTTGATATTCCGTGAAACGATGACTCCCATGGCTCTGGCGATCTGGGCGACGAGGTGCCACTTGAGTGGCTCGGTCGCCACAAGCGCGTGCTCCGTGACCTGTGTGCTGACGGTTCCACAGGCCTTGATCGAAAGCAGGCCATGCTCCGGCCAGCTATTGATGCCCAGCGACACGACCAGCCGGTCGCATTTCGGCAACGCCCAGTCGAGTGCGGTCTCCACCAGGTTTGACAGCAATCCCGGATCGACAATGATCTCGACGGGTTTGATGGTGCGGTGCACCTCGATCCCGCGCTCCTGGTACAGAGGCTGCCGCTCCTTCAAGGCGGTTTCGACAAGGTGATCCAGCGAGACCCTTTCATGGGACTGGCGCAGCCGCCCACCTGCCAACCGCGCGAGTTGCTGGCTTTGCCGGGCGATGGCGCCGGCCTCGTCGATGGCCTGGCTCAGGGCCGCAAGGTCGGTGCTGGACATCTGGCCCGTGTCTCGAAACCCCTGGACAAGCCGCCGCATCGCGTGGACTGGATCTGACAATTCGGCGCCGATGACGCCGGCGATGGACAAGTCCGGCGCGGGTCCTGCAGGCGTAGCGAGCCCCGGCTTCGAATCCTGCGTCACCTTGACTGAAGGGTCGCCTGGCGAAAGTTGGTTCATGATGAAGACATTCCTTGGATCAGATTAAGGCACAAGCGGCGACCTGGTGGCGGCTTGGAAATCTGCTGACGCGCATTTGAAGGGGCATGGCGGGCTCAAGTGTGCGCGGCAATGCCCGCAAGCTCGCACAGGCATTGTGTCAACGCCTGCGGCGCGCTGATCATGGGGTCGTGGCCCGTGGCCAGGTCGACCACGCGTGAACCCGCCAGCCAGGCCCCGTCCCAGAATTTCGGATCCGTGACCCGGGTGCGGATCACGTCAATGGTGGGCAGCGGCGGCCGGGTGCAGTTGATGAACGTGCGCGGCACTTGCGCAACACGAGCCGGGTCGAAGTCCAGCGGGGCCTCGTAGGTGTGCCCCGGGTGGGGCGTCTGGCGTCGTTTGACCCATTTGTGGTCCGCGCCCTCCAGGCCGAAAACGGAAGGATCGGGCGGCGGGAAGCTGTAGCTGGGCGAGGCGGCTGCGGCCGCCAGACGCGATTCACGCGTGGCGCTGGCGTGGGTGCTGCTCCAGCTTTCGCCGGGTCTGGGGACGACCGCATCGACATAAACTAGGTGCGCCAGGCGCCCTGGCATGCGGTCAGCCACGGCGGTGCCGAGCATGCCGGCGTAGGAGTGCACGGCCAGCACGACCTCGGTCATCTCCTCGGACTCGATCGCCTGAATCACATCGGTGATATGCGTTTCCAGGGTGATCAAAGGACCTAACAGGTGCGCCCGTTCGCCCACGCCCGTCAGGGTGACGGCATGCGCCCGATGGCCGGCGCGAATCAGCGCTTCGGTTACGTGTCGCCAGCACCAGGCGCCGTGCCAGGCGCCATGCACCAGAACAAAATTCGCCATCAGATGACTCCCTTGTCTTTCAAGGCCGTGAGTCTCGCATCGGCGTAGCCGAGCACATTGCGCAGCACGTCATCGGTGTGCTGGCCCAGCATCGGCGGTGGCAGGTCGGTACGGACCGGCGTGGCACCGAGCTTGATCGGACTCGACACCAGGTGCAAGTCGGGCTTGAGCGGATGCTGCCAGGTCGTCACCATGCCGCGCGCCTGAACCTGCGGGTCGGCGAAAACCTCGGCGATGTTGTTGATCGCGCCGCAGGGCACCTTGGCCGCCTCCAGCGCCTCCAGCCACGCCGCCTTGTTGCGCGTGCGCATGATGTCCTGGAGCAAGGGAACCAGTTCGTCGCGGTGGCGCACCCGCCCCTGGTTCCTGGCGAAGCGGGAGTCGGTGGCGAGCTCGGGGTGTCCCGCAACAGCGCAGAACTTGGCGTACTGGCTGTCGTTGCCCACGGCGAGGATCAGATGGTCCTTGTGCCCGTCGGCGGCCGGGGCGACTTCAAAGACCTGGTAGGGCACGATGTTCTGGTGGGCGTTGCCGGCACGGCCGGGCAACTTGCCGCCCACCAGGTAGTTGGCACCCATGTTGGCCAGCATGGCGACCTGCGTGTCGAGCAGCGCGGCGTCCACATGCTGGCCTTCGCCGGTGCGTTCGGCGTGGCGCAGCGCCGCCAGAATCGCCACGGTGGCGTACATGCCCGTGAACAGGTCGGCGACGGCCACGCCCACTTTCTGCGGCCCGCCGCCAATGTCGTCTCGCTCACCGGTGATGCTCATCAGGCCTCCCATGCCCTGGATCGCGTAGTCATAGCCGGCGCGCTCTCGGTAGGGCCCGGTCTGGCCGAAGCCGGTCACGCTGCAGTACACCAGGCCCGGGTTCAAGGTCTTCAGGCTGTCGTAGTCGAGGCCATAGCGCGCCATGTCGCCCACCTTGAAGTTCTCGACAAACACTTGGCAGTGCTGGACCAGGTCGCGGATCAGCGCCTGCCCGGCCGGCTTGGCAATGTCGCAGGTCACCGAGCGCTTGTTCCGGTTGGTGCCCAGGTAGTAGGCGGCCTCGACCGAGTCGTGGCCCTGCGCGTCCTTGAGAAAAGGCGGGCCCCAGGTGCGCGTGTCGTCGCCCGCGCCGGGGCGCTCGATCTTGATCACGTCGGCCCCCAGGTCGGCCAGTGTCTGGGTGCACCAAGGCCCTGCCAACACCCGGGACAGGTCGAGAACGCGAACGCCATCTAGTGAATTCATGGCTTCATTGTCGCGAAAAAACGCGGGCCGTGATAATCAGGGCAATGCGCTGGATTGCACTCGCCTCGATTCCCGTAGCGGCCTGGCTGGCGGGCTGCAGCCCGGCGCTGAACTGGCGTGAAGTGCGTATCGAGCCGGCGCCCCTGGTGGCCCTCTTGCCCTGCAAGCCGGACAGGGCATCCCGGACGCTGGAGCTGGCGGGCGAGGCCGTGGAATTGGGGATGACAGGTTGCGATGCCGGTGGCGCCACGTTTGCCGTCAGTCAGGTGCGGCTCGGCGTCGGCGCGTCCGCTGGCGCCGCAATGACGCAGTGGCGCAGCGCCACGCTGGCCAACATGCGGGCGAGCGACATCCACGAACAGCCGTTTCACCCGGCGGGCAGCCTGGACCTGCCGCAATCCGTGCGTTTGTCGGCGGACGGACAGCGTGCGGACAGTCGCGCCGTGAAATCACAGGCGGTCTGGTTTGCCCGCTCGTCTGGTGACGGCCTCTGGCTGTTTCACGCTGTGATCTATGCGGACACCCTCAGGCCCGAAACCGCCGATGCATTCTTTGGCGGACTCAGGCTCCAGGGGCTGCCGTGAACGTGTTGCCGCGCCGCGCCGCCGTGGTGGTTTTTCTGGCGTTTGCCTTCGCCTACTTCTTTTCGGCGCTGCTGCGTGCCATCACCGCGACCCTGGCGCCTGTGCTGACGATGGAATTTGGCCTCAATGCGCGAGATCTGGGTCTGCTGGCCGGCGGCTATTTCCTGGGCTTCTCTGCCACCCAGTTGCCCATGGGCGCCTGGCTGGACCGGCACGGGCCGAAGAAGGTGATCCTGAGTCTGCTCAGCATCGGGGTCGTCGGTTGCCTGGCCTTTTCCTTGGCCACGGGTTTCTCCGGTCTGCTGGCGGCGCGCGTGCTGATTGGCGCGGGTGTCAGCGCCTGCCTGATGGCGCCGCTGACCGGCAACCGGCGCTGGCTGGACGCGAGCACCCAGCTGCGTGCCAATTCCTGGATGCTGATGACCGGCTCTCTGGGCATGGTGGCCTCGACCTTGCCGGTCCAGTGGCTGATGCCGCTGGTGGGCTGGCGCCCGCTGTTCTGGGGGCTGGCCGCGATGATCGTGCTCTCGATGGTGTTGATCGCCTGGCTGATCCCGGCCTGGACCGCGGCGCCTGTGCCGACTGGTCGGCAGGCCGGCGAATCTGTCGCAACGGCCAGTTACGCCGAGGTCTGGCGGCATCCGTACTTCCGGCGCATGGCGCCGATCGGCTTCTTCAGCTACGGCGGCCTGATCGCCCTGCAGACCCTGTGGGCCGGGCCGTGGATGATCAAGGTGGCCGGCTATACGAGCGCCCAGGCGGCCACGGGCCTGTTCTGGATCAACATCAGCATGTTGGGCACGTTCTGGACCTGGGGCCTGGTCAATCCACACCTGGTGCGCCGGGGCTTCACGCCAGAGCGATTGATCGCGCTGGGGCTGCCCTCCAGCTTCGTCCTGTTGACTATCATTATCGTAGCTGAAAGTCGAATTTCGACGCTGGCTACGCCGCTCCTGGCTTTGTTTTGCATGAGCTGCAGCTTTGTCTCGCTGGCCCAGCCGGCGGTGGGCATGGCTTTTCCGCAGGCGCTGGCCGGGCGGGCACTGTCGGCCTACAACCTGGTGATTTTCGCGGGCGTGTTCTGCGTGCAATGGGGCATCGGGCTGCTGATTGACGGCTTCAAGGCGTTCGGAGTCGACGAAGTCAGGGCCTACCAGAGCGCCATGACGGTGTTTCTGGTCTGCTGCATGGCATCGCATGCATATTTCCTGTGGGCGAAACCTCATAATCGGGGTTCATGAACAGCATCCTCATCATTGCCCATGCGCCGCTGGCACACGCCTTGCGGCAGTGCGCCCTGCATGTCTTTCCCGATTGCGGTTCCAGTGTGATCGCGCTGGATGTCGCACCCAACGTGCCGCCGGAGGAAACGCTGGCGATGGCGCGCACTGCCTTGCAGCAACTGGGCGGGCAGCAGGGCGCCGATGGTGTGCTGGTGCTGACCGATGTATTTGGCGCGACACCCTGCAATGTGGCGCAGAAATTGGTGGACGGCGTCAACTCCCGGATCGTCACGGGCGTCAACGTGCCCATGCTGCTGCGCACCGTCTGCTACCGCCATGAGCCGCTGGAGGCGCTGGTCTCCCGTGCGGTCACCGGGGGCACCCAGGGCGTGATGCAGGTGGCGGTCACGGCGCCGCAGAATCAGGCCAGGAAGAATCATGCTAAAGACCAATACGATCATCAGCAATAAATTGGGCCTGCACGCCCGCGCCTCGGCCAAGCTCACCAAGCTGGCGGGCAGTTTTCCGTGCGAAGTCTGGATGAGCCGCGGCGAGCGCCGTGTCAATGCCAAGAGCATCATGGGCGTCATGATGCTGGCGGCGGGCATCGGCACCGAAGTCACGCTGGAGACCAGCGGTGAGCGCGAACAGGAGGCGATGGACGCACTTCTGGCACTGATGGCCGACAAGTTCGGCGAAGGCGAATAAGGCTATGGCCCCCGCGCTCCCTCACTGCGTATGGTTGCTGCCCCCCGAGGGGACTGGCCTGGCTTGGGGCGGCCCGGCGCCGCTCAGCGCATGACTTTCAGCGTCCACGGTCTCCCGGTGGCCCGCGGCGTCGCGATCGGGCGCGCGGTGCTGGTGGCATCCAGCCGGCTGGAAGTGGCGCACTACTTCATCACTCCCGACCAGGTTGACGCCGAAATTGGCCGGGTGCGCGCCGGTCGCAACGCCGTGGTCGATGAACTGCAGCGCCTGCTGCAGGACATGCCCAAGGACGCCCCGCACGAACTGGCGGCGCTGCTCGATGTGCACCTGATGCTGCTGGAGGACGAGACGCTGACCGCCGGCGTCAAGCACTGGATCCGCGACCGCCTGTACAACGCCGAATGGGCGCTCACCACGCAGTTCGAGATCATCGGTCGCCAGTTCGACGAGATGGAAGACGAGTACCTGCGCGAACGCAAGGCCGACCTGGAGCAGGTGGTCGAGCGCGTTCTGCGGCGCATGCTGGGCAGCGCCTCCCCCGTGGTCGCTCCGCCGCCGCGGCAGAAGCGCCAGCAGGACCTGCTGCTCGACGACACGTTGGACGTGCCGCTGGTGCTGGTGGCGCACGACCTTTCGCCTGCCGACATGCTGCAGTTCAAGCAGAGCGTGTTTGCCGGCTTCGTCACCGATGTGGGCGGCAAGACTTCCCATACCGCCATCGTGGCGCGCAGCATGGACATCCCCGCCGTGGTGGGGGCGCGCAGTGCCAGCCAGCTGATTCGTCAGGACGACTGGATCATCATCGACGGCGATGCCGGCGTGGTGATCGTTGATCCCTCGCCCATCATCCTGGCCGAGTACGGCTTCAAGCAGCGCCAGGGCGAGCTCGAGCGCGAACGCCTGTCGCGCCTTCGCAATACGCCCGCGGTCACGATGGACGGCCGGCGCATCGAACTGCTGGCCAACATCGAGATGCCCGAAGACACGCTGGCCGCACTCAAGGTCGGCGCCGTGGGCGTGGGCCTGTTCCGAAGTGAATTCCTGTTCATGGGCCGCCATGGCCGCCTGCCCGACGAGGAGGAACAGTACCAGGCTTACCGGCGCGCCGTCGAAGGCATGCAGGGCCTGCCCGTCACCATCCGCACGGTGGACGTCGGTGCTGACAAGCCGCTGGACGAAGGCCGCCACGATGACGCCCACCTGAACCCCGCACTGGGCTTGCGCGCCATCCGCTGGAGCCTGGCCGACCCGGCCATGTTCCTGACTCAGTTGCGCGCCATCCTGCGCGCCGCCGCCCACGGCCAGGTGCATCTGCTGATTCCGATGCTGGCGCACGGCAGTGAAATCCGCCAGACGCTCTCGCTGATCGACCACGCGCGCGTGCAGCTTGACAACCAGGGGCTGTCCTATGGGCCGGTCAAGCTTGGCGCGATGATCGAGATTCCCGCCGCCGCGCTCACGCTCAAGCTGTTTCTAAAGTACTTCGACTTCCTGTCCATCGGTACCAACGACTTGATCCAGTACACCTTGGCGATCGACCGCGCCGATGAGTCTGTCGCCCATTTGTACGACCCGCTGCACCCGGCGGTGCTGCGTCTTGTGGCCGACACGATTGCCGAATGCAACGCGCAGGGCAAGGGCGTCAGCGTCTGTGGCGAGATGGCGGGCGACGTCACGCTCACGCGGCTGCTGCTCGGCCTGGGCTTGCGCAGCTTTTCCATGCATCCGTCGCAGATTCTGGCGGTCAAGCAGGAGGTGCTCCGGTCCGATACGGCCAAGCTGCAAGCCTGGGCGCAAGGCGTTCTCGAAGCCGAAGACCCGGCCAGCGCCATGGCGCGCTGAGCAGCCGCCGCCGCGCTGCCGCTTATTGGCTGCGCGTGCCCAGCAAAGCACCGCCCACGATCATCGCTGCGGCGATCCCCACCATCGCACTGGGCCGCTCGCCGCGCATCGCAAGCAGCAGCAGGGTGGACAGCAGCGGCGTCAGGAAGCTCAGCAAACCGATGTGGCGCGCATCGCCCCGCTTCAGCGCGGCATCCCACAGGAAAAACGCCGCGCCCAGCGGTCCCAAGCCCATTAGCGCTATCAGGCCCCAGTCGCGCGCCGACAGCGCCACGGTCGGCTCCATCAGCGCATGGCAGGCCAGCGACAGCACGCCGGAGACCAGCCCGAACAGGCCGATCGCGGCCGTCGGAAACGGCTTGACGCGTTTTGTCATCAGCGA
>JAABQG010000089.1 GCA_011391595.1 Hydrogenophaga sp.
TTGACGGTGACAGCTTCGTCGGCCAGGGATTCTGTGTTCATGTTTTCCATTGTTCAATGATAGTTGAAATGTTGAAATGAATTGTGACATTGGCATGTCGATCGGGGTGGACTGCAAAATATATAGCGGAACAGGACCATCTGGCGAGGGAGAAAGGCTAGAAAAGTCATGGAAAAGACATGAAAGTGCCTTGAGGGCGTCATAACGGGTCTGGATGATCGGTCTGTTCACAAGTAACACCTACCCAAGGAGAGACTCAATGAAAGCACTGTCCGTCTTGACGTCTGCGCTGTCACCTCACACCTCGAACGGGGCGGCTTTTCAAGAAGCAGGAACTTGTTCCATGCCGCCGGCGCAAAGTACGCGCGCCAGCCTGACAGTTTCCTGGGCCCGCCACCACGACGAAGTCCGGCAGGCCCAGCGCCTGAGATTCAACGTCTTTGCGGGCGAGATGGGCGCGCGCCTCTCGACTTCGTTGGCGGGCCACGACATTGACCTCTTCGACGACTACTGCGAACACTTGCTGGTGCGTGACGCATCCAGCGGCGGTGTGATCGGCACCTACCGGGTGCTGACCCCCACGCAGGCCAAACGGGCGGGCGGCACCTACAGTGACACAGAATTCGACCTGACACGCCTGCGCGCCTTGCGCCCGCGCATGGTGGAACTGGGCCGCAGCTGCGTTCATGCGGATCATCGCCACGGCGGTGTGATCATGGCGCTGTGGGGCGCACTGGCCGAGTTCATGGCGCGCAACCAGCTCGACACCATGATCGGCTGCGCCAGCATTCCGATGTTGCACAACGGCGTGATCAGCGGTGACGCCGCCGCCAGCATCTGGCGACAGGTGAAAGCCACGCATCTTGCGCCCATCGGGCACCAGGTGTTTCCGCGCCTGCCCCTGCCGGTGGATCAAATGGATGACAGCCTTGTCATCGATCCGCCGGCGTTGATCCGCGGCTACCTGCGGATGGGAGCGAAGGTGCTGGGGCCGCCCGCCTGGGACCCGGATTTCAACAGCGCGGATCTGCCCATGTTCATGCGCATGCAGGATCTGCCGTCGCGCTACCGCAAGTATTTTCTGGACGGAAAATGAAATCCGGGTTCTTCCGGGAAGGATTCGCCACCCGGTTTGACGCGCTGGGTGCGCTGGGTCAAGCTGCCGTTTACGGTGTGAACAACCCGTGCGTGCCCGCGGTCGAGCCTGAGGCGCCCGAAGAGGCCGGGCACCCGCACTACCGCGCCGTCTTCATTTCTGACCTGCACCTGGGCACGCCGGGTTGCCAGGCAGTGGCGCTGCTGGACTTCCTGAAGGCCCACCCTAGCACCCACCTCTATCTGGTGGGTGACATCATCGACGGTTGGCAGTTGCGGCGCCGATGGTATTGGCCGCAGGCCCACAACGATGTGGTTCAGAAGGTGCTGCGCAGTGCCCGCAAAGGCTGCCGCGTTGTGTTCGTGCCGGGCAACCATGATGAATTTGCGCGCGGCTTCATCGGGCACTCCTTTGGCGGCATCGAAGTGATTCACGATGCGGTGCACACCACGGCCGATGGGCGCCGGCTCTGGATCACCCATGGCGACCATTTTGACGGGGTCGTCCAGTGCGCCAAATGGCTGGCCTACCTGGGCGACAACCTGTACGAATTCACCCTGCGGCTGAACCGCCATCTCAATTCCCTGCGCGCGCGCCTGGGACTGCCGTACTGGTCGCTCTCGGCCTATCTGAAGCACAAGGTCAAGAAGGCGCTGAACTACGTGATGGACTTTGAAGCGGCGGTGGCGGCTGAAGCCCGGCGCAGGGGCCATGACGGCGTGGTCTGCGGCCATATTCACCGGGCCGAGATGCGTGAGATCGACGGCACGCTCTACTGCAATGACGGCGACTGGGTCGAAAGCCGCAGTGCGCTGGTCGAACATCTGGACGGCCGGCTGGAACTGGTGCACTGGGCTGCCGTGAGCGCCGCCCACGCCCGGCTGCAGCCCCGGGCCCGGGTGGTGGTATGAAGATCGCCCTGATCACGGATGCTTGGGCGCCGCAGGTCAACGGGGTAGTGACTACTTTGGTTGAACTGGTGCGCGAGCTCAATGACCTGGACCATGCAGTGGAGGTCATTCATCCCGGCCAGTTCCGCACACGACCGTGCCCGGGCTATGCGGGCATTGACCTGGCAGTTGCGCCCAGGCAGCAGCTCGAAGTGCATTTGGACACCTTGCGGCCCGACGCCATCCACATTGCCACCGAAGGCCCATTGGGCTGGGCCGCACGGCGCTATTGCCAAAAACGGGGCCTTGCTTTTACCACTGCGTTTCACACCAAGTTCCCGGAGATTTTGAATGCCGCACTAAAGGTGCCATTGGCCTGGGGTTATGCCTTGTTCCGGCATTTCCACAAACCGTCCGCCGGGGTGATGCTGCCCACGCACGGGGTCCTGCGCATGCTCGAAAAACGGGGCTTTCGGCACCTGCGAAGTTGGACGCATGGGGTCGACACCGAGTTGTTTCGCTACCAGGCCCAGGTACGCATCTACCCGCCACTGGGTGCGCTGGCGCGCCCAGTGCAGCTGTATGTGGGCCGAGTTTCGTACGAAAAGAACATCGAGGCCTTTCTCAAGCTGGACGTTCCTGGCACCAAGGTGGTGTGCGGCGTCGGGCCGCTGGAAGCCAGCCTGCGGGAGCGCTACCCGCAGGTGCGCTGGCTGGGACTGCTGCCGCGCAAGGAACTGGCGCTGGTCTATGCCGCAGCCGACGTTTTCGTTTTCCCCAGCCGCAGCGAAACCTTCGGGCTGGTGATGCTCGAGGCCATGGCCAGCGGCACCCCCGTCGCGGCCTATCCGGTGGACGGGCCGCTGGAGGTGCTGGGGCAGGCTGCGGGCGCGCCGCGGGGTGGCGCCCTGGATGACGATCTGCGGCTGGCATACTACAAAGCCTTGGCGGTGCCCCGTCACGAGGCCCGCGCCAGGGCGCTGGATTTCAGCTGGACGCATGCGGCGCGGCTGTTCGCCAGCCACCTCGTGCCCACGCGCCAGAAGGCGCTGGTTCATGCTGAGCTGATGTGCGATGCTTTTGACACGCCGCCGGCATGATTTTGGTCAACAATAAATAATTCCTGAAGCCGTCCTAAATTGCCATTGATGCCGAAAGCGCCTATCTCCTCAGCAGTGTCTGTTCCCCAGGTCAAATTGCCGCTTGCATCGCCGTCCACAGTGGTGCCGCTGCTTGACCGCGACCACAGCATCCTGGCCTTCAATGAACGGGTACTCGACTGGGCTTGCCGGCCTGAAGTGCCCGTGCTGGAGCGGTTGCGCTTTCTCTGCATCGTCTCGGCGAACCTGGATGAGTTTTTTGAGGTGCGCGCCGAGCCTCACCTCAGTGCCAGCCAGGCGCGCCAGCGCACGGGTCTTTACACGCAAGCCACTTTCGAGGCGCTGGCATCTGCTGCGAACAAGCTGGTCACCCATCAGTATTCGATCTACAACGACCAGCTGCTCCCGGCGTTTCGCAAGCGGGGCATCCAGATCATGGCGCACGGCGAGCGCAACCCTGCGCAGCGGCACTGGGTTAAGGCGTATTTCCTGCGCGAGGTGCGCCCTTTGCTGATTCCCGTGGGGCTGGACCCGGCGCACCCGTTTCCCTTGGTGGCCAACAAGTCACTGAATTTCATCGTCCGGCTGGGCGGCAAAGACGCATTCGGGCGCGCCAACGATATCGCGATCGTGAAGGTGCCGCGGGTGCTGCCACGGTTCATCCGGATGCCGGCGGCCGTTTCGGAAGGGCGCACCCTGTTCGTCTCTTTGTCCAGCGTGATCCGCTCGCACCTGGCAGACATGTTTGCCGGGCGCGAGGTCGGGCAGTTCTCGCAGTTCCGTGTGACGCGCCATTCCGAACTGTCGGTGGACGAAGACGATGTGGAAAACCTGCGCACCGCCTTGCGCCAGGGACTGCAGCACCGTCATTTCGGGCAGGCGGTGCGTCTGGAGGTGTCGGCTGGCTGCTCCGAATTTCTCAGCAGCTTCCTGCTGCGCCAGTTTGACCTGCCTGCGCAGGCGCTGTACCGCGTGCATGGTCCGGTCAATCTGGCCCGGCTGACGCAATTGATCGACCTGGTGGACAAGCCCAAGCTGCTGTTCCCGCCTTACAAGGCCGGTTACCCCGTGCAGCTGACCCCGGACGAGTCTTTCTTCGCTCGCCTGAAGCAGGGCGATGTTTTGATCCACCAGCCCTTCGAGAGCTTTGACGGGGTGCTCGACTTCCTCCGCGAGGCCGTGCACGATCCGCAGGTGCTGGCGATCAAGCAGACCATCTACCGCACAGGTGCGGATTCAGAGCTCATGGAGTTGCTGCGCGAAGCCGTGCGCCGTGGCAAGGAGGTCACGGTCGTGGTGGAGCTGAAAGCCCGGTTTGACGAGGAAGCCAATATCAACTGGGCCGAAGCGCTGGAGTCGATTGGTGCACAGGTGGTGTATGGCGTGGTGGGCCTCAAGACCCACGCCAAGATGCTGCTGCTGACGCGCCGCGAAGGCAAGATGCTCAAACGCTACGGTCACCTGTCCACGGGCAACTACAACCCGAGAACGGCGCGCCTGTATACCGACCTGAGCTACCTCACGGCCGACCCGCAGCTTACGGCCGACATGGAGCACCTGTTTGTCCACATCGCCAGCCAGAGCCACCTTCCGCGCATGAACCGCCTGCTGCTCGCGCCGTTCAGCCTGCAGCAGCGGATGATCGCCAGGATCGCCGCGCTGGGTGCGCTCGCGGAAAGCGGAAAGGAGGCGCGGATCGTTGCCAAGATGAATGCGCTGACCGATGAAGCCTTGATCCACGCGCTGGTGGCCGCGGGCCAGCAAGGTGTGAAGATCGACCTCATCGTGCGCGGCGCCTGCATGCTGCCTGCATTAGTGCCGGGGCTGACGGACAACATCCGCGTGCGCTCGGTCATCGGGCGGTTCCTGGAGCACTCAAGGGTGTTTTACTTCCGGGGCAACGGGGCTGAAGAGCTTTTCCTGTCAAGCGCCGACTGGATGAACCGTAACATGCTGCGCCGTATCGAGCTGGCCTGGCCGGTGGCCGATCCGGCGCTGCGCCAGCGCATCATCGACGAATGCCTGGTGGCTTACCTGCACGATGGCCGTGATGCCTGGGACATGGGCCCGGACGGCACCTACCACCCCGTGAATCTTTCCGCGAAACCCGCCGGGCAAGGCGCCCAGGCGGCCTTGATGGCCCGCTACGCCGCGCCTGCATCAATTTAGGAGAAACAGAGCATGGATTTGATCCTGTGGCGACATGCCGAAGCGTTTGATCTGGCCGAGGGCGGCACGGACATGGAGCGCGTGCTGACGCCGCGCGGTGAGAAGCAGGCGGCGCGCATGGCGGCATGGCTGGAGCGCCAGATGCCGGACGGTGTCCGGGTGGTCTCCAGCCCGGCCAAACGTTGCGAGCAGACGGCGCGGGCGCTGGGCCGCAAGTTCAAGGTGCGCGCCGAACTGGCTCCCGACGGCAAGGCCGAAGACCTGCTGACCGTCGCCGGCTGGCCCAAGACCCGCTTGCCGGTGCTGGTGGTGGGGCATCAGCCGACGCTGGGGCAAACGCTGGCGCAATTGCTTGGCCTGCAGGCCGCCGAACTGCCGGTGCGCAAGGGCGCGGTCTGGTGGGTGCGCAGCCGGGAGCGCGAGGGTGTGCTGCAAACCGTCGTCGTGACGGTGCAGACGCCCGAGATGCTCTAGCTCAGGCCTTCTTGCCCTTGCCCGCTGCCGGGCGGGTGGTTGGCAGCTGGCCAAGCGCGGCTGCAAAGGCGGCGTCGTTCATCGCGGTGAGGGCCTGGATGCCGGCGCGCAACAGGGCGCTCTTCTTTGCCGGGAGTTTTGCCTTGGCCGCGCGTTTCTTGAGTGCGTCCAGTGCAGAGAGTTCGGCTTTCAGCAGCTTGAACCGGTCGCTCACCAGCTTGGGCTTTTTCAGCTTCGCTGGCTTTTCCGCCTTGACGGGTTTCAGCACTTTTTCCGGCTTCGCAGGTTTGGCGGACTTGGCCGGCTTGGCACCTTGGGCAAAAGCCTTGGCCAATGGCTTTGCGACAGGTTCTTTCGCTTTCAGTGCGGGTGCTTTCGGGACTGATTTCGCCACAACGGGCTTCGCTTTCGGCTTTGCTGCGGGCTTTCTGACCGGCTTGGTGGGCGCCGTGTTGCCTGCCTGTGGCGCCGGAGGCGTGCCTGGGGGCGTGCCTTGGGGCACCGGGGCTGAAGCTGTGTTCACGCTCGATTTTTCATTTTCAACTGCAGGCGCTGGCGTTGTCGGGCGGGTACTCATGGTATTTCCTTAAAAATCAATCGGATTTGAACAATGGCCTGTTTATGCGGCACGGTACAGGTCTGTCAATTGCGCTGGACCAGAATTACAGCACGACTACAGCAATTGCAGGGTCCAGGGGGACTTCTGCCATGCAATGACTTCTTCGCGCAGCAAATGGGCTGATTGGGGCCAGGCTTCGGCCCATCCGGCGCGCACGCCCAGCGCGAAGCGGCGTACCGGCCCGGCATTGCAGGCCAGCGTGAGCCCCTTGAGGTCGGGGTCGCGCCGGGCATGGCACAACACCACGGCCAGCCGCAGCGCGATCAACTGCTGAACGAAGGAGGCGTCCTCGAAATCGGCATCGAGCTTTCGCAGCTTGCCCCGATGTCCCAGGATCAGCTGGCTCAGGCGCTGCAATTCGGACAGGGCAAAACCGGGTGCATCGGTGTTGCCAATGATGTAAGCCCCGTGCTTGTGGTAGTCACTGTGCGAAATTTGTGCACCGATTTCGTGCAATCGCGCCGCCCAGTCGAGTTTGCGTTCCAGCCGGTCGCGCTGATCCTCGGGAATGTTCGTCTGTATCTGGCGGAACAGGCTGGTGGCCACCTGGCTGACACGCAGCGCATGGACCGCGTCGATATCGAAGCGGCTGGCCAGCCTTTGCACCGTGGTGGCGCGCATGTCGGTCTGGATGTGTTCGCGGTCCAGCATGTCGTACAGCGCACCGTGGCGCAGCGCGCCTTCTGCCGCGTGCATCTCGTTGATCTGGAGCAGTTCGAACACCGCGCGCAGCACGGCCAGTCCGCCACCGATCACGGCCCGCCGGTCGTCCTTCATGCCTTCGATGCGCAGGTTGTCGGCGCGCTGGGCCGCGAGCAACTGGGCCAGCAGCCAGTCCAGGCCGGCGGCCGTGACCACGCCGGGCGGCCAGCCCGCCGCCCCTAGCACATCGCCCACGGCGCCTATGGTGCCCGAGGCGCCGTAGGCCACGTCCCAAGCGCTGCGCCGGTAGGCGTTGAGCGCCTCGTCGAGCACCGCCTTGGCCGCGATCTCGGCCATCCTGAACGCCATGGGCGTGAACTGGGCATCGGGGAAATAGCGCATGGACCAGGCCACGCTGCCCACGCGGTACGACTCCATGACCCGGGCGTCAAAGCCTTGGCCAAGGATCAATTCGGTGGAACGCCCGCCGATATCGACCACCAAGCGGCGTTCCGCGGACTGTGGCAGCGAGTGCGCCACGCCCTGGTAAATCAGGCGGGCTTCCTCGCGCCCTGAAACCACGTCAATGGGAAAGCCAAGCACCTTTTCGGCGCGGCTGAGGAATTCATCGCGGTTGCGGGCCTCGCGCAGGGTCTGGGTGGCCACCGCGCGAACCTGGGCTTTCCTGAAGCCGGCCAGCCGCTCGCCAAAGCGTGCAAGGCAGTCCCAACCGCGCTGCATGGCCTCGGGCCCGAGGTTGCGCTCTTCGTCCATGCCGCCGCCCTGACGGACGGTTTCCTTCAGGTATTCGGTCCGGTGGATCTGCCCGTGGTCGAGGCGGCCGATTTCAAGGCGAAAGCTGTTGGATCCCAAGTCCACAGCGGCAAGGCGGGTACCGTTTTGCATGAATGTTTTTCTGTTGCTGGGGTCAGCATAGCATCCGTGTCGGCCCGTTCGAGCAGGTCGAGACGGGCTGGCCGTGCTCTTCAGGCGCGTAACGCCGATCTTTCATTCTGGCGCATGACAGTGACACAAAAAAGACAGGCTTCCAAGACCGCAATGTCACGAACCTGTCACATTGAGTACATAGAGTCTCGGTTGTTCTTGCCAGTTATCAACCCCCTCCGAAAGGTACTTCATGAAAAGACATTTCCTCAAAACCGTGGCGGCAGCGGCGTTCGCAACATTGGCGATCAGCAGTGCTTTTGCAGCCGACATCACTGGTGCAGGCGCAACCTTCCCGTTCCCGATCTACGCCAAATGGGCTGAGGCCTACAAGCAGCAGACCGGCACCGGACTGAACTACCAGTCGATCGGCTCATCCGGGGGAATCAAGCAAATCCGGGCCAAGACCGTCGCTTTCGGCGCGTCGGATGCTCCGGTCAGTGGCGCCGACCTGGACAAGGATGGCATGGTGCAGTTCCCGGCCATCATCGGGGGCACGGTACCTGTGATCAACCTAGATGGTTTCAAGCCTGGCGAACTGCGCGTGACCGGACCGGTGCTGGCCGACATGTTTTTGGGCAGCATTGCCAAGTGGAACGATCCCAAACTGGTGGCCCTGAATCCCGGAAAGAAACTGCCAGACCTGGCCATCACCGTGGTGCACCGCGCCGACGGTTCTGGCACCACCTACAACTGGACGGACTATTTGACCGTGATCAGCAAGGACTGGGCCGAAAAGGTGGGTCGTGGCGCTGCCGTAAAGTGGCCGGCCCCCTCTTCAGTCGGCGGCAAGGGCAACGAAGGGGTGGCCGCCAACGTCAACCGCGTCAAGGGCGGGTTGGGCTACGTGGAATACGCGTACGTCAAGAAGAACAACATGAATTTCATGCAGTTGCAGAACGCCAGCGGCAAGTATGTCAGCCCGGATGACACGACCTTTGCCGCCGCCGCGGCCAGTGCCGACTGGTTCAGCGTACCGGGAATGGGCATCTCCATGGTGAACGCCAAAGGGGACCTGAGCTGGCCCGTCAGCACCGCTTCGTTCATCCTGATGTACAAGAACCCTGCGGACAAGGCGCAATCGGCCGAAGTGCTCAAGTTTTTTGACTGGGCGTTCACGAACGGAAAGCAAATGGCT
>JAABQG010000008.1 GCA_011391595.1 Hydrogenophaga sp.
CGATGTGAAGAAGCTGCGCGCGCTGATTGACGAGGCTGCCCGGGACGACTATTGCGTGGCCAGCGAGGAGCATGAGCTGGGCGTGCATGCCCTGGCCGTGCCGCTGCGCAACATGCAGGGCAAGACGGTGGCCGCGTTGAACGTGGTGGCACCGCAGGCGCGGCTGCGGCCGGAGGTGATGCAGCGCGACCTGTTGCCGCTGTTGCTGGAAGCGGCGCGGGAACTGCGGCCGCTGCTCTGAACCCCGCGCCTGACTTCAGACACCCAGGTGCTGTTCCATCAGGCCCGGCTGTCCGAGCAGCGCGTCCGAGGTTCCGGCGAACACCACTTCGCCCTTGACCAGGATGACGTTGCGGTCGGTGATCTGGGTGACGTGTTTCCAGTTCTTGTCGACGATGACGCTACTGATGCCGCTCTGTCGGATCAGGCCGCAGATGCGCCAGATCTCGCGCGCGATCAGCGGCGCCAGGCCTTCGGTGGCTTCGTCCAGGATCAGCACGTCGGGGTTGGTCATGAGTGCGCGGCCGATGGTCAGCATCTGCTGTTCGCCACCGCTGAGCTGCTGGCCGCCGTGGCCCAGGCGTTCCTTCAGGCGCGGAAAGGTCTCCAGCACGCGCTCGTAGGTCCAGTCGCGCTGGCCCCGGGTGCCCGCGCGGGCCGCCATCTTCAGGTTCTCGACCACGCTCAGGTTGCCGAAGATGCCGCGGCCTTCCGGTACGTAGGCGATGCCGAGCTGGGCGATCTCGTAGGGTGCGCGCCCGGTCATGGGCTGGCCCATGATCTCCACCGTGCCACCACGGGGCTTGACCAGGCCCATGATGGATTTCAGCAGCGTGCTCTTGCCCATGCCGTTGCGGCCCATGAGACCGATGGTCTCGGCCCGAGCGACAGAAAAATCGACGCCGCGCAGGATGTGGCTGGCGCCGTAATAGGTGTTGAGGCCGGTGGCGCGGATCAGCAGGTCGGTGGCCATCAGTGGTCTTCCCCCAGGTAGGCCGCCTGCACGCCACGGTCGGCGCGCACGGCGGCCGGCGTGCCGCTGGCGATGACCTGGCCGTTGACCATCACCGTGAGGTGGTCGGCCAGCGCGAAGATGGCGTCCATGTCGTGCTCGACCAGCAGCATGGCGTGGTCCGCTTTCAACTTGAGCAGCAGTTCGACCATGCGTTCGGCCTCGGCCACGCCCATGCCGGCCAGTGGCTCGTCCAGCAGCAACACTTGCGGCTCGGTGGCCAGGGTCATGGCGATCTCCAGCTGGCGCTGCTCGCCGTGGCTGCTGGCGCCGGCGATCACGTTGCGCCGGTCGCCGAGCCCGGCGAGCTCGATGGCGCGGGTGGCGCGCTCCAGCGCCGTGGCGGACTTGCCCGCGCTTTGCAGCCAGCGCAGGGGGTTCCAGGGCTGTTGTGCATCGCGCGACTGGGCGGCCAGGCGCACGTTTTCCCAGACTGTGAAGGGCGCGAAGATGTTGGTCTTCTGGTAGCTGCGGCCCAGGCCCTGGCGCG
The DNA here is from genome assembly GCA_011391595.1 of Hydrogenophaga sp. GTDB lineage: Bacteria > Pseudomonadota > Gammaproteobacteria > Burkholderiales > Burkholderiaceae_C > JAABQG01. Next base: position 1,503 of record JAABQG010000008.1, read on the forward strand.
AAATTCGCTCGGGCGACCAGCCGGTGATGTCCTGGCCAGCCAGCATGATCCGCCCCGACGTGGGGGGCAGATCACCGGACAGCAGATTGGTCAACGTGGATTTGCCGGCGCCGTTGGGGCCGATCACTGCATGGATGCGGTCGCGCCACAGATCCACCGACACTTCATTGACCGCCGCCAGGCCGCCGAAACGCTTGGTGAGATTTTTCGCGGAGAGTAGGACCCCCACGCTGGCCACTTCGTGTGCTGCGCTGCCCCCCGAGGGGGCTCTCGCGCCTTGGGACGGCCCAGCGGCGCTTGGAAAAATCTCACTCATCGCCGGCCTCCTTGCGGCGCAGGAAGCGCTCGACCAGGCCCAGCAGTCCGCGTGGTGCCAGGATCACCACGGCCACGATGAACAGGCCCATCCAGAGCTGCCAGTGCTTGCCGGTGTTGAAGGTGCCGATGGCGGGCAGATCTTTCAACGCGTGCAGCACGTACTCGAAGGCAAAGGCGCCGATGATGGCGCCGGCGAAGTTGCCCATGCCGCCCAGGATCACCATCATGATGGCGTGCGCGCTCATGTGGAAACCCATGAGCTCCGGGTTGACGTAACCGGTCTGCGCGCCCCACAGGTAGCCGGCGAGCCCGGCCAGCGCGCCGGCCAGCGTGAAGGCCGTCAGCTTGTAGCCGAAGGTGCCGAAGCCCATGGCGCGCATGCGGTGCTCGTTCACGCGGATGCCCGACAGCGCGCGGCCGAACGGGCTCCAGAGCAGGCGGCGCAGGAACACATAGGTGCCCAGCAGGCAGGCCAGCGTGAAGTAATAGAACTCGCGCTTGTTCTCCAGGTCGAACAGCGCGGCGTTGGGCTTGAAGTTGATGTAGAGGCCGTCGGAGCCGCCGAGCGCCTTGTTGTCGAAGAACAGGAAAAAGATCATCTGGGCAAACGCCATGGTGACCATGATGAAGTAGATGCCGTGGGTGCGCACCACGAAGAAACCGATGACCAGCGCGGCCAGGCCGGAGGCCAGCACGGCCACCGGCAGGGTCCACCACAGGCTCACGGCCTCGCCCTGCGGCGTCAGGAAAGCCAGCGCGTAACCCGCCAGGCCGAAATACGCGGCGTGCCCCAGCGACACCAGGCCGGTCACGCCCTGCAGCAGGTCCAGGCTCATGGCGAAGATGCCCAGGATCATCATCCGCGTGACCATCTGGGTATAGAAGTCGGTGCCCACGAAAGGGAAGGCCAGCAGCGCGACCGCGCCCAGCCCCAGCACGAACTGGATGCTGCGCGGCAGGACTTCGAGGTTGGCTTTCGGGCTGCTCATCTTGATCCGGTTACTGTTTGAACAGGCCTTCCGGCTTCCACAGCAGTACCGCCGCCATCAGCATGTAGACCAGCATGCCCGAAACCTGGGGCAGCAGCACCTTGCCAAAGGTGTCGACCAGGCCCACCAGCAGCGCCGCGATCAGCGCGCCGCGCACCGAGCCGATGCCGCCGATCACCACGACCACGAAGCACATGATCAGCACCTGCGAGCCCATGTTGGGGTAGACGCTGGAGATCGGCGCGGCGATCATGCCGGCCACGGTGGCCAGGGCCACGCCCAGCGCGAACACGATGGCGTGGATCAGCTTGATGTTGATGCCCAGCGACTCGGTCATGTCGCGGTTGAACGCGCCGGCGCGGATCTTCATGCCCAGGCGGGTTTTCGAGATAAGCAGGTACAAGCCGATGGCCAGCGCAATACACACGCCGGACATGAACAGGCGGTACACGGGGTAGGACAGGGTTTCCGTGAGCGGAATTGAGGCGCCGAGGAAGTCCGGAATGGGCACGCCATGCACGTCGTCGCCCCACAGCATGGATCGCACTTCTTCAAAAATGTAGATCAGGCCGAAAGTCAGCAGCACCTGGTCGAGGTGGTCGCGCTGGTAGAAATGGCGAAACAGCAGCCATTCGAGCGCCAGCCCGAACACCACAGACAGCGCCGCACCGCCCAGGATGGCCAGGGTCAGGCTGCCAAACAGGCCCGAGAGTGAGTACGCCAGGTAGGCCCCCAGCATGTAGAAGCTGCCGTGCGCGAGGTTGACCACGCCCATGATGCCGAAGATCAGGGTCAGGCCGGCGGCCAGCATGAACAGCAGCAGGCCGTACTGCACGCTGTTCAGGATCTGGATGAGGAAGTTGGCGAAATCCATGGGATCGGGTCAAGAAAAACGGCGGAGGATGTCCGCCGCTTCCGCGCCTCAGTTCAGCAAGAGCCTTCTTATCGGGCCTCAGCCCATCTTGCAGCCGGCGCCGGAGTCCGACAGCGCCTTGGCGGCGATGCCGATCACCTTGTTTTCCTTGTTCTCGACCACGCGCAGGTAGATGTCCTGCACCGGGTTATGGGCCTTGCTCAGGGTCCACTTGCCGCGCGGGCTGTCGATGACAGCGCCTTCCATGGCTTTGTAGAGCGCGGGCTTGGCATTGAAATCGCCCTTGACCGCGTTGGCGCCCTGCACCAGCAGCAGGCCGGTGTCGTAGCCCTGCACGGCGTACACGTCGGGCTGGCTCTTGAATTCCTTGGCGTAGGCGAGGCGGAACTGCTTGTTGCGCGGCGTGTCCAGCGAGTCGCTGTAATGCATGGTCGTGACGATGCCTTCGGCAGCCGGGCCGGCGGCGTCGAGCACGCCTTCGGTCAGGAAGCCCGAGCCGTACAGCGGGATCTTGCCCTTCAGGCCGGCCGCCGCGTAGTCGCGGATGAACTTGGCCGCGCCACCGCCGGCGAAGAAGCAGACCACGACATCGGGCTTGAGCGCGGCGATCTCGGTCAGCAGGGCCTGGAACTCGACGTTGGGGAAGGGCAGGCCGAGTTCCTTGACGATGGTGCCGCCGGCCTTGGTATAACTCTCCTTGAAGCCTTCGAAGGCCTCGTCGCCTGCGGCGTATTTCCAGGTGATCCAGACGGCCTTCTTCAAGCCCTTGTCCATCAGCACCTTGCCGAGCGCCAGCGTGGGCTGGCTGTTGGTGAAGCTGGTGCGGAACACATTGGGCGCGCACAGGGCGCGCGTGGCGGCGTGCACGCCGGCGTTGGGAATGATGCTGAGCACGCCGGTGTCGCGCGCCACCTTGAGGATGCCCATCTGCACGCCGGAGTGCACGGTGCCGATGAGCACATCGACCTTGTCGCGCTGCACAAGCTTGGTGGCGTTCTCCACGCCTTTGGATGGGTCGGACTCGTCATCGACCTTGAACCATTCGATCTCGCGGCCGCCCAGCTTGCCGCCCTGTTCATTGATCGCCATCCGCACCCCGTTCTCGATCGCAACGCCGAGCTGGGCGAAGGTGCCAGTGTAGGGCAGCATCAGACCGACGCGCACTTTGGCGCCCTGGGCGCGCACGATCTCGGGCATGAGCAACCCGGTGGAGGCGGCGGCGATCAGGGTCGCGCTGCGGGACAGGACAAGACGGCGGGAATTCGACATGGGGTCTCCTTTTGTTTAGGCTTAAAGTACTTTACAGGAACTCTGGGTCGCCGGGCCTAATGGCTAACCCGAACATGGCATGGCTCATGCGGCCAGCGCCAGCGTCAGCCAGCCGCGGCACCAGGCGGCACCATCGGCCTGCGGCACACTGCCATCGCTGGCATCGTGGCACCAGATTTCGCCAATGCGATGGGCGCCGAGGCCCTGAAGGCGCTCATCGAACAGCTTGCCGCCGAAACAGAAGGTGGCGCCATGGCTGCCAAGGTCGCCCAGTGCGATGACGCCGTAGCGAACCGTGCCCAGATATTTGGGCACCAGGTCCAGCGAATCGAAAAGCGCGCGTGCGTTGTCGGGCACGTCGCCGGACCCATAGGTCGAGGTGCAGATCAGGAACAGGGCTTCTTCGTCGAAGACCTTGATGTCCAGCCCGTCCATGAGCTGGACCTCGATGTCACCCACGAGGTCGGTACAGTCCATCTGAATCGCCTGGGCCACGGACTCGGCTGTGCCCGTCACGGTGCCGACCAGAATCTTGAGCTTGATGACGGGGTCCATGGGTGGTGCAGTAAACTACTTTTTTGATAAAAATATGCAGTATAGTGCAAAAAATCATCAATCAGAAGTTTAAGTTTTGTAGCAAACAATGACCACCCAATGCTGGATAAATGCCAATACCGTTCAAGAATCAGGTTCCAACGGCTCCACCGTCGCGTCGCCACACAGCCAGGGTTGCGGAACGTGGGCGCGCTGATCCAGGGATGCCTCCATCGGGCCATGCGCTCGTCGTCATGCCGCCCCCGGCGTCGCTTGTCTCGCCGGGATGCTGGATATTGACAAACAGCGTGGAGCGGTCTGGCGTGACCACGCAGCCGGTGATTTCGCAGCCGCTGGGGCCGGTCAGGAAGCGCTTGATCTGCCCGGAGGCAAGGTCGGCGCAGAGCAGGGCGTTGTTGCCAAGACTTGCATAAGCCCCCTTGCCAATCGCCTGGCCGCTCATGTCCGTCTGGATCCACAACAGACCGGCGCGGTCAAAGTACAGGCCATCGGGGGCGCCAAAGGGATCGACCTGTGACGACGGATAGCGCGTGCCGGAGGCGGGCTGGGCCGGGTCGCCGGCCAGTACGAAGTGGCGCCACTCAAAAGTGCTCGCGCCAGCGTCCGCACCAGCTTCACTCCAGCGGATGATGTGCCCGCCCAGGTTGGCCACACGGGGGTTGGCGGCGTCCGGACCGGGGCGTCCGGGTGCGCCGCGCTGGTGGTTGTTGGTGAGCGTGACGAACACCTCGCCAGTCTGGGGGTGGACGGCAATCCACTCGGGGCGGTCCATCGGCGTGGCACCTGCCGCGCTGGCGGCCAGGCGGGCATGGGTCACGACCTCTGCAGCGTCGGCGACGCCAATGGAGGCGGCCAAGCCGCTCTTTCCCGGAGTCAGCTCAAGCCAGACGCCATGGCCATTGGCATCAAAACGCGCCGCGTAGAGCGTGCCGTGGTCCAGCAACTCCCGGTTGGCGGCATACCCGCCTGGGCTCACCCGGTCGCGGCTGACGAACTTGTAGATGAACTCGAATCGCGCGTCGTCCCCCATGTACACCGCGACGCGGCCATCGCGCGTCAGCGTGCATGTGGCGCTTTCCGTGCACTTTCGGCCCAGCGCCGTGCGCTTGATGGGCGTGGAAGTCGGGTCCATTGGGTCGATCTCGACCACCCAGCCAAAGCGGTTGGGTTCGTTGGGATGTTTCGTCACATCAAAGCGTTCGTCAAGCCGGTACCAGTCCACCCACTGGGCACCCGGCCCGATGCCGTAGCGCTGGCTGGCTGCTTCGCCTGCCCAAGGCGAGCCCTTGTCCGCGCCAAAGTACCCGTGAAAATTTTCCTCGCAGGTCAGGTAGGTGCCCCAGGGCGTGACACCCATGGCACAGTTGGCCAGCGTGCCAAGCACCTGCTGCCCGGCGGGGTCGGCCACGGTCTTCATTCGGGCGCTGCCTGCGGCGGGTCCGGCGAGGCGCATCGGCGTGTTGCCGTGAATGCGCCGCGCATAGGCAGACGGCAGAACCTGCTTCCATCCGCCGGGGGTGCGCTCGATTTCAACCACCGACACACCCATGGCGTTTTGAGACTTGCGAACCTTCTCCAGCGTCAGTGGCCTGGGACCGTCGGCGTGCAGCAGGTGTTCGTCGGTGTATTCGTGGTTGAGTACCAGCAGCGCGCGCTTGCCGTCATTGCCCAGCGGAAAGAAATGCATGCCGTCATGGTGCATGCCGGCTTGCACCGCCTGCTCCGCGGCGGTATTGGAGGCATCGGACCTGAACGTGGGCATATGGCCGGGGATACCCGTCGGATCGCCCCAGCGGTAGAGCACCTGGTGGTCGTATTCAGGCGGCACGACCACCGCGTCGCGCAGTGTTGGGGCTACCGACGTAAATCCCAGCGGCAGTCGGGACTCCGCAGCCTGAACGGTCCATCCTTGTCCCAGCAGGGCCGCGATGGCGGCGACGCCTGACTTGAGGGCGAAGCGGCGATCGATCGGGCTGGCTGCTTGCGGGTGCCTCGGTGCCATGAGTCGCTTCAAACCGCGTTCAGGCCGCTGGCTGGTTCTCCGAATTCGTTGGCGCCGGGCTGGCTGGGCTGGACCGCCCAGTAAATCAGGAGCAGTGTGCCGATCACGGGGATGAAACCGATCAGCAGCCACCAGGCACTGCGTCCAATGTCGTGCAGTCGCCGCGCCCCGGCGGCGAGGACCGGCAACAACAGCACCAGTCCGGCCAGACCGCCGAGCCTGTCGCTGATGGCAGATACACCGACGATGATCAGGACTTCGCACAGGATGAACCACCAGTATTCAGATCGCGTGGCGCGTCCGGAAAACGTGGCGTACTTCTTCATGCAGGTGACGAAAGCTTCTTTCATGTCCATGGAGAGTCTCCCGAAGTTAGCAGTCCGGGCGGGTCCGGGACTGGTGCATTCTATGTTCGTGAAAGCGCAATTTAAGCAACGCAAGCCGGCAAAAAGCCCGCAATCCATGGGCCTTGCGGGCGGAGAGGCAGGGCAAATCTGGCCTGCCCGGAGGGACTCGAACCCCCGACCTACGGCTTAGAAGGCCGTTGCTCTATCCAGTTGAGCTACGGGCAGATGGATAAAAGGCTCACCGAGTGAGCCTTTTCATATTCAGTGGTCGGAGCGATAGGATTCGAACCTACGACCCTCTGGTCCCAAACCAGATGCGCTACCAGACTGCGCTACGCTCCGACAAGCCTTGCATTCTAACCTTTACCGGGCTCTCGAACATGTGGGCTGCGCTTTTTATGCTGTTCCTTGTCAGACAAGGTGGCGCGCTCAAGGCGCCAGCCCGTCACTCCGAAAAGGCGATTGGCTTCGTTCCCAGGTCGGTTGTTGCAGCGGGAATCAGCTGCCTCGGGTGATGGGCATCTCGACTTCGCGTCGAAGCAGGAGGTGCTTGGCGAATTCCAGCTTGGCCAGCGAGGCGCGGTGCACTTCGTCCGGACCGTCGGCCAGGCGCAAGGTGCGCTGGTGCGCGTAGGCGTAGGCCAGGGGGAAATCGTCTGAGACGCCGCCGCCGCCGTGCGCCTGAATCGCCCAGTCGATGATCTGGCAGGCCATGTTGGGCGCAACGATCTTGATCATCGCGATTTCTGCCTTGGCGACCTTGTTGCCCACCGTGTCCATCATGTAGGCGGCCTTGAGCGTCAGCAGGCGGGCCTGCTCGATCATGCAGCGCGCCTCGGCGACGCGCTCCTGCCAGACGGACTGACGCGCGATTTCACGGCCGAACGCCACGCGGGTGTTCAGTCGTTTGCACATCAGCTCCAGGGCCCGCTCCGCGCAGCCGATGGAGCGCATGCAGTGGTGAATGCGGCCCGGGCCAAGGCGGCCCTGGGCAATTTCGAATCCGCGGCCTTCGCCCAGAAGCAGATTCGTGACCGGGACCCGCACGTTCTCCAGCAGTACCTCCATGTGGCCGTGTGGTGCGTCGTCGTAGCCGAAGACCGAGAGCGGACGAACGACCGTGATCCCCTTCGCGTTGGACGGCACCACGATCATGGACTGCTGCTCATGGCGGCCCGCGTCAGGGTTGGTCTTGCCCATGACGATGTAGACGGCACAGCGAGGGTCACCGGCGCCGGACGACCACCATTTGCGGCCGTTGATCACGTAGTCGTTGCCTTCGCGTTCGATGCGGCAGCGGATGTTGGTCGCGTCGGATGAGGCGACCTCGGGCTCGGTCATGAGGAAGGCCGAGCGGAACTCGCCCTTGAGCAGCGGCTCGAGCCACTGGTCTTTCAGGTCTTCACTGGCATAGCGTTCCAGTGTTTCCATGTTGCCGGTGTCGGGCGCAGAACAGTTGAACACCTCGGGAGCGAAGGGCACGCGGCCCATGATTTCGCACAGAGGCGCGTACTCAAGATTTGACAGGCCCTCAGGGGCGCGCGGCGATTTTGGCAGGAACAGGTTCCAGAGTCCGGCGGCGCGCGCTTTTGGCTTGAGTTCCTCGATGATCGTGGTGGGGATCCAGGGATTCCCCTTGGCACGGTTCTCTGCGATCTCACGGAAAAAACGGCCCTCGTTGGGGTAGATGTGCTCGTCCATGAAACTGAGCAGGCGTGCCTGCATGTCCTTGACTTTGGGGCTGTAGTCGAATTCCATCGTGATCTCCTGTGGCGGATAAAAAAGTGGGGGTCAGGCCTTCTGGGCGAATCTCCAGGCCAGTTCGGCCATGGGGCGAGCCCCGGCGCCCGAACTGATGGCTTGCGGGCTGGAGGCCGTGCCGGCCTCCACCCGCTTGGCGATGCCTTGCAGGATGGCGGCAATGCGGAACAGGTTGTAGGCAAGGTAGAAATTCCAGTCTGCCTTCAAAGCTTCAGGCGTGATGAAGCCCGTCCGGTCGCAGTACATGCGGATGTACTCGGCTTCCGTGGGAATGCCCAGGCTGGCGACATCAAGGCCACCGATGCCGCGAAACGAGCCCGGCGGGATGTGCCAGGCCATGCAGTGGTAGCTGAAGTCGGCCAGCGGGTGGCCCAGGGTGGAGAGTTCCCAGTCGAGCACGGCAAGCACCCGCGGCTCGGTCGGGTGGAACATCAGGTTGTCGAGCCGGTAGTCGCCATGCACGATGCTGACCATGGCCTCGTCACGAGCCTTGGCGGGTATGTGCGCCGGCAGCCACGCCATCAACTGGTCCATCTCGGGGATCGGCTGGGTGATGGATGCCACGTACTGCTTGCTCCAGCGGCCTATCTGGCGCTCGAAATAGTTGCCCGGCTTGCCATAGCCCGCAAGGCCGCGATCGGCGAACTTCACGGTGTGCAGCGCGGCGATCACACGGTTCATCTCGTTGTAGATGGCACCACGCTCGCTGTTGTCCATGCCGGGCAAGGACTGGTCCCACAGGACCCGGCCCTGCACGAATTCCATGACATAGAAGGCACGGCCAATGACAGATTCGTCTTCGCAAAGCACGTGCATTCGGGCCACGGGCACATCGGTGCCGTACAAGCCTTTCATCACGGCAAATTCGCGCTCGACGGCATGAGCGGAAGGCAGCAGCTTGGCGACAGGCCCGGGCTTGGCGCGCATCACATAGCTTTGGCCCGGCGTGACGAGCTTGTAGGTCGGGTTGGACTGCCCACCCTTGAAGATCTCCACCGTCAAGGGGCCCTGAAAGCCGGGCAGGTTTTTGTCAAGCCAGACGCTCAGCGACTCGACGTCGAAAGCGTGCGAACCGGTCACGGGACGGGTACCGACAAAATGGGTGAAGTCGTTCATGGTCAGGTGGGGAAGGTTGTTCTTCTTGATCTGCTAGTTGTCAGCATCGACGATGCGCATCAGCGCTTCGCGATCGCGCACCACCAGGCCACCCGGCTCGATCCGGATGGCATTTTCCCGCTCCATCGCCTTGAGTTCCTGATTGACCCGCTGCCTTGAGGCGCCGAGCAGTTGGGCCAGTTCTTCCTGGGCCAGTTGCAGGCTGATCCGCACTTCGCGCCCGTCCGACAGGCTTGGCACGCCGTAGCTGCGCACCAGATGCAGCAGTTGTTTGGCAAGCCTTGCCCTGAGCGGCAGCGTGTTGAGGTCTTCCACCAGGCCGTAGAGTTGCCGGATGCGGCGCGACTGCAGGCGCACCAGGGCCTCGTACAGCTCCACGTGCTGGGCCAGAATTTTCTGGAAATCGGTTCGCGCCACACAGAGCAGCGTGGTTTCTCCATGGGCATAGGCATCGTGGGTGCGCCGGTCGCCATCGAAGATTGCCACGTCGCCAAACCAGATCCCCGGTTCCACATAGGTCAGCGTGATCTGTTTGCCGGAAATTGAGGTCGAACTGACGCGGACGGCGCCACGGGCACAGGCCGTCCACTCCACGGGTGGCTCTCCGCGCGCCACAATGAGCTCGCCATCCTTGTAGCGTTTGACGTAGGCGCATCTGAGTATGTCGTGTCGCAGTGACGGTGAGAGGGATGAGAACCAGCGACCGGTATTGATCGCCTCGCGTTCGTCGATGGTAAGAATCGGATCGTCCATGGCCTGTCCTATGCGTGACTGATATTCATCGGATTGTCGCGTGAGGGACGTTCCGGCATGCACAGGGTTGTCACCTGAGCGTCTGAAAAGTCCGAAGTCCGCAGCGGTCTGCGGGGCGGCGCACAGGAACTTGCGTGCCTGCCGGGCCTATTCGAAGCGGGGCGGCTTCTTTTCCAGAAAGGCGTTGATGCCGATTCCCGCATTGACGTGGTGCAGGTTTCTGACGAAATGGTCACGCTCCATCGCCAGGTGACGCGACAGGGTGGAGGTCGCGGCTTCGCTGACCAGTTCCTTGATGCTGGCCAGTGCATTGGGGGCCCGCGCATTGAGCCGTTCAGCCAGTTCAAAAGCGCCTTGCAGGGCGTTGCCCGGCTCTGTCAGCCGGTTGACAAGGCCCAGCTGGTGAAGCCGTTCGGCACTGATGCGCTCGCCGCACATCAGCAGTTCGGTCACCAGTTGGCGCGGCAGGGCCCGTGAAAGACTCCAGCTGCCACCGCCGTCCGGTGAAAGCGCGATATTGCTGTAGGCCATGACGAATACCGCGTCACGCGCCGCGACGATGAAGTCGCAGGCCAGGGCGAGAGAAAAACCGGCGCCGGCTGCCGGACCCTCCACGGCGCCGATGACCGGTTTGGGGAAGGTGCGTATCGCTTCGATCCAGTTGTGCAGGCCTTCGATGCTTCGCGCCTGCACGTCTGGTGGCAATTGCCGGTTGGCCTGCAGTCGCTGAAGGTTGCCGCCTGCACTGAAAACCGCACCTTCGCCGGCGATGACGACGCTGCGCACCTCTGGGCTGGACTCCGCGACATTCAGTGCCTCGACGCCCGCGGCATAGATTTCAGGGCCCAGGGCATTGCGGTGCTCAGGATTGCAGATGGTCAGGACCATCGTCAGGCCCTCGCTGGTGCTTCGGAGCTCTGCGGTCATGGGCGCTATTCCTCGGTATGCATCAGGCTCAGGCCGATGGCGCCACGGCGGCGTAACCAGGGGCTAGGGCGATAGCGCGGGTCCCCGTAGACCGTCTGCATGTTGAACAACACTTCAAGGATGTTTGTCGGGCCATAGCGATCCCCCATGGCCAGAGGGCCGAGCGGGTAGCCCAGGCCGAGTGTGACCGCGGTTTCCAGATCCTGCGGTGTGCAAACGCGTTGCTGGCACATGTCGGCGGCGATATTGACGATATTGGCCACCACGCGCTGGGTGACGAAGCCGCCACTGTCGCGGATCACGCTGACGGCCTTTGCATCCCGGGAAAACAGCGCATGGGCCGCGTCACGCATGTCGATCCGGGTGGCCGGGTTTGTCGCCAGCACCCGGCGCCGGGTCGTGGCGTCATCCACCAGCATGTCGATGCCCACCGTTCGCGCCGGGTCCAGGCGTTCGACGACCGCCACGGTGGTTACGTCAAAGCCCAGGGGCGCGACCAGGGTGAGCGCCACAGGAGAGGGGGATACACCGGTTTCGATCTTTGCCCCAAGATCCTTGAGCAGTTGCAGGAGTTCGGATCGACGGGCCGCGCGGGGCGACACCCAGACGGGCGGCATTTCGGTGACCTGCGGCGCCGGTGGCTCTGGGGTGATCCGGGCGACTCCGTCCTCATAGCGGTAGAAACCTTCCCCAACCTTCCTGCCCAGCATGCCGCCAGCCAGGCGCTGCGCCGTGATCACGCTGGGGCGGTAGCGTGGCTCCTCAAAATACTGCCGGTAGATCGACTCCATGACGGGATGCGAGACATCCAGCGCGGTCAGGTCGAAAAGTTCAAAGGGCCCCAGTTTGAAGCCGGCCTGATCTTTGAGGATCCGGTCGATCGTGGCGAAATCGGAGATGCCTTCGCCCACGATGCGCAGGGCCTCGGTGCCATAACCGCGGCCGGCATGGTTGACGATGAAGCCGGGCGTGTCTTGCGCCTGTACCGGCGTGTGTCCCATCTGGCGGGCGTAGCGCGTCAGTCCATCGCAAGCGGCCGGATCGGTCTTGAGACCCGCGATGACCTCGACGACCTTCATCAATGGAACAGGGTTGAAGAAGTGGTAGCCGGCAAACCGGCCGGGCCGCTTCAGCTCCGCGGCGATCGCAGTGACGGAAAGCGAGGATGTGTTGGTGACCAGCACCGTGTCCGGACCGACGATGGCCTCCAGCTCTGCAAACAGGGTTTTCTTGACGTCCAGGCGCTCAACGATGGCCTCGACGACGAGGTCGCAGTCGTGCAACATGGACAGATGATCGGCCAGCGTCAGGCGGGCTTTGTTGTCCACGACGGACTCCGGGCTCAAACGGCCTTTTTCTTCGAGTCTGTCCCACTGCGAGAACACGGCTTCGCGGGCGGAGGCCAGAGTCTCGGGCTGGGTGTCAAAAATCTTGACTCTGCTGCCAGCCTGGGCAGCGATTTGCGCGATTCCTCGCCCCATGGCGCCGGCGCCGATGACGGCAATTGTCGAAAATGTGACTTCTTTCATGATTTGATTATGGTTCAGTGTGTTACTGCAGGATACAACTGTGCCAAAATCCCGATTCAAATGAAGCAAGCTGTGAACTTAAGACATATCGTGGCCGGAGGCCTTGTTCTGGCGTCGGCATTGAATTGCGACGCCATGAGTCTTGAACGGGCCAAGGGTATGGCCTTGATTGGCCGCCCCCTTGACCTCAGCGTCCAGGTCAAGCTGGACCCTACCGATGACGCCGCGGCGCTGTGCGCCGTTGCCGAAGTCTTCTATGCGGACCGTCGCGTGGAAGCCGGTCAAGTGCAAGTGACCTCGGAGCGTGGTACTTCCGCAGAGGAAGCGACGGTCCGTATCCGGTCGTCGGCGCTCGTGGACGAGCCGGTCGTCACCGTTTCACTGAAGGCGGGTTGCAAGCAAGGCTTGACGCGTCGCTATGTCTTGCTTTCTGAGTTGCCTGGTCAAAGCGTCGTGGAAGTGCCTGTGGCCAGCGCACGTGCTGCAGTTGAGCCGGCGGGCCGTCCCTATCCGGCGACGGCAGGCGATGGCGAAGGTGGAGTGATTCCGGGTGCAATGCCGCCTGTGAGCCGAACCGAGCGGGTCAGGGCCACAAAAGAAAAGCCCCCGGTGGCAGCCAAGGCGGCTGCCCCTGCCGAGTCCCGCCGGGCAGAGGCCAAAGCGCCGGCGCGAAGTGTCGTGCGTAGCCAGGAGCCACCGACTTCGGCTGGAAAGCCTCGCCTGAAACTCGATCCCGCCGAGATCTTGATCGCGCGCGATCCAGTGTTGCGGGCGTCAACAGAACTGCTGACGGCTCCCCAGGAGACCGGCTCCCGGCGCGTGGAAGCAGCGGCCCTTTGGCGTGCGCTCAACGCGACGCCTGACTCGGTCATGAGAGACGAACAACGCATGCTGGCGCTTCAGACAGATGTCACCGCCATGCGGCTGCAGAACCAGAAGAACGAAACCGCCATCGCAGATCTCAAGGCCCGTTTGCAGACGGCGCAGGCGGAGCGCTATCAGAACGCGCTCGTTTATGGCCTGCTGGCTGCACTGGTGCTGGCCTTGGGTGCCGCAGCGTATCTGTGGAGCCGAGGCCGCCGGCAGTCCAAGCCACAGTGGTGGGGTATTGGGGACGAAGAATTCAAGGATGCTTCGGCGATGGCGCCAGAGCCGGTGGTGGCGACGGGACGGTCCAGCGTTGATCTGGATGTCGATCTGAGCGCCAGCTCGGTGCCAGATGTCATCCCGGAGCCTGTTTTGCGCAAGCTTGACGCACGTGCCGCAGCGACACCGCCGAGGGGTGCAGATTTCCAGGGCAGTCTGTCGGGTGGCGGTCGGGCGGTCAAGGTGGAGGAACTTCTGGACGTCCAGCAGCAAGCGGATTTCTTCCTGTCTCTGGGGCAATACGAGCAGGCCATTGCGACCCTGCGGAACCATATCTCAGACAACGTTGAAACGAGTGCATTGGCGTACCTGGATCTTCTCAAGGTGTTCCATATGCAGGGGCGCAAGAAGGACTATGAGCTGGTGCGCAAGGAGTTCAATGCGGCATTCAACTCTGAAGTTCCGGAGTTTGCCGCCTTTGGCAAGCAAACGAAGGGCTTGACCACCTATGAATCGGTAATGCCCCGAATTGTTTCGCTCTGGCCCACCGAAGAAGTACTTGAGTTCATCGAGGAGTCCATTTTCCGCAAGCCCGGGCAGGGCAACCACGCGTTCGACCTGGAGGCATACGACGAACTCCTGATGCTGTACGTGGTCGCGAAAGACATCGTGAAAGGGCAGCGCGGCGGGTCAGCATATGACGCCGCGCGCTCCGGTTTGGCAACGCCTGAAAGCTCGCATGGCTCGACCTGGGCTGATCTGGAGCGTCTGAGGTTTCAGGCAACCTCCATGCAGCCGTTACCTGTCAGCCCAATGCCTGGTGACGGTTCGGAATCGTCAACCCCGGGTGTTTTGTCGTCTCGGGATGTCGAGGTGGACATTGATTTGTCCGAATTCCCCAGCGAATTTTATGAGGCGCCGGCGACTTCTGCGCCAGTTGAAAAGGGTGGAGCCAAGCCGGCCGTACCGGATTTCGATCTCTTCGATTTGGCGACCCAGGCGCACGCTGCCTCAAAGCGCAAGCCCTGAGTTCATTGTGTTTCAGGGGGCTTGGCGCTGTTTGCAGTTGTCGCAAGCCAGCTGACACACAATGCGGCCAGCAGGCCCGCCAGTCCGTACCAGTTCAGCTGTTCCATCTGGCCTTGGGCAATCAGCCAGCCTCCGCCGGCAGCCCCGAAGGCCTGTCCGGCGTACATCGCGGACGTGTTCAGCGCAATAGAGGCCGATGCAAGGGCAGGAGCGATTCCCAGCAAGCGGGCCTGTTGCGCCGAATTCGACGAAAAGCAGCCCAGTGCCCAGGGGACGGACACCAGAGCTGCCAAGACAAGGGTGCTTCCCAGCGGCCACAGTCCCAGGCTCAGTGCCATGCTGGCGATGCCGACGCCGACTGCACGTGAGGCGCCGATTCGGTCGATGTGGCGTGACATCAGCATGTTGCCGGCAAAACCGAAGATGCCAAACCAGGCAAAAAGCAGGCTCAGCTCAAGCGGTGTGACGCCCAGGCGGTGCTTGAAATAGGGGGCAAAGTAGGAAAAAAGGACGAACTGGCCTGCTGCATACAGCACCGTGACCAGGATGCACAGCATCAGCGGGCGGGACTGAAGCGTCTGGCGCCATGACGACCAGGACAAGGCCGGTGGCTTGACCCCGTCGGGCAGGGTGCGCCAGACCCATGCAGCGCTCGCGAAGGACAATACACCGACCAGGACGAAGGCTGCTCGCCATCCGAACAGGCCGCCGATCAATGCGCTGAGCGGCATGCCGAGAACCGAGGCGACGGACCAACCCAGGAAAACGAAGGTGATGGCTCTGCCGCGGTGCGACGCTGGAACCAGATGGCCGATGCAGGCTGCGGCTTGCGGCGTGAAGATCGCCGGGGACACGACAGCGAAAATCCGCAAGGCCAGAAGCACCCTGAAGTCGGGAGCGATCGCGGATGCGAGGTGCATCACCCCATACCAGAGCAGGCAGGACGCCAACAGCCTTCTCCGGTCCCATCCTGCGACCATCGCAGCGAAAAGGGGCGCACCCAGGCACATCACCAAGGCCGCGGCCGAGATCAGCTGCCCTGCGGTTGCAGGCGAAATCTGCAGTGATTCGCTGATTTCGTTGAGCGTGCCCGGAACCACCATGACGCCGGTGCCGATCACCACGTTGCCAAACATCAGGGGCCACAACACCGCCGGCAGGCGCTGTCGGGCCATGTCAGCGGCGGACCTGCAGTGCGCCCGGGTTAACGATATTAGTTGGGGTGCCCCTGATGAAGTTCACTACATTGTCAAAGGCCGCGCCGAAATACATCTCGTAGCTGTCGCGCTCGACATAGCCGATGTGCGGGGTACAAATGCAGCTTTCCAGCCGCAACAGGGCGTGGCCCTGCAGAATGGGTTCTGTTTCAAACACGTCCACGGCCGCCAAGCCGGGATTGCCCCGGTTGAGCGCGCTGATGAGGACGTCGGGCTGAAGCAGCTCGGCCCGCGAAGTGTTGACGAAAAGTGCCGTGGGCTTCATGCGCGAGAGGTCGTCCAGGTTGACGATGCCCTGGGTTGCCTCGTTCAGGCGCAGGTGCAGGGACAACACATCGGATTGCTCGAAAAACGCCTCGCGTGTGCCTGCCGGCACAAATCCATCGCCAGCAGCCTTCGCGCGCGAAGCCGCGCTGCCCCAGATCATCACATGCATGCCGAAGGCCTTGCCATACCCGGCCACAATCTGGCCGACCTTGCCATAGCCCCAGATGCCCAGCGTCTTTCCCTTGAGAACCGTACCTAACGAGAAGTTCGGGGGCATCGACGCCGACTTCAAGCCTGACTGCTGCCACGCGCCATGTTTCAGATTGCCGATGTATTGCGGAAGGCGCCGCATTGCCGCCATGATGAGCGCCCAGGTCAATTCAGCCGGTGCAACCGGGGAGCCAGTTCCTTCGGCCACCGCAATGCCACGTTCGGTGCAGGCCGATACGTCGACATGGCTGCCGATCCGCCCGGTCTGGACAATCAGCTTGACGCGGGGTAATTTTTCAATCAGCTGGCGGGTAATGTGCGTACGCTCGCGGATCAGCACGATGACATCGGCGTCTTTCAGCCGGACAGACAGTTGACCGATGCCCTTGACAGTGTTGGTATAGACCTTGGCGGGAAAGGCATCCAGCCGTGTCGCGCAGTCAAGTTTGCGCACGGCGTCCTGATAGTCGTCGAGAATCACAATGTTCATCCCGCCATTGTGCCCTCTGCCAGCCGGGCCGCGCAGGGCGGCACCCTGTCTTGCGGCTCAAGTACAGGCCCGTGAAAGAAAATATCGCGGCCCTGCCCCCGATACAGATGGAGGCCTTGCGCGGTTCAGAATTACATCCTGGCTTCCATCGCTGCGAGTCGATCCAGTTCAGCGCAAACATCGGCCATCCGGCCGGAGATCATCATCCGGCCGGTACTTCCGACCGGCATCCCTGAATCAATCGTGCGCACCACGCGCAACGGCAGTGCGCGGCGAGGCTGCACACTACTGTTTTTCTTCAATGGCATCCGCACTGTGCAGGGGGGCGATCCGGGCCCGCAAACGGCGCGGGGAGGTGCTTTCGCGGCGGGCCGAGAATTGAATGGCACCAGCCGGGTTACAAGCTCCTG
The DNA here is from genome assembly GCA_011391595.1 of Hydrogenophaga sp. Classification (GTDB taxonomy): domain Bacteria; phylum Pseudomonadota; class Gammaproteobacteria; order Burkholderiales; family Burkholderiaceae_C; genus JAABQG01. The sequence goes on from JAABQG010000008.1 coordinate 18,652, forward strand.
CAGGGGCGTCAGAAGTGACGAGAGGGTGAAAAGGGCGATTCCCATGTGAAACCTTTCAAGGGTTGGAGGTCGAACACAGGCAGGATTGAAAAAGGATGCGCCACAACAGGGTTATGACAAAACAAGGTTGCCAAACGCCCGCCACCTGCCGCAGCGCACGGGATCAATTGGCGGCAGTCACATCAGCATCGTGTTGCGGATCAATCCGACGGCCAGGCCCTCAATCTCAAAGGGCTCGCCCGGCTCCACCACGATGGTGGGGTAGTCGGGGTTCTCGGCATGCAACTCGATCAGGTGCTTGTTGCGCCGGAAGCGTTTGACTGTGACCTCATCTCCCAGGCGCGCGACGACGATCTGGCCATTTTTCGCATCCTTGGTGGCCTGCACGGCCAGCAAGTCGCCGTCCATGATGCCTGCATCACGCATGGACATGCCGCGCACCTTGAGCAGGTAGTCGGGCTTGCGCTGAAACAGGCTGTTTTCGACGTAATAGGTCTGGTCCACGTGTTCCTGCGCGAGAATCGGGGAGCCGGCGGCAACACGCCCGATCAGGGGCAGTGCCAGTTGGGCCAGGCTGGGCAGCGGAAGCGAAAACTGCTTCATGCGCGACTCGTTGATGGATCGCAGCGCATCACTTTTCAGCCGGATGCCGCGTGAAGTGCCGCTGACCAGTTCGATAACGCCTTTGCGTGCCAGCGCTTGCAGGTGCTCTTCGGCGGCATTGGCCGACTTGAAGCCCAGTTCAGTGGCGATTTCTGCGCGCGTGGGCGGCGCGCCGGTGCGGGCAATGGCACTCTGGATCAGATCCAGAATCTGTTGCTGCCGGGCGGTAAGCTTGGCGGGAAACGGTGAAATGTCGATCATGGCGACTCCTTGGGATCGTGCCGGGGACTGCATACTGGCTGGATAGACAGTAGCTGTATTTTTAAACAGTTTTGGAAAGTTTGCAAGTCATGGCCCTAGCGGACAACTCGAAGATCGTGATTTTGGGTACAGGTGGCACCGTTGCTGGAACCTCGACGAAGGTGGGGGACAATATCGGCTACAGCGCGGCCCAGGTGGGCGTGGCGCAGTTGCTGGGGGCTATCGAGGCCTTGCCTGCCGCCTTGCGCGGACGCGAGCTGTTGACCGAGCAGGTCGATCAGGTTGACAGCAAGGACATGAGCTTTGGCCTGTGGCAAAGACTGGCCGCTCGATGCGCCCACTGGCTCGCGGACGCCAGCGTGCAAGGCATCGTCATCACTCACGGAACCGATACGCTGGAGGAAACAGCCTGGTTCCTCCAGTCCGTGTTGCAGCCGGGCAAGCCGGTGGTTCTCACTTGTGCGATGCGTCCGGCGACGGCGCTGGCGCCCGATGGGCCGCAAAACATTCTTGACGCTGTTGCCGTCGCGCTTGACCCCGGCGCACAGGGCGTTGTCGCGGTCTGTGCCGGGGTTGTGCACAGTGCGCGCGATGTCCGCAAGGACCACCCTTACCGTCTCGACGCGTTTGGTTCCGGTGATTCGGGTCCGCTGGGCTTTGTGGAGGAAAACTCGGTGCGCTGGGTCAATCATGTTCGAAAAGACGACCTATCCCTCGAGAAATGGCCACAGCCTGCTATTGAAAACATAGTGAAGTCAGGTTCCTGGCCGCGCGTTGAAATCGTCATGAATTACGCTGGCGCCAGTGGCACGACAGTCGATCTGCTGGTCAGGGATGGTGTGCAGGGTCTGGTGGCCGCATGCACGGGCAATGGCAGTCTCCATCAAGATCTTGAAGCGGCCTTGATCCGCGCGCAGGCGGCAGGCGTGAAGGTGGTCCGTGCGACCCGCTGTGCGCAAGGCAGGGTCTTGCCCAAGCCCGGTGACCTCATTGGCGATTCAAACGGGCTGAGTCCGGTCAAGGCGCGAGTGGCGATGATTCTGGCGCTACTGGGTGCCCAGACGGCACGCACTGCCTGAACTGATGGTTTCCGGCATTTCGCTTCCCTGGCCGTGGGCCTATCCGGCCCTTGAGGTGATCCACCTGATCGGTGTGGCGCTGCTGCTCGGCAATCTGGTTCTGCTGGAATTGCGGGTTTTCGGTCGTGGCGCCGCTCTGCCAGTCTCTGAACTGGCGCGCTTGAGCCTGATGCTGGTGGCGATCGGCTTTTCGATGGCTGCGGTATCGGGTACCTTCATGTTTGCCACCCAGCCGGGCGACCTGCTGGCCAACCGCGCATTTACCCTGAAGATGCTGTTGCTATTCGTTGCGGGTTCCAATGCGGCCATGTTCCATGCCCGTCAGTCGTTCGAGAAGATGGACCTGACAGCGCGCATGCTCATGCTTGTGTCCAGTGTGATCTGGGTGGCGATCATCGCGCTGGGTCGCTGGATCGCCTATGTCTGACAAGGAGTCAACATGAATCGACGTGAACTCGTGCTGGCCTCGCTGGCGGCACCCGCGCTGAGCCTGCCCTTGCTGGCGCGGGCGCACCACGGTTGGGCCAGTTTTGACCAGGACCGGCCGATTTACCTCGAAGGCAGGGTGACCAAAGCCAAATGGCAAAACCCGCATGCCGAGCTGGAACTTGAAGTGCCTGCAGGGCTGAAGGTGCCGGCGGGCCTGGCTCAGCGTTCCATTCCTGCGCAGTCGGCCCCGGTTGTTGGCAAGGCGCTCCTTGCCAGGGCCGTGGTGCCGAACCGCAAGGACCGCAGATGGGAGATCGAGCTGGCGCCGCTCACGCGCATGAATGCCTGGAACGTGGCCGAAATCAAGGTGGGGAATGCCATCTCAGTGGTGGGCTTTATCTTCAAGGAAGAAAAGGGAGAGCCCATCCTGCGCGTCGAATACCTTTTCGTGGGCAGTCAGGCGTACGGACTTCGCTCCAGCCCGGTGTGAGATAAAAAAAGGCCCGTGAGGGCCTTTTTCTTGAAACCAATGCCCGATACCTCAGCTGGCCAAAGCAGTGAGCGCCCGGGTCGTGATGTCATCCACGCTGCCCGTGCCGCTGATGGCGCGGTATTTCGGTGCGGCGGCAGGATCGGCCTTGGCCCAACTGCTGTAGTAGTCAACCAGCGGGCGGGTCTGCGCGCTGTACACCTCCAGGCGCTTCTTGACGGTTTCTTCTTGGTCGTCTGGGCGTTGCACCAGCGGCTCGCCAGTGAGGTCATCGCGGCCTTCGGCCTTGGGGGGGTTGAACTTGACGTGGTAGATGCGGCCGCTGGCAGGGTGGGAGCGCCGCCCGCTCATGCGCTCGACAATGGCGTCGAAGGGGACGTCGATCTCGAGCACGTAGTCCAGCTTCACGCCCGCCGCCTTCATGGCATCGGCCTGGGGAATGGTTCGGGGGAAGCCGTCAAACAGGAAGCCATTGGCACAGTCGGCCTGGGCAATGCGCTCCTTCACCAGGTTGATGATCAGATCGTCGCTGACAAGGCCGCCGGACTCCATCACCGCCTTGGCCTGCAGGCCCAGCGGGGTGCCGGCCTTGACGGCGGCGCGAAGCATGTCGCCCGTGGAAATCTGGGGGATGCCATATTTCTGGCAGATGAAGTTGGCTTGCGTGCCTTTGCCAGCACCCGGCGCGCCCAGCAGAATCAGTCTCATGGAAGTCCTAGAAAAAAAGGGAATTCAGCAGCATGGCTGGTGCGGCAAACGGCCGCATCACGATGTCTCTCCACCTAAGAGAATATCACGCACAAGGTTCATCCTGACTTGCTGCGCACTGAACCCCATGGGGTACCGCTTTCGTTTCAGACGGCGAAGATCCGTCGCACGCGCGCCAGGTCTTCGGGGGTGTCCACGCCGGGGCCGGGGGCGTGTTCCGTCACATGGACAGCGATGCGGTGGCCATGCCACAAGGCACGCAACTGCTCCAGTGCCTCGCCAACTTCCACGGGTGCCTGGGACAGGCCAGGAAACTGCCTCAGGAAGCCGACGCGGTAGGCATAAATGCCCACGTGGCGCAACGGCGCAGGCTTTGGCAGGGCGTTGATGCCTTGGGCAAATCCGTCGCGCCACCACGGAATCGGCGCCCGACTGAAGTACAGGGCGTACTGCCGCGCGTCCAGCACGACCTTCACCACGTTGGGGTTGGTGAAATCGGCGACGCTGTCGATCCGGTGCGCAGCAGTGCTCATGCTGGCATCGGTCTTTGCGGCCAGAAGGCGGGCTACAGCGTCGATCAGCGACGGCTCGATCAGCGGCTCATCGCCCTGAACGTTCACGACGATGGCGTCTTCAGGCAGGCCGAGCAACGCGCACGCTTCGGCAAGTCGGTCACTGCCCGATGGGTGGTCGGTGCGGGTCAGCACCGCCTCGATGCCGTGCTGCCGGCAGGCCGCGACGATGGCCGGGCTGTCCGCGGCGACCACGCAGCGCGCCGCGCCGCTTTGCAGGGCGCGCTGGGCCACTCGCACCACCATGGGCGCGCCGCCCAGGTCGGCCAGTGGTTTGTCGGGCAGCCGGGTGGAGGCCAAGCGCGCCGGGATCAGGACGGTAAAGGCGGGCGCTTCGGCCCCAGTAGCCACGGCCGGTGTTGCGTAGGGCGGGTTCATGCCGGGAGTCAGACCAGCGGCGTGCGGGCCGGCAGGGCTTCGAGTTCTTCGTCGCTCAGCGTGCGGGCCTCACTCTCCAGCATCACGGGGATGCCGTCGCGCACCGGGTAGGCCAGACGCGCACTGCGCGAGATCAGTTCCTGCTTCTCCCGGTCGAAGTCCAGCGGCCCCTTGGTGACGGGGCAAACCAGCAGTTCAAGAAGTTTGGTGTCCATACCGTGATGATAGCTTCGCGTCCAGCCGCAAATCGAGCGCCTTGAAAAAGCCGGGCTCTGGCGTAAGGACCAGCGGCACCGCCCAAGCATCCGGGTGGTCCACCCAGAGTTTGGCGGCGTCTTTTTCGGTGCAAACAAGCTCTAGTCCAGCGTCTTCCGGACGCTTCCAGCTATGGAAATCGTAGTGATCTGGCAAGGCCTCGGTCGCTTCCAGCGTCAGTCCAAGGGACTGCAGCATCGTGAAAAACGCCTCAGGCCGCGCGATGCCGGCCAGCGCCAGCAAGCGGCGGCCCCGCAGGCCGTCCAGGCTGATCCGGCTGCCGTCGGCGCGCTGGGCTTGGTCGGCCAGATCGCGACGGGCCATGAAACCGGCAATGCCTGGGCGACCGTCGACGGGCTGAAAAGTGTTCAGCACAATGTCCACGTCGCGCGGCCAGGGTTCGCGCAGCGGGCCCGCTGGCAGCAACAAGCCGTTGCCGGCGCCGCGTTCGTCAAACACGCAGATCTCGATATCCCGTTGCAGCGCGAGATGTTGCAGTCCGTCATCACACACGATGACGTCCGTGCCCGGATGGCGCGCCAGCAGTGCCCGTGCGGCATCGATGCGGCGCGCGGCCACGAAGACAGGCGCGCCTGTGGCCCGACGTACCAGCAGCGGTTCATCGCCGGCGATCCGGGCCTCCGTTTCGGGCACGACCTCGAGGCAATCATTGCCGTCGCGGCCAAACCCTCTGGAGATCAGCCCCGGTCGCCGCCCACGGGCCTGCAGATGCCGGAGAACGGCCATGACCGTGGGCGTCTTGCCGGCGCCGCCAGCTACGACGTTGCCGACGATGATGACTGGCACGCCGGGGTGATGGGATCGAAGAATGCCTGCGCGGTAGCCGGCGCGACGGACGGCGACCAGGCCGCGCAGGAGCAGCGAAAGTGGCCATAACAGCCAGGCCAGCAGGCCACGGTGCAGCCACGCCTGTTGGAGGCTTTGCCGAGAGGAAGACTGGCAGTTGCCCGGCATGGGTGCGCGGTCGCCCGCGGACCTACTTGGCGCCGGCGTGCGCCGTCGACTGCGTGGCGAACGTGATCTGGGACAGCCCGGAGCGGCGGGCCGCCTCCATCACGGTGATCACGCTCTGGTGGGCGGTGCTGGCGTCGGCGCTGATGATGATCACGCTGTCCTTGCCTGCTTTGGCAGCGTCCGCCAGCGCCGCGGCCATGACCTCCACACTTCGACCCTCCACAGGGACCTTGTTGATCATGTAGCGCCCGTCACTGCTGACGGCCACCACGACCTCTTTCGGATAATCGCGCTGCGCCTGGGTGTCGGCCACCGGCAAGGTCAACTGCATTTCCGTGAATCTGCTGTAGGTCGTGGTGAGCATCACGAAGATCAGCACCACCAGGAGCACGTCGATGAACGGGATCAGGTTGATTTCCGGTTCCTCCTTCACTCTCGAGCGGAAGTTCATGGGCAGCCCTACTTGCTTCTCAAGTTGTTGAGGTGCCTGGCGAACCGGTCTGAAGCCAGTTCCATCGTCAGCAGATAGCTGTCCACCTGGGCGCGGAAATAGCGCCAGAAAATCAGGGAAGGAATGGCCACAATCAACCCGAAGGCGGTGTTGTACAGCGCGACCGAGATTCCGTGGGCCAGCTGAACCGGGTTGGCGCCACCCATCGTGACGCCCCCGGTGGGGGCTTGTGCACCGAAGATCTCGATCATCCCGATCACCGTGCCCAGCAGGCCCAGCAAGGGTGCTGCGGAGGCGATCGTGGCCAGGGCCGACAGATAGCGTTCCAGCCGGTGCGCCGCGGTGCGGCCAGCACCTTCCATGCTGGCGCGAAGATCGGCCTCGGTACAGCGCGGGTTGGCAATCAGCGCGCGAAACCCGCTGGCCAACACCTCGCCCAGTGCCGAGTTCTGTTCGAGCTGGCTCACCACCTCGGCGGAGGGAACGCCATTGCGCGAGACCGCCAGAGCTTCGTCCAGCAGCCTGGGCGGCGCGACGCGGGCCGTCTTCAAGCTCACAAAACGTTCGAGGATGAGGGCCAGCGCCAGAACGGAGCAGGCAATGAGGGGCCAGATCGGCCAGCCTGCAGCTTGTATGATCGAAAGCAAAAGGGTCTCTCCGGGGATTTTCGGCGTGCGCCAGATGCACGGATTATGGCTCAGTGCCATCGCGTGACGCGGGGTACTGCGAAGTGAACCGGGGGGCGGTACGGCGGTCCACAATTTCTGTGGATAACTCTGTGGGAAACCGGGGCGTCATGGCGTCCCAAGCCGCATGAAATCACGACTGTGGCCAACTGATCACAAATTGAGCAGAAAAAAATTCATATAAATCAATGAGTTGCACCAAAAAATCAGCGTTATCAGCGATGTGGCCCGTGCAACAGGCGAATCGGGCTGCCTGTGGAGTAGTTACAGCGGTCAAACGGCTTGCCACGCGCATGGAGACTGATGTCCAGCCCTGAAAACCCAGCAATGGCGCCACGAATCTGGCAAGTTGGCGCGCTATGCCGCGCCGTGGCTGATGCGCTGGATGCGCGATTCAACCCGGTTGCGGTGCGCGGCGAGGTTTCGGGCTTCTCGCGCGCTTCCAGCGGACATTGCTACTTTTCGATCAAGGACGAAACCGGCCAGATCCGTTGCGCCATGTTCCGCCGTGCAGCGAGCCTGCTGAACTTCGTGCCGGGTGATGGCGATCTGGTTGAATTGCGCGGCCGCCTGGGCGTCTATGAGGCCCGCGGCGACTTGCAGTTGATCGTGGAGAGTCTTCAGCGGGCCGGACAGGGCGCGCTGTTCGAGCAGTTCTTGCGCCTGAAGGAAAAGCTGGAAGGCGAAGGCCTTTTCGATTCGGACCGCAAACGACCGTTGCCGGTGATGCCGCGCGCCATCGGGGTCGTCACTTCGTTGGGGGCGGCTGCGTTGCATGACGTCGTCACGGCCCTGCAGCGGCGGGTGCCGCACATCCCGGTGGTGGTGGCACCAGCGGCGGTGCAGGGCGCGGCGGCGCCGGCTGAACTGGTGCGAGCGCTTTCGGCACTGTACCGGTTGACGCCCACAGGTCGGGCTGGCGAGGCGGCAGCGCCAGGCAGTGCACCCTCGGTCGACGTGATCCTGCTCGTGCGCGGCGGTGGCTCCATGGAAGACCTCTGGTCCTTCAATGACGAGCAGGTCGCCCGGACGCTGGTCCAGAGTCCGGTGCCCGTGGTCTGTGGCGTGGGCCACGAGACCGACTTCACCATCGCGGATTTCGTGGCGGACCTGCGGGCTCCCACGCCAACCGCTGCCGCTGAACTGGTCTCGCAGCCGCGCGATGTCTGGCTCGGCGCGCTGGCGCTGATCGATGGCCGCATGCTGGATGCCAGTCAGCGCCTGCTGGACACGCAAAGCCAGCGACTCGACCTCGCCGCGTCACGGCTCGGCCGGCCGTCGGCGCTGGTGGCCCGGCAGCAGATGCAACTGGCGCGCCAGGCCCAGCGGCTGCGCTACGCGACGCTCTCAAAGATGGAGCGGCTCACGACCGAATGGCGTAGGCTTTCCAGTGAATTTCCCCAGAAAATTGAGCAGCAGATGGTTCGCAGGCATGACCGGCTTGACCGGGCAGGCCTGCGCCTGCAGTCGCTGGACCCCCGCCTGGTCTTGCAGCGCGGCTACGCCTGGCTGACCGATGATGGCGGGAGCGCCGTCACCAGCGTCGCTCAGACCCGCCCCGGGCAGGCGCTGCAGGCCACCCTTGCCGATGGCACGGTTGATCTGGCCGTGACACAGCGGCGCCTGCTGTAACTTCCTACAATCGCGCTCTGGCCGAATCCCTTCACGTCAAACCCAACTTACGAGGACCCCCATGGAACACACCTTGCCCGCACTGCCTTACGCCATCGATGCCCTGGCGCCGCATTACTCCCAGGAGACGCTGGAGTTCCACCACGGCAAGCACCACAACGCCTACGTGGTCAACCTGAACAACCTTCAAAAGGGCACCGAGTTCGAGAGCAAGTCGCTTGAGGAGATCATCAAGACCTCCAGCGGCGGCGTCTACAACAACTCGGCGCAAATCTGGAATCACACCTTCTTCTGGAACTGCATGAAGCCCAACGGCGGCGGCGAGCCTTCCGGCGCGCTGGCTGCGGCCATCAACGCCAAATGGGGCAGCTACGCCGCCTTCAAGGAAGCTTTCGTGAAGTCGGCCGTGGGCAACTTCGGCTCAGGCTGGACCTGGCTGGTCAAGAAGCCCGATGGCTCGGTGGACATTGTCAACATGGGCGCTGCGGGCACCCCGCTGACCACCGCCGACAAGGCGCTGCTGACGGTGGACGTCTGGGAGCACGCCTATTACATCGACTACCGCAACATGCGTCCGAAGTTTGTCGAGACTTTCCTCGACAAACTAGTGAACTGGAGCTTTGCGGAGGCGAATTTCTCCTGATCCGCGTTGCGACCCTGAGAAAAAGCCGGCCTGGAGCCGGCTTTTTTGTTTCTCAGGAAAAACGGCACCATGCCAGCGTCAACGGGTCATTTGCAGCTATGAAATGAATAGCGTCCAGGCGTCAGCAGGGCGAGACGCTATCGGGTGCCGAAGGGTGCTCCGCCCAGTTTGGTCCCGGCCTTGAGGTTCTTCCTGGCGAACCAGCCCTGGTTCATTTCCAGTACATAGCGCACCGGCTTCGTAGAGCAGTGGGAGTCCTCGGTCTGCGGCTTCATGTCGACGAGATTCACGATGGTGCCATCGTCGGCGACGAACGCTGCCGTCAGCGGCAGCAGCGTGTTTTTCATCCAGAAACACTGGGTCGCGGGCTGTTCGAAGATGAACAGCATGCCTTCGTGCTGGGGCATTTCACGGCGGTGCATCAGGCCGATCTGCCGCTGCTGGGCGGTCTGCGCGACCTGCGCGTCAATCAGATGCATGCCAGCAGTTAGCTGTGTTCGCCCAAGATTCATCTGCGGCGCTTCCTGCGCGCATGCGGTGCCGCACAGGGCCACTGTCAGCGCAAGGGCCGGTAGCACAGGCGCGCTCAGGCGCTTGGCATTCTGGGGTTTCTCATTCATGAAGAGGGACTCCGGATCAATTCAGCCAGTTTGGGACACCCATAAAAAATGCCCGCCGAAGCGGGCATTTTGACGCAAGGTCACCGAAGAATTACTTCTTGGCGTCAGCTGCGGGAGCGGCAGCCTTGGCATCAGTCGACTTGGTCGACTTGGCTTTCTTTTCTTTCTTTTCTTTCTTGGGAGCGGCAGCTTTGTCAGACTTGGCATCCGCAGCAGGCTTGGCTTCGGCAGCAGGAGCGGCCTTGGCAGCAGGAGCAGCAGCAGGTGCGGCAACAGCAGCAGGTGCGGCAGCAGGAGCAGCGGCTTGCGCGAAAGCGCCAGCGGCGAACAGACCAGCGATCAGGGCGGCGAGTACTTTGTTCATTTCAGTTTCCTTGAATGGAGTTGATTTCTAGGTTTTCCCCCCATTTCTGGGAAGACCCATCCGTAACGGGGGCGAATGACCGTTGGTTGACAGCATTCCGTAATTTTCTTGCGCGTAAAATTCGGGTGGGTTCTACCTAGCCCGCGCTAATTTAGGCAATTCAGTCCAATCCGGAGACGTTTTTTCCATGTACCAACACATCAAGGTGCCCGCCGAGGGCCAGAAGATCACCGTCAACGCCGACATGTCGCTCAACGTGCCGGATCAGCCGGTCATTCCTTTTATCGAAGGTGACGGCACCGGTTTTGACATCACGCCCGTGATGCTGAAGGTGGTGGACGCTGCCGTCGCCAAGGCGTACGCCGGGAAACGCAAAGTCCACTGGATGGAAGTCTACGCCGGCGAAAAATCTACCAAGATCTATGGGCCGGACGTCTGGCTGCCAGAAGAAACCCTGGCGGCCCTGCGCGAGTACGTCGTCTCCATCAAAGGTCCGCTGACCACGCCTGTGGGCGGCGGCATCCGCTCGCTGAACGTGGCACTGCGCCAGGAACTCGACCTGTATGTCTGCCTGCGCCCGATCCAGTATTTCAAGGGTGTGCCTTCCCCCGTGAAAGAGCCGGAAAAGACCCATATGGTGATCTTCCGCGAGAATTCCGAAGACATTTACGCGGGCGTCGAGTTTGAAGCCCAGTCGGACAAGGCCAAGAAACTCATCAAGTTCCTGATCGATGAGATGGGCGTCAAAAAGATCCGCTTCCCGAACACCTCGGGTATCGGCATCAAGCCTGTCTCCATCGAAGGCACCGAGCGCCTGGTGCGCAAGGCGATCCAGTACGCCATCGACAACGACAAGCCCAGCGTGACCATTGTTCACAAGGGCAACATCATGAAATACACCGAAGGTGGCTTCCGCGACTGGGCTTATGGCCTGGCGCAAAAGGAGTTCGGCGCGGAATTGATCGACGGCGGGCCATGGTGCAAGTTCAAGAACCCGAAAACGGGCAAGGAAATCATCGTCAAGGACAGCATTGCCGACGCTTTCCTGCAGCAGATCCTGCTGCGCCCGGCCGAGTACAGCGTGATTGCCACGCTGAACCTCAACGGCGACTACATCTCCGACGCGCTGGCCGCGCAGGTCGGCGGCATCGGCATTGCACCGGGCGCCAACCTGTCGGATACGGTCGCCTGTTTCGAAGCCACGCATGGCACGGCACCGAAATACGCCGGCAAGGACTACGTAAACCCGGGCTCGGAGATTCTGTCCGCTGAAATGATGCTGCGCCACATGGGCTGGGTCGAGGCCGCCGACCTGATCATCAGCTCGATGGAGAAATCCATCGCCAGCAAAAAGGTGACCTACGACTTTGCCCGCCTGATGGACGGGGCTACCCAGGTCAGCTGTTCGGGGTTTGGTCAGGTCATGATCGACAACATGTGATTCTGACGCGGCAGCCCGCCGCAATCGAGGCGGCGCCAGACTTTGATCGATTGTCAAAAAGCCCGGGAAACCGGGCTTTTTGTCGTTTTGGCTCGACGCCGGCAGATGCGTCCAAGATGTTGCGAAGTGTTGCTATTCCCCCGAAATAGTCGCGGGCCGTCCGGCTCGATAGAATGAAATCATGGCAACCAAAAAACCTTCCATTCCGACCGCGCCGACGACGCCCGTGCGCGAGGGGGAGGGCGGCAATTCGGTGGTGCTGGAGCGGCGCACCCAGAGGGTCAAGCCGCCCCAGATGTACCAGGTCGCGATGCTCAATGACGACTTCACCCCGATGGAGTTCGTGGTGATGGTGATCCAGGAGTTTTTCAGCAAGGACCGTGAAACAGCCACCCAGATCATGCTCAAGATCCACCTGGACGGCAAAGGCGTCTGCGGCGTCTATTCGAAGGATGTGGCCGCGACCAAGGTCGATCAGGTGCTGGATGCAGCGAAACAGCACGGTCATCCGTTGCAATGTGTCAGCGAGCCTGTTGAATAAACGGTTTCACCCCCGACATGACAGGACATCACTTTTTTTAGCAAGGCAAAAGGAAATCTCATGATTGCCCAGGAATTGGAAGTCAGCTTGCACATGGCTTTCGTGGAGGCGCGCCAGCAACGCCACGAATTCATCACCGTGGAGCACCTGCTGCTCGCCTTGCTCGACAACCCCAGCGCCGCCGAGGTGTTGCGGGCTTGTTCGGCCAACGTCGATGATCTGCGCAAGTCCCTGACCAACTTCATCAAGGACAACACGCCGCAGGTGGCCGGGACGGATGACGTGGACACCCAGCCGACGCTGGGCTTCCAGCGAGTGATCCAGCGCGCCATCATGCACGTTCAGTCGACCGGCAACGGGAAGAAGGAGGTCACCGGTGCCAACGTGCTGGTGGCGATCTTCGGCGAGAAAGACTCGCACGCTGTTTACTACCTGCACCAGCAAGGCGTGACCCGGCTCGACGTGGTGAACTTCATCGCGCACGGCATCAAGAAGAGCGACCCACCCGAGCCCGCCAAGGGGGCTGATGCCCCATCCGGCGGCGAGGGCGAAGAGGGCGGCGGCGAGAAGAACGAGAAAGCCTCGCCGCTGGAGCAGTTCACCCAGAACCTGAACCAGCTCGCCAAAGACGGCAAGATCGACCCGCTGATCGGGCGCGAGTACGAGGTCGAGCGGGTGATCCAGATTCTGTGCCGCCGCCGCAAGAACAATCCGTTGCTGGTCGGCGAGGCCGGCGTCGGAAAGACGGCGATTGCCGAGGGCCTGGCCTGGCGCATCACGCAGAAGGACGTGCCGGAAATCCTGGCCGAATCCAGTGTCTATTCGCTGGACATGGGCGCGCTACTGGCGGGCACCAAGTACCGCGGGGATTTCGAGCAACGCCTAAAGGGTGTGCTCAAGTCGCTCAAGGACAAGCCCAACGCGATCCTTTTCATCGACGAGATCCACACGCTCATTGGTGCCGGCGCGGCATCGGGCGGCACGCTCGACGCGTCCAACCTGCTGAAGCCTGCCCTGAGTTCGGGCGCGCTCAAATGCATCGGGGCGACGACGTTCACCGAGTACCGCGGCATTTTTGAAAAAGACGCCGCGCTGTCGCGCCGCTTCCAGAAGGTCGATGTGGTCGAGCCGACTGTGCCCGAGACGATCGAGATCCTCAAGGGCCTGAAATCGCGCTTCGAGGAGCACCACAGCGTGAAGTACGCCAATGCGGCGCTGCAGGCGGCCGCTGAATTGAGCGCCAAGTACATCAACGACCGCCATCTGCCTGACAAGGCCATCGACGTGATTGACGAGGCCGGTGCCGCCCAGCGCATCCTGGTGCCATCGAAGCGCAAGAAAACAATCGGCAAGGCCGAGATCGAGGAAATCGTGGCCAAGATCGCCCGCATTCCGCCGGCCAACGTGTCCAACGACGACCGCGGCAAGCTGCAGACGCTGGAGCGTGACCTCAAGAGCGTGGTGTTCGGGCAGGACAAGGCGCTCGAAGTGCTGGCCGGCGCCGTGAAGATGGCGCGTTCCGGCCTGGGCCGCGCTGACAAGCCGATCGGCTCCTTTCTGTTCTCCGGCCCCACCGGCGTGGGCAAGACCGAGGCGGCCAAGCAGCTGGCCTACATCATGGGCATCGAGCTGATGCGCTTCGACATGTCGGAGTACATGGAGCGCCATGCGGTGAGCCGCCTGATCGGGGCACCTCCCGGTTACGTCGGATTCGACCAGGGTGGCCTGCTGACCGAGGCGGTGACCAAGAAGCCGCACGCGGTGCTGCTGCTCGACGAGATCGAGAAGGCGCACCCGGACATCTTCAACGTGCTGCTGCAGGTCATGGACCATGGCACGCTGACCGACAACAACGGACGCAAGGCCGACTTCCGCAACATCATCATCATCATGACGACGAACGCGGGCGCCGAGACCATGAACAAGGCGACCATCGGCTTCACCAACCCGCGTGTGGCGGGCGACGAGATGGCCGACATCAAACGACTGTTCACGCCCGAGTTCCGCAACCGGCTCGACGCCACGGTCAGCTTCAAGGCCCTCGACGAAGTTGTCATCATGCGCGTGGTGGACAAATTCCTGCTGCAGCTGGAGACCCAGCTCGCCGAGAAGAAGGTCGACGTCACCTTCACCGACAAGCTGCGCAAGCACCTGGCGAAGAAGGGCTTCGATCCGCTGATGGGCGCGCGCCCGATGCAGCGCCTGATCCAGGACACCATCCGCCGTGCGCTGGCCGACGAACTGCTTTTTGGCCGCCTGACCGAGGGCGGCCGCCTGACGGTGGACATCGACGACAAGGAAGAGGTGCTTCTCGATATCCATCCCCTGCCGAAGAAAGAGGGCAAGGCGTCCCGCGCAGAGCCGGCGGAGCCGGAACAGGCAACGGCGGACTGAGTCGCGAAAGAGGCGCCTCAGCGCCCCTGAGAAAAAGGTCGGTAGCGCTCAGCTCCCGGCCTTTTTTTCTCCAGTCGTACCGGGTTATTTCAAAAATAATAGCGAACTACGACCATTCGACGCTGGGATAGCCCCTATTTTGTTGATATTTTGCCTCCGAAGGCCTGTTTTGCGGCTACAGTGACGGCGCAAACCTCCACGCCCATGACCGCACGACCCCCATCCCCCACTGGCCCGCACACCTTTCTCTGGCACGACTATGAAACCTTTGGCGCCAACGTCCGCCATGACCGGCCGGCGCAGTTCGCCGCCATCCGAACCGACGCTGAACTGAACGAGATCGGCGAGCCGCTGATGCTGTACTGCCAGCCCGCACCCGACTACCTGCCGGACCCTGCCTCTTGCCTGATCACCGGCATCACACCCCAGAAGTGCCTGGAGCTTGGCGTGCCTGAAAATGAATTCGCGGCCCGGATCGAAACCGCCTTTTCGCAGCCCGGCACCATCGGCGTGGGCTACAACACCATTCGTTTCGACGACGAGATCACACGCTTCATGTTCTGGCGCAATCTGATCGACCCCTACGCGCGCGAGTGGCAGAACGACTGCGGCCGCTGGGACATCCTGGACGTGGCGCGGACCGCCTACGCGCTGCGGCCCGAGGGCGTCCACTGGCCCAAAAAAGAGGATGGTTC
Source organism: Hydrogenophaga sp. (assembly GCA_011391595.1). Taxonomy (GTDB): domain Bacteria; phylum Pseudomonadota; class Gammaproteobacteria; order Burkholderiales; family Burkholderiaceae_C; genus JAABQG01. The sequence goes on from JAABQG010000008.1 coordinate 33,869, forward strand.
TCCCAGCTTCAAGCTGGAACACCTGTCGAAGGTCAATGGTCTGGTGCACGAGGCCGCGCACGATGCCTTGTCGGACGTGCGCGCCACCATCGCGCTGGCGCGGCTGATTCGTGACCGGCAGCCCAAGCTGTTCGATTTCTGCCTGGCGCTGCACAAAAAGGACCGTGTTGCGGCCGAACTGGGCCTGCCCACCACGCCGCAGCACGCCAAACCGTTCCTGCACATCTCGGGCATGTTCCCGGGGGAGCGCGGCTGCCTGGCCGTCATGTGGCCGCTGGCCAGCCACCCGACCAACAAGAACGAGCTGATCGCCTGGGATCTGGCGCACGATCCGGCCGAATTGGCCACGCTGAATGCCGACATCCTGCGCCTGCGCCTGTTCACCCGCGCTTCCGATCTGCCTGTGGGTCTGACGCGCCTGCCTGTCAAGACTATCCACCTGAACAAGTCACCCATGGTGATAGGCAACCTGAAAACCCTGTCGCCAGCGATGGCCGCACACTGGGGCATCGATGTGGATCAGGCGCTGCAATTTGCCGCGGTGGCCCGAGACCTGCCCGACATGAGCGCCATCTGGAACGAGGTGTTCCGCCGGCCCGCAGACACCGGCGAGGGGCTGATCGACGTCGAGCAGGACCTGTATGGCGGCTTCATCGGCAACGGCGACCGGCGCCGACTGAACCAGTTGCGTGCCTTGTCGCCGGCGCAGCTGTCAACGGCGCGCAGCAGCTTTGACGACGCGCGGCTGGAGGAGATCGTGTTTCGCTATCGCGCACGCAACTTTCCCGCCACGCTCACGCCCGAAGAAGTCCAGCGCTGGGATGCACACCGGGCTGCGCGCCTGCTCGAAGGCGCGGGCGGCGCCCGCACCGTGGAGCAACTGTTCGGCGAGATCGACACGCTGTCGGAGGCTGCGGACGACCGCGGCGAGGCGATATTGGGCGCCTTGTACGACTACGCCACGGCCATCGCGCCAGAAATTGAATGAAAACTGCCTTTTCCCGTCGTCGAATGGTCGGTTTATGTTCTCAAAACAGGTGATTCAGTTGGCAGGCGAACCGCTCGAAAGCGCCTGGGGCGCGACGGCCACCGAGGCATTGAACAAGGCGCGAATCGATTCCACCCGGGCCCGGTTCACGCCCCGGTCGCCGTGGCCGATGCGGCTGGCGGAACGAACGTGGATCAAGCCCGCCCCTTCATCCAGATAGAACTCCACATCGTCAGTGAAGCGCATCAGCTTCGTGGTGGACTGCGCATAAAGATAGGCGGGCTCGTCGGTGACCAGCACGGTGCGTTCCATGGCAGGCAGGATCGCCGCCAGCTTGCGCATCGCTGCACGGCCGTCGCCTGGATAGCGCAGCGGCTCGATCTCGGCGTAGCGGGCCGGAGGGGTGTCCGGCCAGAGCGCGGCCTGGCTGCTCACGCTGTTGGGCGTGGACGAGGGTGGCTTGAGCCGGCCGGCTTTCACACCCAGGTCGCCCGGTTGTGAGCCCGAGAGGGCGCCAAGCTGTGCCGCCCCGATCAGCAGGGCAGGCGCCAGCACCACGATGGCAATCAGGCTCATGATGATCTTTCGGTTGCGAGGTTTCATGCTGCGCTTGCCGGGGTGCTGCCCAGCAGTTTGACGATCAATTGCCAGTGCCGAGGCTCGATGGGCGTGATGGACAGCCGGTTGCCCTTGCGCAGCACCAGCAAGTCCTGCAGGTCGGCGTTGCCGCGGAGCTCGGGCAGGCCCAGATTGCGGGTTTTGCGCAACACCTGGACATCGACCAGCAGCCAGCGCGACGATTCAGTCTTTGAGCCCGGATCGAAGTAAGGTGATCCCGGGTCGAACTGGGTCGGGTCGGGGTAGGGTGGCGAGGCCACTCGCGCGATGCCGACGATGCCGGGTTCGGCGCAACTGGAGTGGTAGAACAGCACGCCGTCGTCCACGCGCATGGCGTCGCGCATGAAGTTGCGCGCCTGGTAGTTGCGCACGCCGACCCAGGGCACGGTGGCGTTGGGCGCCGCCAGCGCGTCGTCCACCGAGCATTCCCCGGGCTCGGACTTCATCAGCCAGTAATTCATGGCCAGCGCGCCTGCGATCCGCTAGCCGGCCAGGCTGACAAACACATTCTGCACGTCGTCGTTCGCATCAATGGCGGCGAGAAAGGACTCCACTTCCTCCAGATCGGCGGCGCTCAGGCTCGCCGGGTCGATCGGGTTCTTGGGCCGGTAGCCCAGCCTGGCCGACAGCACTGAAAAGCCTTGCGCCGGGAGGGCCCGGCTGACCAGATCAAGGTCCGTCGCGCTGGTGATGAACAGCGTGCTGCCCTCGGCGTCGCCCGGCTCCAGGTCTTGCGCGCCGGCCTCAATGGCGGCCACTTCAGGGTCAGTGCCCTGGGTCACTGGCTCCGCCTCGATCAGGCCCACGTGGTCAAAATCCCAGGCCACCGATCCGGATGTGCCCAGTTGCCCCTTGCGGAACAGCACGCGCATCTCTGGCGCGGTACGGTTCACGTTGTCTGTGAGGCACTCCACCATCACCGCCACCCGGTGCGGGGCAAAGCCTTCGTACATCACGTGCTCGAAATGCACCACCTCCCCGGTGAGACCGGCGCCCTTCTTGATCGCCCGATCCAGCGTTTCCTTGGGCATGGACACCTTGCGCGCCTGTTCCACGACCAGGCGCAGCCGAGAATTGGAGGCCGGGTCGGCCCCGTTGCGCGCCGCGACCATGATGTCCTTGGCCAGGCGGCCAAACAGCTTGCCCTTGGCATTTGCCGCCAGTTCCTTGCCTTTTGCTTTCCACTGCGCGCCCATTTTGGAGGTTCCTTGATGTTGGGGGATGTTGCTTGATTCTCGCAGGCTGTGCGCCAGGCCCGATATCACCCATCGCGCCAGAACGTCCCCGCGACAGGTGAACTGCGTCTGGAACCGGTGCAGACAGCGGCATGCCTTGATCTGCGGCAAGTCAACGGCATCCGCCGGTGTCCACAATGGAATGCAGCACGGGGACGTTGTTCCGTGCAATCCTCGGGAATTGCGGCATGCTGCCGGCTTCATGGAAGGTGATTCAAATGACAAGATTCTCTATTTTTTCGCTGAAACAGCCCTTGAACCCCATGCCACCGGCGCGCCGCAGCCTGTTGTACGTCGGTGCCTTTGTGTCGGTCCTGCTGCTGGCCGGTTGCAGTGTGGAATTTGAGAATCTGCAGCCCGCCAAGGAAGCTGGCCAGCTCACGAATCCCTCCGGTTCCGTCTATACCGGATGGCGCGTGTTCCAGGACAAGTGCGCGCGCTGCCATGGGACTGCGGCAACCGGCACGGCCAAAGCGCCGGATTTGCTGCCTGTCGTCCGGGAAATGGGCCCGCGCCAGTTTGTGAGTCTGGTGCTGCAGCGCTACGACTGGAACCAGCAGACGCCGCAGGCCCGAAGCGACAGCAGCGCGCGGGAGGTCGCGGTCGATCTGATCATGCAGCGCAAGGACGTGCCGGTCACGATGCCTGCCTGGCAAGGCGAACCCAGCGTGGACGCCCATGTCCTGGATCTTTACGCCTGGCTCTCGGCGCGCGCGCAGGGTACTCAGGATCCGGGGCGTCCGGCGCAGTAGTTGCCCAATGCGCCGGCGGCTGGAAGTGGCCGCTGTAGCGGTACTGGGGCACCTCAGTTCCTGACAGGCGCCATGAGCGTCCCGATCAGGCAGAAAGCCGGGCTGATCGCATGCCGCAGATGGAAAAGACGTATCGGGAGGCGTGCCGGCAGGTTGGATTTCAGGGAAAAGTCCGGTTTCAGGTGGTGCCGAAGATGCGGTCGCCCGCGTCGCCCAATCCGGGCAGGATGTAACCGCGGTTGTTGAGCTCGCGGTCGATGGCGGCGGTGTAGATTGGCACGTCCGGGTGGGCCTTGTGCACCGTGGCGAGGCCCTCGGGGCAGGTCAGCAGGCACACGAACTTGATCGAGCGCGGTGTGAGGGCCTTGAGCTTGTCGAGGGCGGCCACCGCCGAGTTGCCGGTGGCCAGCATGGGGTCCAGCACGATGACGTCACGTTCCTGCATGTCGGACGGCATCTTGAAGTAGTACTGGATGGCCTGTAGCGTGGCATGGTCCCGGTACAGGCCGATATGGCCCACGCGCGCGCCGGGCACCACGCTGAGCATGCCGTCCAGGATACCGAGGCCCGCGCGCAGGATGGGCACGAAAACCAGCTTCTTGCCGTCGATAACCTGACTGGTCATTGTCTCCAGCGGGGTTTCGATCTCCACGGCGTGCAGCGGCATGTCTCGCAGGACCTCGTAGGCCATCAGCGTGCTCAGTTCGTTGAGCAGGGTGCGGAAGGTGTTGGTGCTGGCGTCCTTCTTGCGCATCAGCGTGAGCTTGTGCTGGACCAGCGGGTGGGTGATGTGGTGAACCTGGTTCATGGTGAGTTCCTTCAAGGGTTACCGTTTCTTGCCGCCGAAAAGGCCGCCCAGCACGCCGCGGATGATCTCGCGGCCCACAGTCGAGCCCATGGTGCGCACGGCGGACTTGGCCATGGACTGGGCCAGGCCGTCATGCTTGGCGCCTCGTGGACCAGTGGTGCCGAACAGCACGTCGTTCAGGCCCCCGAGCAGGCCTCCGCTTTCGGCTTCTGCTTTACCGTCCGCGCCTTTACCGGCCTGGCTCGCGGAGGTGGCAGAGGCTTCGGCGCGGCCCTTGAGCTTTTCATAGGCGGATTCTCGGTCCACGGCTTTCTCGTAGACGCCGGCAACCAGGGAAGTCTGCAGCAGCGCCTGGCGCTGGGCTGGCGTGATCGGGCCGAGCTGGCTGCCTGGCGGCAGCACATAGACACGTTCGGTGATGCCAGGGCGGCCCTTGACGTCCAGCAGGCTCACCAGCGCTTCGCCCACGGCCAGTTCGGTGATGGCGGTCTCGATGTCGAGGCCGGGCTTTTGCCGCATGGTCTGGGCGGTGGCCTTGACGGCCTTCTGGTCGCGAGGCGTGTAGGCCCGCAATGCGTGCTGTACGCGGTTGCCGAGTTGCGCCAGCACACTGTCTGGAATGTCCAGAGGGTTCTGCGTGACGAAATACACGCCCACGCCCTTGGACCGCACCAGGCGCACCACCAGTTCGATGCGCTCGACCAGCGCCTTGGGCGCGTCGGTGAACAGCAAATGCGCTTCGTCGAAGAAAAATACCAGCTTCGGCTTCTCCGGGTCGCCGATCTCCGGCAGTTGCTCGAACAGCTCCGACAGCATCCACAGCAGGAAGGTGGCATAGAGGCGCGGCGAGTTCATGAGCCTGTCGGCGGTCAGGACGTTGATCACCCCGCGCCCGTCGCCGTCGGTCTGCATGAAATCGGTGATGTTGAGCATCGGCTCGCCAAAAAACTGTTCGCCACCCTGGCTCTCGATCTGCAGCAGCCCGCGCTGGATGGCGCCGACGCTCGCCGCGCTGACGTTGCCATACTGGGTGGTGAAATCGGACGCGTTGTCGCCGACGTACTGCAGCATGGAGCGCAAGTCTTTCAGGTCGAGCAGCAGCAGGCCGTTGTCGTCGGCGATCTTGAACACCAGATTGAGCACACCGGCCTGGGTTTCGTTCAGGTTCAGCATCCGGCCCAGCAGCAGGGGGCCCATGTCGGAGACGGTGGCGCGCACCGGGTGGCCCTGCTCGCCAAACACGTCCCACAGGGTGGTCGGGCAGGCGCGCGATGCGGGCAGCTCAAGCCCCCGATCCTGGAGCACGGCGGCCAGTTTGTCGCCAATGTGGCCGGCCTGGCTGATGCCTGTCAGGTCGCCTTTGACGTCGGCCATGAAGACAGGGACGCCGATCTTCGAGAAGTTCTCCGCCAGTGTTTGCAGGGTGACGGTCTTGCCGGTGCCTGTGGCGCCGGTGATCAGGCCGTGGCGGTTGGCCAGTCCTGGCAACAGGTGGCATTCAGCGGTGGAATTCTTTGCAATCAGCATTGGCTCGGCCATGGTGGAGGGTGTCCTGGAAGTGGAAAAGTAAAATCACACCCGACAGATTAAATCAACAGACAAGGATTTCCGATGGCCGGCCACAGTAAATGGGCAAATATCCAGCATCGCAAGGGCAGACAGGACGAAAAGCGCCAACGGATATGGACGAGGGTGGTGCGTGAGATCATGGTGGCGGCACGTACCGGAGGAGGCGATCCGACGGCCAATCCGCGCCTGAGACTGGCCATCGAGAAGGCCAAAGCCGCCAATATGCCGGCCGACACGGTCAAACGTAACATCGACAAGGCCACCGGTGCCCTCGAGGGTGTGAACTATGAGGAGATCCGCTATGAGGGCTATGGCATTGGCGGCGCCGCGATCATCGTGGACACCATGACCGACAACCGCGTGCGCACCGTGGCCGAAGTGCGCCACGCCTTCAGCAAGTACGGCGGCAACATGGGCACCGAGGGGTCGGTGGCGTTCCAGTTCAAGCACTGCGGCCAGTTGATCTTTGCGCCGGGGACAAGCGAAGACCAGGTGATGGACGTGGCGCTGGAAGCCGGTGCGGAAGACGTTATCGCCGACGAGGAGGGCGCCATCGAGGTGCTGACCCCCCCTGGAGAATTCGAAGCCGTGAAGAACGCCCTCGAGGCCGCCGGGCTCAAGGCAGAGGTCGCTGAAGTCACGATGCGCCCGGAAAACACCGTCGAACTGACCGGTGATGACGCCGCGCGCATGCAGAAACTGCTCGACGTGCTGGAAGACCTGGACGACGTGCAGGACGTCTTCCACAACGCGGAGATCGCGCAATGAGGGCGTTCGCATGAAAGTACTGGTTGTCGGGGGTGGAGGCCGCGAGCACGCGCTGGCATGGAAGCTGGCGCAGTCTCCCAAAGTGCAGCAGGTCTACGTGGCGCCCGGCAATGGCGGCACGGCGATGGACCCGGAACTGGTGAATGTGCCGATCACGGATATTGCCGAGTTGCGGCGCTGGGCGGCGGCCGAGAAAATTGTCGTCACCGTGGTCGGCCCAGAAGGGCCATTGGCGGCGGGCATCGTGGACGAATTCCGGGCGCACAACATGCGGATCTTCGGTCCGACGAGGGCGGCGGCGCAGCTGGAAAGCTCCAAGGCGTTTTCCAAGGCGTTCATGAAGCGCCACGGCATTCCCACGGCGGCGTACGACACTTTTTCAGACGTCGGGGCGGCGCATGCCTACGTCGACCGGATGGGTGCGCCCATCGTGGTCAAGGCTGACGGCCTGGCCGCAGGCAAGGGTGTGGTCGTGGCGATGAGCCTTGCGGAGGCCCACGAGGCTATTGACTTCATGTTGCTGGACAACGCACTGGGTGTCAGCCACAACGCCGGCGTGGATGGACTGGCCGTTCCGCGGGTGGTCATCGAGGAGTTTTTGCAAGGTGAGGAGGCCAGCTTCATCGTGATGTGTGACGGCAAACATGTCGCTGCGATGGCCACGTCGCAGGATCACAAGCGCCTGCTCAACGGCGATGCTGGACCCAACACCGGTGGCATGGGCGCGTATTCACCGGCGCCGGTGGTGACCGCCGAGGTGCATGCCCGTGCCATGCGGGAAATCATCCTGCCAACGATCCGCGGCATGGAAAAGGATGGCATTCCCTTCACCGGGTTCCTGTATGCGGGGCTGATGATTGACGCCGGCGGCCATCCCAGGACGCTCGAGTTCAATTGCCGCATGGGCGACCCGGAGACGCAGCCCATCATGATGCGCCTGAAGACCGACCTGCTCGACGTGATGCTGGCCGCCACGGCAGGCCAGCTAGACAACATCGAGCTGGAGTGGGACCGCAGGCCGGCTCTTGGCGTGGTCATGGCGGCGGCTGGCTATCCACACGCCCCGCGCAAGGGCGACGTGATCACGGGCCTGCCGAAAGACGCCGATGACGTGATGGTGTTCCACGCCGGCACGGTCGAAAAAGACGGGGCGATCCTGAGCGCGGGTGGTCGGGTGTTGTGCGTGACAGCGCTGGCCGATTCCGTGAAGCAGGCACAACAGCACGCTTACGACGCCGCCCGGAGCATTCACTTCGATGGCATGCAGTACCGCCACGATATCGGGTTCCGGGCGATCAAGCCGACGGGGCGGGCCGAATGACAGCGGCAACGACAACGGCAACGGCAACGGTTGCATCGGTCCGCAGCTATCTGCTCGACCTGCAGGCGCGCATCACCATCGCCATCGCGGCGATCGATGGCGCGCGCTTTCTGGAGGACGCGTGGACCAAGGCGCCTGGCGAGGCTTTGCAGGGCAGCGGTATCACCCGCATCCTGGAGGGTGGCGCGGTCTTTGAGCGGGCCGGCTGCGGTTTCTCGCACGTGAGCGGCCCGAAATTGCCACCGTCGGCGACCCAGCACCGCCCGGAACTGGCGGGTGCACCCTTCGAGGCGATGGGAGTGTCCCTGGTGTTCCACCCGCGCAACCCTTACGTGCCCACGGTGCATATGAACGTGCGCATGATTGCTGTTACGGCGGCCGGAAAGGCGCCCGTGTGCTGGTTTGGTGGTGGCATGGACCTCACTCCGTACTACGGTTACGACGATGACGCGGTGCATTTCCACACCGTTTGCCGACAGGCTCTGGTGCCTTTCGGCGCTGACAAATACCCGCGCTTCAAGACCTGGTGCGACGAATATTTCTATCTGAAACACCGCAGCGAGCAGCGCGGTGTCGGCGGGGTGTTTTTTGACGATTTCTCCGAGGGCGGCTTCGACAATGGCTTCGCCATGATGTCCTCGGTCGGTGACGCCTTCCTGGATGCCTACCTGCCCATCGTCAAGCGGCGCCGCGATAGTCCCTATGGCGAGCGCGAGCGCGACTTCCAGCTGTATCGGCGCGGCCGATATGTGGAGTTCAACCTGGTGTGGGACCGGGGCACGCACTTCGGCCTGCAGTCGGGCGGGCGCAGCGAATCGATCCTGCTGTCCATGCCACCCCTGGTCAGCTGGTCCTACAACCGGACGACCGAGCCGGGCACGCCCGAAGACGATCTGTACCGCAAATTCCTGGTGCGCAAGGACTGGGTTTGACCGATCGGGCGCAGCGTATCGGCGTGTTCGGCGGCGCCTTCGATCCGCCGCACAATGCCCATCTTGCGCTGGTCCAGGCGGCACTTTCGAGGCTTTCGCTCGATGAGCTGATCGTGTTCCCTACCGGCCATGCCTGGCACAAGGCGCGGCCCCTCAGCCCGGCGGCTGACCGGCTTGCCATGGCTCAGCTGGCATTTTCGGATTGCCCGAAGGTGTCTGTCGATCCGCGCGAGATGCATCGGCCCGGCCCCAGCTACACCATCGACACCTTGAGCGAACTTCATGCCGAACGGCCAGGGGCGGAGCTGGTTCTGCTCCTGGGGGGCGACCAGGCCGCTGCATTGCCAACCTGGCATCGTTGGCGGGATATTCTGAAAATTGCTATAATTTCCGTAGCTTTCCGCGACCCATCGGCGCTGGAAAACCTCCGTTTTTTGCCTGAATCCACGCCTCTTGATCTCGATGAAGGATGTTTTCAGGCGCTTCAGATGCCTGCCATGAACCTGAGCGCTACGGAAGTACGCCGCCGGGTTGCCGCCGGCCTCGGGATTGCCCATCTGGTTCCCGCGGGCGTTGCGCGTTATATTGACCAACACCACCTCTACCTTGCTCCATGACTGATCTCGATACAACCGGCAAAAAAGACACCCAGAAAATGCAACGCGCCGTCGTTGATGCGCTCGAGGATGTGAAGGCGCAAGAGATCAAGGTGTTCGATACCGAGCATCTTTCGGCCTTGTTCGAGCGCGTGATCATCGCGTCCGGTACCTCCAACCGCCAGACCAAGGCGCTCGCAGCCAGCGTGCGCGACAAGGTCCGCGAAGCGGGTTTTCCCAAGCCGCGCATCGAAGGCGAGGACAACGGCGAATGGATCATCGTCGACTGCGGCGCCGTGGTCGTCCACATCATGCAGCCGACCATCCGCCAGTACTACAACCTCGAAGAAATCTGGGGCGAAAAGCCGGTTCGGCTGAAGTTTGGTGCGCCCAAGCCGTTGGCAAAGGCAGAAGTTCCTGCGGCAAAGAGGGCCGTCGCCAAGTCCGCCCGTTCCAAGGCAGGCTCATCCGAGCCGACGCCCGCGCCGGCCAGCGCACGACCGCCCGCCAAGGCGCCTGCCCGGCGCACAGCAGCACCGGGCGGTCGTGAACCGTCCCGACAGCGCTCCGACACGCCGGTGTTTGAATCAAAGCCTGGAAAACCCAGCGTGAAAAGGTCACCTTCTGCTTCAAAAGCCGAAATTACGAAGGTCGTGATCGCGGCCACCCCGAAAGGAACGCCTGCAAAGAAAGCGATCCCATCGGACAAGGCTGGCGCGCCAAAGAGGGCACCCGCCAGGAAAGTCCCATCCGGCAAGGCCTAACGCCGCGTACCGATGAAATTGCTGATCGTGGCCGTGGGTCAGCGCGTGCCCGATTGGGCGCAGAGCGCCTGGGATGACTATGTCAAACGTTTTCCGTCCGAACTGAAAGTTGAACTCAAGGCCGTCAAGACCGAGCCACGAGGCTCGAAGACGCTTGAGACCCTTTTTGCCGCCGAGCGCCAGCGCATCGAGGCGGTCCTACCCAGAGGTGCCCGCATCGTGGCACTCGATGAACGGGGCACCTCACTGACTACGATGGCGCTTGCTGCAAAGCTGAAGGCCTGGCAGCTTGAAAGTGACGATGTGGCCATGGTGATTGGCGGGCCGGACGGGCTGGATCCCGCGTTTCGCCAGGCCGCCCATGAGCGGATCCGACTGTCCGACCTGACCTTGCCGCATGCTTTTGCGCGGGTGCTGCTCATCGAACAGCTCTACCGGGCCTGGTCGATCAATGCCAACCATCCCTACCATCGCGAGTGAAATGGCCCCCACGCTTGCCACTTCGTGTGCTGCGCTGCCCCCCGAGGGGGCCCGCCTTGCTTGGGGCGGCCCGGCGCGGCGGCGTGCCTGATACTGGTTGAAATATGCCTGATTTTGTTTATCTCGCGTCGCAAAGCCCGCGCCGGCGGCAGTTGCTGGAACAGATCGGGATTCGCCATGAATTGCTGCTGCCCGACGCCAGCGAGGACACAGAAGCCCTCGAAGCGATCCAGACCGGTGAGGTTCCCGCAGCTTACGTAAAGCGCGTGACGGCGCTCAAGCTTGACGCTGCCGTTGCGCGCCTGAAGCGACGTGGTCTGGCGGCAGGGCCGGTCCTTTGTTCTGACACCACGGTGGCGCTGGGGCGCACCATCTACGGTAAACCGGACAACGCGGCCGATGCCCGGCGCATGCTGGGCGAACTCGAGGGCCGGACCCACCGGGTTCTGACCGCCGTGGCCGTGCAACACGGCAAGAAGCGTCTTGAGACGCTCAGTGAGTCGCGGGTGCGCTTCTGCGATCTCTCGCCCGCCCGAATCCGGACCTACGTCGCCACTGGCGAGCCGCTGGGCAAAGCTGGGGCCTACGCGGTGCAGGGGAGGGCGGCGACTTTCATCGAACACATTGCCGGAAGCTACTCTGGCATCATGGGATTGCCAGTGTTTGAAACAGCGGTGCTGTTGCGCCAGCTTGGCTTCAAGTGCTGAGCCCATCAGAAACGGATCCCCCCATTCATGCAACAAGACATCTTGATCAACTGGTCGCCCCAGGAAACCCGGGTCGCGATCGTGGAGAACGGCGCGGTTCAGGAGTTGCATGTGGAGCGCACACTGGAGCGCGGCCTGGTAGGCAATGTGTACCTTGGCAAGGTGGCGCGGGTACTACCCGGCATGCAGTCGGCTTTCATCGACATTGGCCTGGAGCGCGCCGCTTTTCTGCATGTGGCAGACCTCATGTCTGCATCTGGCGGGCATCGTTCCAGTGAAACTGACGTCAGCGGAACGGCGAAAGCCGCTGCGACACCGCTGCCCATAGAAAAACAGGTTTTTGACGGGCAGGCCCTGATGGTGCAGGTCATCAAGGACCCGATTGGCAGCAAGGGGGCCAGGCTGTCCACGCAGATCAGCATTGCCGGACGGTTGCTGGTGTTCCTGCCGCAGGACAACCATATTGGTGTCTCCCAGAAGATCCCGACGGCCTTGCGGGAGTCCTTGCGTGCGCGGCTGCAGGGATTGGCGGGCGAGGCCGGCGGCGGATTTATCCTGCGCACCAATGGTGAAGACGCGACCGATGCTGAACTGGCAGACGACGTCGCCTACCTGCGCAAGACCTGGACCCGGATCAAGGAGGCGTCCGTTCGCCTTCCGCCTCTGTCCCTGCTGCACCAGGATCTGAACCTGCTGCACCGCGTGTTGCGCGACATGGTTGGCGAAGCCACTCAGGCGATCCGGCTGGATTCGAAGGAGCAGTTCGACCTTTTGATGGGCTTTGGTCGGGAATTCATGCCTGCTGCAGCCGCGAGGTTGCAGCATTACAAGGGCGAACGGCCCATTTTTGACCTGTTTTCCATAGATGAAGAAATTGCCAAGGCGCTGGGCAGGCGCGTGGAATTGAAATCTGGCGGCTACCTGATCGTGGAACAGACGGAGGCCCTGACCACCGTCGATGTCAATACGGGGGGATTCGTCGGCGCACGCAATTTCGACGACACCGTTTTCAAGACCAACCTGGAGGCCGCGCAGGCCATAGCCCGCCAGTTGCGACTGCGCAATCTGGGCGGCATCATCATTGCCGATTTCATCGACATGGTTCGCGAAGATCACCGCGAGGCGGTGCTGGCCGAATTCCGCAAGCAACTGGCGCGCGATCGGGTCAAAACCATGACGGGCGGGTTCTCGCAACTCGGGTTGGTCGAGATGACGCGCAAACGCACACGCGAATCACTGGCCCATATCCTCACGGAGTCCTGCGAGGCCTGCCAGGGCCGTGGACATTTGAAGACGGCGCGCAGCGTGGCGTACGACATCCTGCGCGAGATTCTGCGCGAGGCGCGTCAGTTCAACCCACGCGAGTTCCGCGTGGTCGCATCACCCAAAGTGATTGAGCTGCTGCTCGACGAAGAAAGCCCCCACCTGGCCGGACTGAGTGATTTCATTGGCAAACCGATTTCCCTGCAGAGCGAGACCGCGATGGGGCAGGAGCACTACGACATCGTGCTGCTCTAAGGCAGACGCTTCATTTGGACTCGGGCTCCGGGCTTGATTCAGCGGTGAGTGCGCCGTGGCTTTGCAGTCGCGCGTAGAGGCCATCGGCAGCCATCAGTTCGGCGTGGCTGCCTTGTTCCATGATGTGGCCGTGTTCCATGACCACCACACGATCAGCGTGTTCAATGGTGGACAGTCGGTGGGCTACGATCAGCGTCGTCCGTCCCGCCATCAGCCGCTGCAGCGCCTGCTGAACGAGCCGTTCGGATTCCGTGTCCAGCGCCGATGTGGCTTCGTCGAGAAGCAATATGGGAGCGTCCTTGTAGAGCGCCCGGGCGATCGCCAGCCGCTGACGTTGGCCGCCTGAGAGCTGCGTGGCGTTGTGTCCCACGAGGGTGTCCATGCCTTCGGGCAGGGCCGCAACATGCTCCGAGAGGTTGGCAGCTTCCAGGCAGGCGGCCACGCGGTCGCGGTCCACTGCCTGGCCCAGTGCCACGTTGGCGGCGATGGTGTCGTTGAACATGATGACGTCCTGACTCACCATGGCGAACTGTGCGCGAAGCGCAGGCAATTGCCATTGGGTGAGCTCATGGCCGTCCAGAAAGATCTGCCCCTGGCTGGGCAGGACAAACCGGAGCAGCAGGTTGATCAAGGTCGTCTTGCCGGAGCCGGAGGGGCCGACCAGCGCCACAACTTCGCCCGGTGCGACGGTCAGACTCAACTTTTCGAGTGCGGGAGCGTGGTCTTCACGGTAGTTCACCGTGACGTCGCGCAAATCAATACGGCCTTTGGCGCGACCCGGCGCCAAAGTGCCACCTTCCTCCGGTTGGACGTCCTCCATCATAGCCAGGCCACGCTCCAGCGCAGCCACGGCGCGCGTCACGGGGTTCGCGATCTCGCCTAAGCGGCGGATGGGCGTGATCAGCAAGAGCATGGCGCCAATGAATGCCACGAAGTCGCCCACGGTCACGGTGCCAGCACCCCCTGTGCGCCCCTGCCACAGTGCCAAGGTGATCACGAGCGACAGGGATGCTGCAGCAATCATCTGCGTCAGTGGTGTCATGGCTGCCGCGGCGACTGTCGACTTGAGCGCGAGTCGCCTCAAGCGCAGGCTCAGCGCGTCAAACCGGCTCGCCTGACTGGCCTCGGCACTGTGCAGCCGAACCATCCGGTGGGCCAGCACGTTTTCTTCCACGACATAGGCCAGATCGTCAGTGGCGGTCTGGCTGGATTTGGTCAGCCGGTAAAGTCGCCTGGACAGGGCCTTCATGATCCATGCGACCCCGGGACCCATCAGCGCGACAATGAGCGTCAGCTTCCAGTTCAGATAAAGAAGGTAGCCGAGCAGCGCGATAAGGGTAAAGCCGTCCCGGGTCATGGCGATGAGCGCGGAAACCAGAAGATTGGCGCCGAGCTGAACTTCATAGACCACCGTATTGGACAACGAACTGGCGGATTGCCTGGCAAATAGCGCCATGTCGGCATTCAGCAGCCTTGCAAACATGCCCTCGCGCAGGAGATGCATCCCGTCGTTGGTGATTCTCGACAACGCGTACTGGCCAATGAAGTTGGCCACTCCCCGCAGCCCGAAGAGACCCATCACGCCGACCGGGACCATCCATAGAGGCAGCGTGCCGCTGGTGAAACCCTGGTCCAGCAGGTACTTCAGCAGTGCGGGAATCATCGGCTCGGTAGAGGCCGCAACCAGAGACGCCAGCAGTGCAATACCCCAGGCTTTTCGTTGATGGCCAAAATAGCCAGCCAAGCGTATGACGCGCTGGATAAGTGATCGCTCAGGGGGCGTTTCTTGGGGGGTATTCTGAGTCATCGTTGGTGGGCATTCTACGTTTGCCTCCGGTCGAGGGCTGTGCTGTTCACAGATTGTCACGAGGGCTTGCCGGCAGTGTGTAACATGGCGGGTGAATCAAGGCATTTACGTACATTCCGCACCGCATGAAGACTGCTCCCTCAATTTCTGAAATTTCCATCTTCCGCCGCGACATCCTGCTTGGGGCGATCGTTGCCTGCAGCGCCGTTCCAGCGTGGTCACAGTTTCGGGTCGAAGTATCGGGTGTCGGCTTGACCCAGTTGCCGATCGCGGTGCTGAGTTTTCGGGGTGAGGCGCAATCTCCCGTCAAGATCAGTGCGGTGATCCTGGCCGATCTTGAGCGCAGTGGGCGTTTCAAGTCGGTGGACGCGACCGGGCAGGCTCTGGACGATGCAAGCAGGCCGGATTTTGCGCTTTGGCGCCAGCGCAGCAGTGAGTCGATTGTCACAGGGAGCGTCGCGCGCATGCCGGATGGCCGATTTGCTGTCAAATTTCGGCTTTGGGATGTGGTGCGCGGGCAGGATCTCGGAGGGCAGAGTTTTGTCGTTGCCCAAGGTGACTTGCGCCTTGTGGCGCACAAGATCGCAGACTATATTCATGAGAAATTGACCGGGGAAAAAGGGGTGTTTTCCACGCGGATTGCCTACATCACCAAGACAGCACGTCAACACACGCTCTGGGTGGCGGATGCCGACGGAGAAAACGCGCAGACTGCGCTGGCCAGCCCCGAGCCGATCATTTCTCCGGCCTGGTCGCCGGGGGGGGAGCAACTTGCCTATGTGTCCTTCGAGGCCCGGAAACCGGTCGTGTATGTGCACGACGTGGGTACTGGCCGGCGGAGGCTCCTTGCGAACTTCCGTGGCTCAAACAGTGCGCCGGCCTGGGCGCCAGACGGCAAAACCTTGGCCCTCACGTTGAGCCGTGACGGTGGTTCGCAGATTTATCTGATCGATGCCGGTGGTGGCGAGCCTCGGCGATTGACCCAGACACAGGGGATTGACACAGAACCGGTATTTGCGCCCGACGGGCGAAGTATTTTCTTTGTCAGCGATCGTGGTGGGGCGCCGCAGATCTACCGCATGCCGACTTCCGGTGGCACTGCGGAGAGGGTGACTTTTTCGGGTGTCTATAACATTTCGCCAGCCATCAGCCCCGACGGTCGCTGGCTTGCCTATGTTTCGCGGGTCAGCGGTGCATTCAAGCTCCAAGTGATGGAGTTGGCCACAAGCGTTGTTGCCGGGATTACGGAAACTTCGGCGGACGAGAGTCCGAGTTTTGCGCCGAACAGCCGCTTGATCGTTTATGCCACGCAGATTCAGGGTCGCGAGGCGTTGATGACAACCACGCTCGACGGCAAGATCAAGGCCAGGCTTGCGGGGCAAGATGGCGATATTCGTGAACCCAGCTGGGGTCCGTTTCAGAAGTAGATGATTTACAGGAGCATGGCGATGAAAAGGATTTTTCTGGCAGCTGCCTTGGCGGCTTTTCTGGTGGGTTGCGGTTCCAGTGTCAAACTGGACGACGTGCCCGTGGAGGACAAGACCGGTGCCGCAATGACAGGCGGTAGTGGTGCAGGGGGGGCAGGCGCTTCGGCAAAGTCTGGCGTCACTGGTGTGGATCTGGGCAAGTCCGGGCAGGATTCAGCGGGCCCGGCAGGGGCCAACGTCGTTTACTTTGACTATGACAGCTATGTTGTCAAACCCGAGTATCAGTCGGTCGTTGAAAACCAGGCGCGTTACCTGCGCGCGGATTCGAAGCGAAAGGCCATGCTGGAGGGGCACACGGACGAGCGGGGCGGACGGGAATACAACCTGGCCCTGGGGCAGCGGCGTGCCGAGGCAGTCGCAAAGGCGCTGGCCCTGCTCGGCGTGCCCGCCGTCCAGGTGGAGGCGGTGAGTTTCGGAAAGGAAAAACCCGCTATAGCCGGATCAGACGAAGCTGCGATGGAGAAAAATCGTCGGGTTGAGGTGAAGTACCGGTGAGCCCCCCATATGCCATGAAGTGGTTCAAGGCCACACTGATTGCTTTGACCGCCATCGGTTCGATGAGTGGCCACGCGGCATTGTTCGAAGACGATGAGGCGCGCAAGGCGATCCTCGAAATGCGCCAGAGAATGGAAGCGCAACGGGCGGCAAGTGAAATCCTTGAGCGGCGCCAGGTGGACGAAATCAATCAGTTGCGGCGCAGTTTGCTCGACCTCCAGAACCAGATTGAGATGCTGCGAGCCGAACAGGCGCGGATGCGAGGTCAAGGCGAGCAATTCGCACGGGATCTCGCGGAGGCCCAACGCCGGCAGACGACGGCGGGACAGGCACTCGATGACCGATTGCGTTCAGTGGAGCCCCAAAAAGTCACTGTGGACGGCCGGGAGTTCGTTGCCGGCCCCGGTGAAAAGCGCGATTTTGACGCTGCAATGGCTGTTTTTCGGGCCGGTGACTTTGTCGGGGCACAAGCCGCTTTTCTCGACTTTTCGAAAAGGTATCCCAAGAGCGGTTATCAAACCTCCTTGCTTTTCTGGCTCGGCAACGCACAGTACGCCACGCGCAATTACAAGGAAGCCATCACGAACTTCCGGTCAATGCTCGCGCAGGCGCCTGATCACCCGCGTGCCTCCGAAGCGCTCCTGGCCGTTGCGAACTGCCAGATTGAGCTGAAGGACACGCGCGCCGCCCGCCGAACACTGGAAGATGTCATTCGTCTGCATCCTGAGACGGAGGCAGCGCAGGCTGCCAAAGAACGCTTGACCAAGATTCGCTGAGGGCGCGCGCCCCGGGGGCGTTGAATTGACTGCACGGGGCGCAGCATGGTGCGCCACTAGAATCAGGCGATGCAAGCTTCCGACCTATCAGTGATCACGTTCCAGGTCCTGTGCGCCGCTTTTGCTGTGTCGTTGGCTTTCGGGCTGATTGCGCAGCGCACGCACTTTTGCACCATGGGCGCTATCAGTGACGTGTTCAACTTCAGTGACTGGACACGCATGCGCCAATGGGGTTTGGCGGTCGGCGTCGCCATGATCGGTTTTTCCGTCATGGCCTATGCCGGATGGATAGATCCCGGGAAAAGCATCTACGCAACCACCCGTTGGTTATGGCTTTCCGCTTTGACCGGAGGGGCGTTCTTTGGTTTTGGCATGGTGCTCGGCTCGGGATGCGGCAGCAAGACACTGGTTCGTATCGGCAGTGGCAATCTCAAATCAGTGGTGGTTTTTTTGGTCATGGGGGTGGCCGCATTCGCCACGCTCAAGGGCATGACTGCGGTACTTCGTGTCGCGACAGTTGAGCGAGTCGCACTTGATTTTTCTTCAGGGACCACAATCACGGCATGGGTGGCAAACGCACTAGATGTACCGGCGACATTGGCTGGACTTGTTCTCTCTCTGATGATCGGTGGGGGGCTGATCTTGTGGGCATTCCTCGGACGCGAGTTCCTGCGTTTTGACAATCTGCTGGCGGGCCTGGGTATAGGCGCTTCCGTGGTTGCGATGTGGTGGGTCAGCGGCGTACTGGGCCATGTTATGGAGCACCCGGAGACCCTGCAGGAGGCTTTTCTGGGCACCAACAGCGGTCGCATGGAGGCCATGACATTCACTGCGCCGATGGCCTACACCCTGGACTGGATCATCTTTTTCAGTGACCAAAGCAAGGTCCTGACGTTGGCCGTGGTATCCGTTCTTGGCGTGATCGTCGGTTCGGCTGCGTCCGCTCTGGTCTCCCGGACTTTTCGCTGGGAGGGCTTTGGCGGTACAGAGGATCTGGCCAATCACCTTGTTGGTGCGACGCTGATGGGTGTGGGGGGCGTAACCGCCATGGGATGCACGGTCGGGCAAGGCTTGAGTGGCGTCTCTACGTTGAGCGCTTCCAGTTTTGTCGCCGTCGCAGGCATCATGGTCGGTGCTGTGACGGCTTTGAAGTTCCAGAGTTGGCGTCTGGAGAGACTCGCTTGACGCCCTTGCCATATGACGGGGCGGATCTGAAGCGTCGCTTCGGCGGCCTTGAGCGCCTTTACGGTATCTCGGGAGCGGCGGGCATTCAGCAGTCACACGTGGTGGTTGTGGGCTTGGGGGGAGTAGGTTCCTGGGCTGCCGAGGCGCTGGCTCGCAGTGGTGTGGGCCATCTCACACTGATTGACCTCGACCACATCGCAGAGTCCAACATCAATCGCCAGGTCCATGCCCTCGCCACCACGGTCGGGCAGGCAAAAGTTCAGGCCATGCGAGAGCGCATCGCGCTGATCCATCCCGGATGTCGCGTGACCTGCATCGAGGAGTTCGTCGATCCTTCGAACTGGCCGCAGCTGGTTTGCGAACCAGCGCACGCCGTGATCGATGCGTGCGACCAGATCGCGGCGAAGACGGCCCTTGCAGCGTGGGCAAGGCGCAATCAAGCCGCGTTTATCAGTGTGGGTGCGGCGGGCGGAAAAAGGCTGGCGCATAAAGTGGATATTGATGACCTCTCCAGGGTGACCCACGACCCGTTGCTGTCCCAAATGCGTTACCGGTTGAGAAAGCACCACGGCGCGCCACGGGAGGGAAAAAGACTGGGAGTCCCCTGCGTTTTCAGCCGGGAAACCGTGAGTGCGCCCGACCCATCCTGTGCGGTCGAAAGCGACGGCACCCTGAATTGCCACGGTTACGGCTCGGTGGTCAGTGTGACCGCAACCTTTGGTCTTTGCGCCGCCGGTTGGGTCGCTGATTTTCTTGCGCGCCGCGCACAGGAATCGTCGAAAATCAAGCTATAATTGAAGGCTGGGCCTCGTTGCAATCAACTGCGGCGAAATAAGCTCAACGGGACGTTAGCTCAGTTGGTAGAGCAGCGGACTTTTAATCCGTTTGTCGTGGGTTCGACCCCCGCACGTCCCACCAAGTACAGTATGAAAACCCTGCTATCTAATCAGTAGCGGGGTTTTTTGTTTGCGGCGCCTTGCAGGGAATCTGTAGGCGCATTGGCTGAGTGCAGAGCGACCAATAAAAAACCCAGCGGGTTAGGCTGGGTTTATCGCGCTGGAGGGAGGTCAAAAACAACGCGAGAGCTTTCACTCGAAAGCAAGTATGCGCTCCCTTAGCGAAAACTTGATTGTGTTGAATCAACGCTCGAAAGAAAACCTGCACATTGCGGGATGCGGGCTGCCTGTGGATGGGCGATTCCGGCGACTTGAAGATGGCGGTCCCACGGTTGTCGTGCCGTGACCAAGCAACAGGCCAATCGCTGGACGCAGGGGGGCGCCCCATGGATCGATTTCATCTGCATGGCCAGCGCGCAACTGACGCGCGCGGAGGTTTGCGAAACCGCATCGAATGCCTTACCTACCGAGGCATTGAGCCAACGACTGATTAGTCGTGCCTCAAGTCACCCTTACCTGCACCAGTTCCTCGCCTTGCGGATCGGTCACGTGTACGGCACATGCGATGCATGGATCGAAGCTGTGGACGGTGCGCAGGATCTCCAGCGGTTGCTTGGGGTCGTGCAAGACGTGGTTGTGCTGCAATGCGGCTTCGTAAGGTCCCGGCTGACCCTTTGCATCTCTGGGTCCGGCATTCCAGGTGCTGGGAACCACGGCCTGGTAGTTGCTGATCTTGCCTTCGTCAACCACGATCCAATGCGACAGGCCCCCACGCGGAGCTTCCATCAAGCCCACCCCCTGCATGTGGCTTGGCCAAGTCGATGGATCCCAGTACTGGTCGTTGAAAGTGCGTACATCGCCGGCCTTGATGTTGGCGATCAAGGCGTCGTACCAGCCCTGCATGGCGTCCGCAATGATTTTTGATTCGAGCCCACGCGCCGCAGTGCGCCCCAAAGTGGAAAACAGCGCGGTGACCGGGACGTCAAGGGTTTTCAGGGTGGAGTCGACCAGTTCGCGAGTCTGCTTGTGTCCGTTCGCGTACATCAGCAGGACGCGCGCCAGCGGCCCTACCTCCATCACCTTGCCCTTCCAGCGGGGCGATTTGATCCAGGAGTATTTCTGCTCAACGTCCAGGTGCTCGTACGGCGGTTTTGGGCCCGTGAAATTGAGCGCGGTCTCCCCCTTGAAGGGGTGCAGGCCCTGTGCGTCTCCGGCGCCATATCTGTACCAGGAGTGGCTGACGAATTCCTGGATCTCGTCGTCCTTGTCCAGGTCGATGGGATGAATGGTGGAAAGGTCGCCGTTGAGAATTGCGCCACGGGGAATGAGGAAGGAATCCTTCTCCCAGATGGACTTCTCTGGTAGGTCGCCGAAGGCCATGAAGTTGCCGCCGGTATTGCCGATGCTGCCCCAGTCCTTGTAAAAGGATGCAATAGCCAGCAAGTCGGGCACGTAGACCTGATCGACAAACTCCTGCATCTGTTTGATCGCGTTCTGAACGATCTGCAGGCCGACCATATTGACGGCGGTGGCCGCCTGACCGCCGCCGCCGCGCTGCGGGCCGGCACTGGTCTGCACCGAGATCGCGGAAGGTACGCCGCCGACCACGAAATTCGGATGCGGGTTCTTGCCCCCAAAGATAGTGTGCAGTTTGACCACTTCACGCTGCCAGGTGAGCGCTTCCAGGTAATGGGCCACCGCCATGAGATTGGCCTCCGGCGGCAGCTTGTAAGCCGGGTGTCCCCAGTAGGCATTGGAGAAAATACCCAGCTGCCCCTGTTCGACAAAGGTCTTGATCTTCTTCTGCACATCCGCAAAGTAGCCCGGTGAGGACTTGGAATAGCGGGAGATGCTCTGTGCCAGCGCCGACGTTGCCTTGGGGTCGGCTTTGAGTGATGAAACTACATCGACCCAGTCGAAGGCATGCAGATGGTAGAAATGCATGACATGGTCATGCACGTACTGGGTCGCAATCATCAGGTTGCGGATCAGTTCTGCGTTGCGGGGAATCGCGTAGTTGGGGACGGCGCGATGCAGCGCATCCTCGACTGAACGCACCGAGGCGATCCCGTGAACCAGGGTGCAGACCCCGCAAATGCGCTGGGCAAAGGCCCAGGCGTCCCGTGGGTCGCGTCCGCGCAGAATGATTTCGATTCCGCGCACCATGGTCCCAGCCGAATAGGCCTGGGTGATCTTGCCGGCGGCATCGGTCTGTGCCTCGATGCGCAAATGCCCTTCAATCCGCGTGACAGGATCAACAACGATGCGTTGTGCTGTGGTCATGGTCTGTTTTCCTCAACTCTGCAGGAAGGTTTCAAGAATCCGGTATTGCTCCCGGGCTTCGGTGTTCTCGGTGCCCAGGCCTTCCGCAACCGTCTGGCAGGTCCTTGCCAGACGGGCCTGCATGGCGGCTTCCCAGGCGATGTTTTCGCCCGGAACAGCGATTCGCACGCACGCCTGCGCGGCCTTGGCCACAAAGTGACCGGCCTGCGCGGTCCAGCCGGCGTCGCTCCCGCACTGGGCATAGCTGTCCACCCGCGCGGCATGGGCCGCATGCGCAGCCATCAGCAACTCGGCTTCCGTGATGTCGGCCCGCGCGGCGGACTCCAGAGCGGTCTTGACCCGCACGTCGTGCGAAAGGTCCAGCACCCGCCGGCAGAACGCGACGGCGACCTGGCGCTGCTGCTCAATGGGCAAACCTGCCAGCGCCATCTTGAATTCCTTGTCATGGGTGATCGACATGGCAGCTAGGCTCCTTTTTCAACAAGGTGGTCAGCGACCATCTCGGTCAGGCCGACCACGGGCAGATCCATCTGGTAATGTTCCAGACCCTCCTCAAGAACGATGCGGCAATTGGCGCAGGCGGTGACCACCCGGTCCGGCTTGACCGTTTCGAACTGGGATTTCTTGACCTTGAACGCCTCCAGACGCAGTTCTTCGCCTTCCTCGATCGCCGAAGCGCCGCCACCACCCCCGCAGCACCAGTTCATGTAGCCAGCGTCCGGCATCTCGACGAAGTTCTTTGCCACCATGTTCATCAGATTGCGCTGCGGCTGAATGACGCCGCCACGTCGCGCCAGCTGGCAGGGGTCGTGGAAGGTCAGGCGGTCTTTCTCGAAGCCTTCCGTCTTGAGCAGCCCGAGTTCCTGAAACTCGCCCAGCACTTCGACGATGTGCTGGACCTTGAAGGTGAACGGTCGGCCCATCAGGTTGGCACCTTCCCAGCGCAGGGCGGTGTAGGCGTGTCCACACTCCGGGCTGATGACCGTTTTGACCTTGAGTTTCTCCGCGCCTTCGACGATGCGCGAAACGATCACCCGCGCCAAGTCCGAGTTGCCGATCTGCATGCCGGCGTTGGTCGCCTCGAAGGCGGTCGAACACAGCGTCCAGGTCTTGCCGACATGCTGCATGATCTTGGCGATGGCCCCGAGGTACTCGGGAAAGTTCATGATCTCCATCGACGACAGCATCACCAGGTACTCGGCGCCTTCCACGTCCATCGGGATCGGGATGCCGAAGTCTTTCTCCACATGCTTCATCTGCGCCTTGACGGCGGGCAGCTTTACGCCCATCGGACTGCCGATCGTGATCGTGCGGTTGGCCGCGCCCTTGATGCCTTCGGGCGCGTTACCAGAGGCGGACATGCCCTCCCGGAACTTGCGCACCATGTAAACGATGTCGTTGCCGACCGGGCACACGGCCGAGCAGCGACCGCACAGGGTGCAGGAGTTGTAGACCAGCTCCTGCCATTCGCCGAGTTCGGCGTCGGTGACTGGTCTGGACAGCCCGAACGCTTTCTTCATCCGACCCAGCAGCGTGTATTCCTGCTCGTAGACGCGCCGCATGGGTTCCAGCTTGTGAATCGGCGTGTACTTGGGATTGCCGGTCTCGGTGTAGAACAGGCAGGCTTCAGCGCAAAGGCCACAGTGCACGCAACTGTTGAAGTAGCTGGCGATGGGTGCATCGATGACTTCCTTCAGGACGCGCACGCCCTTTTCAAGTGAGGCGCTCATACGGCAACTCCTTTGTGACCGTTGACGGTGCCATTGAACCAGCGTGATCCGAACACCGTGAAGGCGTGGAACAACTTGGTAAACGGCAGAAAAATCAGCAGCAACTCCACGCAAAGGATGTGCAAGGCCAACATGGTGGTGTACGGCAGCAGAAGATGCCGCACGGCCAGCCAGCCGGTCAGCAGTGGCAGGAAAGTCAGCGTCCAGGTGAACCAGTCTTCAAAGGTGGAGAGAAAGCGCTTCACCGGATTCATGATGCGATCTGCCAGCAGCACCAGCATGGCGACGATGGTCACGATGGTGATGAGATCGATGAATTGCGAGGGCAGGGCCGGCCAGGACACGCCGATCAGGCTCTGGATCAGTTTGATATGCGGTGCAAACAGCAACACGACGATGGCCAGTCCGATATGAAAAACGCCACCCGCAATGTAGGTGACAGGTGCCTTCTTCAGCATGCCCTCGGCGGGCAGGGTGCGCCGGAAAATCGTCCGCCATCCGGATGCGCCTGACGCCGCGCGCGGGGCCGAGAGGTCCTTCTTGCGTCCGAGGCTGTAGATCTCGAACAAACGCCACAACACGCCGAGTACAAATATTCCCACGGCAAGGTTGAGACCCGGTCCCCGGACCCAGGTCAGCAGTTGCATCTCATTCATGATCATTTCTCCAGATCGGCCAGTGTGGTCGTCTCGTGCCCCGCCTTGGCGGCGCTCTTTTTGGACCGGTTCAGGAAGCTCACGACAGCGCCTGTTGCCACGCCAGCGGCCGTCGCGGCGCCCACCATTTG
Source organism: Hydrogenophaga sp. (assembly GCA_011391595.1). Classification (GTDB taxonomy): domain Bacteria; phylum Pseudomonadota; class Gammaproteobacteria; order Burkholderiales; family Burkholderiaceae_C; genus JAABQG01. The sequence goes on from JAABQG010000008.1 coordinate 58,371, forward strand.
CATGGGACCCGCAGGCATTGAAAGCGCCCGGTAGAAGCCGCCCGCATCCCAGAAATCAGGTTCCGAGCAGCCCAGGCAACCATGCCCGGACTCTACTGGCCACGACGTGCCTGCGTTCCACTTGGTTGTGGCACAGGAGTTGTATGTCACCGGCCCCTTGCAGCCGAGTTCGAACAGGCACCAGCCATTGCGTGCGCCTTCGTCATCGAAGGTTTTTGCAAACTTGCCCTGATCGTAGAACGGGCGACGGTAGCAGCGGTCGTGGATGGTTTCGCCATAGAAGGCCTTGGGCCGTCCCTTGTCATCGAGTTCGGGCAGACTGCCAAAAGTGATGAAATGGGCCAGCACACCGGTCATGACCACCGGGATGGGCGGGCAGCCGGGAACATTGACGATGGGCCTGTCCTTGATGATGTCTGAAACGGACACCGCGCCAGTGGGATTCGGATTGGCATTCGGAAGACCCCCAAACGCGGCGCAGGAACCCATGGCAACGATCGCCGCGGCGCCCCTGGAGGCTTCCTTGAGCAGTTCCAGGTTAGTCCTGCCGGCGATGCAGGAATAGGCACCATCCAGCCCCAATGGGATGGAGCCATCAACGATCAGCAGGTACTTGCCGTGGTTCTCTTTCATCGCCGCGTGCAGGGCTCCCTCGGCCTGGAATCCCGCAGCGGCCATCAGCGTCTCCTGATAGTCCAGCGAAACCATGTCGAAAATCATCCCTTCGATGGTGGGCGAGTGCGATCGCGTGATCGACTCGGTGCAGCCGGTGCATTCCTGGAACGGCAGCCAGATGACTGAGGGGCGCCTGGTGGCGGCCTGTGCAGCGGCAAGTGCCGAGGCCATGGCGCGTCCGGCAACGGGCGGAAGCGCCATCATGGACGCCAGGGTGGCACAGTACTTCGAAAATGTGCGACGACTCACGCCGTGCCGTGCGAGTGTTTCGATCAATGGACCTTGCATGTTGTTTCACCTTCCGATCCGTCACACATTGAAGTAAAAGAACGCCTCAACTCAAATCTGAAATCAGCAGATTAAGCCGATCCAGACCGGCTGCAACGTCGTCGATCGGCGCCTTCACCAGTTCAGGCACCACGGCGACTTCGATGAACGCGGACGCCACCCCGCCTTGTCCGTTGTGGTGCGTGACCCACCAGACACCCGGGCAACTGGTTTCATCCAGCCTGGATTCGCCGCCCGCGTTCAGACTGATGTGGGTTTCGCCGTTTCCCAGAGATTCGCGCAGCCAGTCCAGGTCGGCCGCGGTCAGCGGCATCGCCAGCAAATCAATGGTGGACGCCTCGCCGGCGTCAACCAGCATGCGCACTTTTTCCGCAATTTCCCTCAACACGACACCGGCATTGCCGGTCAGCGCCGCATGGGGACCAGGGGCAGAAACAGCGACAACGGGAATGGCGTCAAGCTTCATGCTGCCAGGCGCCCACAAGATCAAAAATCGCAGCGGTAACCGCAGGGATGGCCGCCGCTACGACAGGCGTTGGCAATTCGCCCCAGTCCATGACTTGTGGCTGAATGGCCACCATCGCGCGCTTGCTGGGCCAATGACCTGCCAACATGGCAATGGCGCGCAGGTCGGTCAGTCCGACCTCATGTACCGTGGACTTGCGATTTCCCAGCAGGAAGGTATCCACCGCCTCGCCCTCGATCAGGCGCCACGTGCCCGCTGGCGAACTGATGTTGGCGGCGTCGACAACAACAAGGGCGTCGGCATCCTGAATGGGGCCGGCCAAGGTAAATGACAAGGTGCCGCCATCCAGGAGTTCCACTCCTTCCGGTAGCGCGGGGCCCGCACGGAGTGCCTCAAGTACATGAATGCCCACACCTTCGTCCGTCAGGAGTGTGTTTCCAATGCCGAGCACCAGGATTTTCATGGTGAGCCAGTTTAGACTTAAGCAATAGCGAATGTATAGGCCTCAATTTTCGATTCTTTGATCCAGATCAACGCCGGATCGGGCGAGCGAAGTCGCACCTGCGAAGCGGTTATAAAGCTCCTGTACTCCAAGAAACTGACTACCTATGTGCCTCGCGATACCCATGCAAATCACCGCGATCGACGGACTCTCCGCCCGTTGCGAGGCGCGCGGAGTCTGCCGTGACATATCGGTATTCATGATCCGGGACGAGATCCCGAAGGTGGGTGACCATGTCATGGTCAGTGCCGGGCAGGCTGTCCGAAAGGTCAGCGAGGAGGATGCGCGACTTTCGTGGGAACTCTACGATCAGATCCTGGCGGAAATGCCGGAGCCGTCGCTTCATCGTCGCTAGGGGATTGGGCGACCTTGAGCGGTGCAACCCAACTTCATTCGTGCCATTGGCGCCTATCGAGCTGATCCTGTCTCTGCTTTCCGCAAAGCTGAGACGCTTCAGTCGGGCTATTCGACATCCTCATTGATCGGGTGGTACGGAAGGCGCAGTTCTGCCTTCAGGGCGACGCGAACGCAGTCCTTCATATGTTCTTCGCCGATATAGCGGATGGCTGAATAGCCAACCATAGCGGACAGCAGCTGGCCGGCCATCGGCACGTAGCGTGCCGCCTGGCCCGCAGTAAGTCGCAGGCCGACCATCTTCGCTGCCTTGATCACCAGATCCCGAGTGATGAACTTGCCGATCAGCACCGTGCCAACGAGCGCCACAGCCTTCTGAACCCGCTCGCGTTCGTGCGGTGTCAGCCGGTCCAGCTGATCGGGCATGAGGCCAAATTCCGCGTTGATTTTCGGGATGATCCTGGACAACAAGGCCGCGTCGACGGCCCAGTCGAGCCCAGGGACAGGCATGGCACCGGCCGCGGCAGCGACCAGCGCACGGCGGTGAAGAATCTTGCGGCCACGCCGGACGGCAGCCGTGAGGCCGGCGTGGCCGGACGCCAGTTCGAGAGCAGTCGGCATGGTGTCGAGTTCAGGCCGACTTGCCCTTGATCAGTCCGTAGACGAACAGCAGCACGACAGAGCCGATCACGGACGCGATGAAGCCGGCGGCATCGCCTTGCCGATACAAGCCCAGGGCCGCGCCCGCATAGCTCGCCAGGAACGAGCCGCCAACGCCGAGAACTGCAGTCATGATCCAGCCAAGCTTGTCGTCGCCGGGCTTCACCGCGCGGGCTATCAAGCCCACGATGAGACCGACGAAGATGGTTCCAAGAATGGACATCATGGCGCGACCTTTCGAAGTGAATGAAGTCTTGACTTTACCCTGAGGGCTTGTGGGATCGTTATGGGCACTCTGTCGTTCAGGCTGCAGCGGTCTGTTCCATCTGTTCGCTCAGGCAGAGCCACTCGCCCTCAAGGGCATCAAGTTCGTCGATGACGGTTTTCAGCTGGCGACCGGTGTCGGCAATTTCGGGGGCGGGCAGGGGCGTGCAAAGCCGCTGTTCGAGCCGGGCCTTGTCCTGTGCGAGCGTGGCCATGCGCGCCTCGGCCTGTTCCAGGGCGCGTTTGATGGGACGAGTCCGCTCGGTCAATTGCTGGCGCCGGGCGGCGTCCTGCTTGCGCTGTTCATGCGTGGAAAGACCGGTGCTGCTCGAAGGCGCGATGTTGTCAATGTCGGCGGGCGCGTCGGCCACTGGCGCCTTGCGTGCGGCAGTCTCCTCGCGCGCAGATTCCCGCGCCGACTCACGCTGTCGCTTTGCTTCGTCGAGCAGGTAGCGCTGGTAGTCGTCGAGGTCGCCATCGAACGGCGCCACGCCGCCGCGCGACACCATCCAGAATTCGTCGCAGACTGCGCGCAGCAAGGCGCGGTCGTGGCTGACCAGCATGACGGTGCCCTCGAACTCGTTGAGCGCCATCGACAGGGCTTCTCGGGTGGCCAGGTCCAGGTGGTTGGTGGGCTCGTCCAGCAAGAGCAGGTTCGGGCGCTGCCACACGATCATGCACAGCACGAGTCGTGCCTTCTCCCCGCCGCTCATGCTTCCCACGGCCTGCTTGACCATGTCGCCGCCGAAATTGAACATGCCCAGAAAGCTGCGCAGGTCCTGCTCTCGCGTGGCTTGGCCACTGATCTTGCCGTCCGCAGTGACCTCCTTGACCAGGCGGATCATGTGTTCCAGCGGGGTATCCGCCGGCCGAAGCACGTCGAGTTCCTGCTGGGCAAAGTAACCGATATTCAGGCCCTTGCCTTCGGTCATTTCGCCGCTGATCGGGGCCAATGCCCGCGCCACGGTCTTGACCACGGTGGATTTGCCCTGTCCATTGGCGCCCAGAATTCCGATGCGCTGGCCCGCCAGCACGGATCGGCTGACGTTTTGCACGATGACGGTGGGTGGCGTGCCTTCCGGAGCTCCATCAGGCGGGGGGTAGCCGAAGCAGACGTCCTGCATCGACAGCATGGGGTTCGGCAGGTTGGCAGGTTCCTTGAATTCGAAGGTGAAATCGGCCTCCGCCAGCAACGGCGCGATTTTCTCCATGCGGTCCAGCGCCTTGACGCGGCTTTGGGCCTGCTTGGCCTTGCTGGCCTTGGCCTTGAAGCGGGCGATGAACTTCTGCAGGTGTGCGATTTTTTCCTGTTGCTTGGAAAACGCGGTTTGCTGCAGCGCCATCTGTTCCGCGCGCAGGTCCTCGAACTTGCTGTAATTGCCGCCGTAGCGGGTCAGTTTGCCGCTTTCGATGTGAACGGTGACCTCGGTCACGGCATCGAGAAACTCGCGATCATGGCTGATCACCAGCATCGTGCCCTGGTAGCGCTTCAGCCAGGCTTCCAGCCACACGAGGGCGTCGAGGTCCAGGTGGTTGGTTGGCTCGTCGAGCAGCAGCAAATCTGACGGGCACATCAGGGCACGCGCGAGCTGCAGGCGCATGCGCCAGCCGCCCGAGAAGCTGTTGACCGGGTTGTCAAGCTCACTGACCTTGAAGCCCAGCCCCAGGATCAACGCCTGCGCGCGCGCCTGCGCATCGTGCGCGCCGCAGTCGTACAGCTCCATGTAGGCGTGCGCCATGCGGTCGCCATCGCCGCTGGCCTCGGAAGCCTCGACTTCAGCCTGTGCTGCCTGCAGGACCACGTCACCTTCCATGACGTAGCTGGTGGCACTTTGCTCTGTCTCCGGCATGTCCTGGGCGACCTGCGCCATGCGCCACTGTGCCGGGACGAAGTACTCCCCGCCATCTTCGTGCAGCGTCCCGTTGAGCAAGGCAAACAGTGTGGACTTGCCGGCACCATTGCGCCCGACCAGACCGACTTTTTCGCCAGGATTGAGCGTGACGGAAGCGCTGTCGAGCAAAACCTTCGCTCCGCGGCGAAGGATAACGTTCTTGAGGGTAATCATGGGATGGGTTTGTGTGCGTTCAGCGCTTCGCGCCACGATTGCAGTGCGTCACGGGTCAGCAGCAGGACCTGGTCTTCGCCGGCGCTGGTCTCCAGCCAGACGACTTCCAGGGTCGGGAAGGCAGTTTCAAAATGGTGGCGTTCGTTGCCGATCTCCAGCACCAGTACCGCATCGGGCGTCATGTGCGCCGGGGCGTCGCGCAGCAACTGCCGTACGAAATCCATGCCGTCGGCGCCGCCAGCGAGCGCCAGCACGGGCTCGGCGCGGTACTCTGCGGGCAGAGTGGTCATACTGTGTGCGCTGACGTAGGGCGGATTGCAAAGAATCAGGTCATACGTCCCCGGCACGCCGTGCAGGCCATCCGATTCAATCAACCGGATTCGCGCGCCCAATGCATGGCGTTCGACGTTGATGCGGGCCACAGCCAGAGCGTCGGTGGAAATGTCGGCGGCATCTACTGCGACATCGGGCCAGACCATGGCGGCCAGCACCGCCATGCTGCCGTTGCCCGTGCACAGGTCCAGTACCTTCTGGGTGTGTTCACCCAGCCAGAGATCGATGCTGCCGTCCGCCAGCAACTCGGCGATGAAGCTGCGCGGCACGATGGCGCGCTCGTCCACGTAGAACGGCACCCCCTGAAGCCAGGCCTCGCGCGTCAGGTACGCCGCAGGCTTTCGTGTCTCTATGCGCCGGCGCAGCAGATCCTGTACTTGCGAGCGCTGGGCAACGTCGACAGTCTGGTCTGCGATGGAATCCGGGCCGTCGAGCGGACTGTCCAGCGGCAGGCCAAGCCGCCAGAGCACCAGCCAGGCCGCTTCGTCAAAGGCGTTGTGGGTGCCATGGCCAAAGGTCACGTCCGCCTTTGTCAACTGGTCGGCGGCTTCGTCAATGAGCTCGACCAAGGTCCTGGCCGCAGCGTTCATGCCGCCAGCCCCGCGTTCAGGTTTTCCAGGATCCTGCGATAGATGGTTTTCAGCGGCTCGATCTCGGCGACCGCGACGTTTTCATCGATCTTGTGAATGGTGGCATTGGGCGGGCCAAACTCGATGACCTGCGGACAGATCTGTGAAATGAAGCGTCCATCGCTGGTACCGCCGGTGGTGGAGAGTTGCGTTTCCAGTCCGGTTTCGGTCCGGATCGCCTGCTGCACCGCTGCCACCAGCATGCCGGGCGTGGTGAGAAAAGGCAGGCCGCCCAGGGTCCAGGTCAGCTCATGATCCAGGGCGTGGCGATCAAGCACCTGGGTCAGACGTGCCTGCAATGCCTCGGGGGTGGATTCGGTGGAAAAGCGGAAGTTGAAGTCGATGACGACATGGCCCGGAATCACGTTGCTCGCGCCGGTGCCGCCATGGATATTGCTGACCTGCCAGGTGGTCGGCGGGAAGAACGCGTTGCCATCGTCCCACTTCACCGTCACCAGCTCAGCCAGGGCAGGCGCGACCAGATGAATCGGGTTTTTCGCCAGATGCGGGTAGGCGATGTGGCCCTGCACGCCTTTGACCGTCAGCTTGCCGCTCAGCGTGCCGCGACGGCCGTTCTTGATCATGTCGCCGGTACGCTCGACCGAGGTGGGTTCGCCGACGATGCAGAAGTCGGGCGCTTCACCGCGCCGCCTCAAAGCTTCACAGACAACCACCGTGCCGTCCAGCGCCGGCCCTTCTTCATCGCTGGTCAGCAAAAAGCCGATGCCCAGCGCTGAATCGGGGGTGGCTGCCAGAAATTCCTCGACGGCCACCACCATGGCGGCCAATGACGTCTTCATGTCGCTGGCGCCACGGCCATAGAGTCGTCCTGCACGGTGCGTCGGCGTGAACGGATCACTGCGCCACTGTTCCAGCGGCCCAGTGGGAACGACATCGGTGTGCCCGGCAAATGCGAATGTTTTTGTAGCGGAAGGCGACCTTTTCGCGCCGGGGCAACGCCATTTAGCCCACAAATTCTTCACGCGGAAGTCTGGCGGCCCACTTTCGATCAACTCGCACGAAAACCCCAACGGCTGCAGGCGGGCCATGATGATCTCCATGCATCCCTGATCCTCAGGCGTCACGGATGGGCGCGAAATCAGTTGCTCGGCAAGGCGCAGTGTTGCAGACATAAATCAAAAGGCGGCGGCAGGAGGTCTCGCCTGTTGTGCTCAGGCTGGGGATCGCACGGCAGGACCGTGGCCCGGCAGATGGACATCCAGGGTGATTTCAGTAAACGACGCTTCGTCAGGTTTGCTTTCAACGGGTTGCGGCGCGCTTTTCCGGGTGAAATCGTTCTGCAGGCGCCACATCAGGTTGGTGGGAGAGTCCGCATGGGCAATCCCCTCTTTACGGTCAATCTGCCCTTCCGTGATCAGCCGCGCGATGTCTTCCTCAAACGATTGTGAACCTTCGGCCAGCGAGTTGTACATGGCGTCCTTGACACCAGAAAAATCACCCTGGCCGATGAGATCCGCGGTCAATCGGCTGTTGAGCAGCACTTCGACCGCGGGAACGCGTGTGTTGAGGACGGTCCTCAGCAGCCGCTGCGAAACGATGGCCTTGAGGGCGGTGCTCAGGTCGCCGAGCATGGTCGGGCGGACTTCCGCGGGATAGAAGCTCAGGATCCGGTTGAGTGCCTGGTAGCTGTTGTTGGCGTGCATCGTCGAAAGGCACAGGTGACCCGACTGCGAATACGCGATGGCAGCCGACATGGTCTCCCGATCACGAATCTCACCGATCATGATGACGTCAGGTGCCTGGCGCAACGCATTCTTCAGGCCAATGGCCAGCGAATCGGTGTCGCTGCCCACTTCGCGCTGGTTGATCACGGCCTTCTTGTTTCGGAAGGTGAACTCCACCGGATCTTCGATGGTCAGGATATGGCCCATCAGATTTTCGTTGCGGTAGTCCAGCATTGAAGCAAGCGTTGTCGACTTGCCCGCACCCGTCGCCCCGACGATCAGGATGAGCCCACGTTTGTCCATCACCAGCTCGCTCAGCACAGGCGGCACATTCAGCGATGCAAGTGGAGGAATGTCCGGCGTGATGTAACGAATGACGACGGCATAGGTGCCGCGCTGGCGCATCGCGCTGAGACGAAAATTGCCCACGTCTGCCAGCGGAATCGCCATGTTGAGTTCGCCCGTCTCCCTGAGTTCCGAGATGCGATGGGCGGGTACCACCTCCGAAAGCAGGTTGATCGGCGCCTCCGGGGGAAGCACCTGGCTGTTCATTGCGATGCACTGGCCGTTGATCTTGATGATTGCCGGCGAATGTGCAGACAGGTAAACGTCCGACGCCTTGCGCTCTGCCATCAGGCGAAGAATGCGGTCCATCATGCTCATGATTCAGCTTTCGTTAGTGACAAGCGTGGGGGGCATATTCAGTCGCGCAACAAGTCGTTCAGGCTGGTCTTGGCGCGCGTCTGTGCGTCGACCCGTTTGACGATCACGGCGCAATACAGGCTGTATTTGCCATCGGCACTGGGCAGGTTGCCGGCAACCACGACCGAACCCGCGGGAATTCGGCCATAGCTGACCTCGCCCGTGGCACGGTCGTAGATCTTTGTACTCTGGCCGATGTAGACACCCATCGAGATCACAGAATTTTCTTCGACGATCACGCCTTCGACGATTTCCGAGCGCGCGCCGATGAAGCAGTTGTCCTCAATGATGGTCGGGTTGGCCTGCATGGGCTCCAGCACGCCGCCAATACCGACGCCGCCGGACAAATGCACGTTCTTGCCGATCTGCGCGCAGGAGCCGACCGCGGCCCAGGTATCCACCATGGTGCCCTCGTCGACATAGGCGCCGATATTGACATACGACGGCATCAGGATGGCGCCTTTGGCAATGTGGCTGCCCCGGCGCGCCACGGCGGGTGGCACCACGCGCACGCCCGTCGCGGCCATCTCATCCGGCGACAGATGACCGAATTTGGTCGGCACCTTGTCATAGAAGCCCAGGTCACCGGCCCGGACTGCCTCGTTGTCCTTGAGGCGGAAGGACAGCAGCACGGCCTTCTTGATCCACTGGTGCACGGTCCACTGACCCACGCCCTGTCGCGTCGCCACGCGCAGCGCGCCGCTGTCGAGTTGGGCGATCACCTTTTCCACCGCATCAATCACGGGTGCGGGTGCGGATTTTGGAGACAGGTTGGCGCGGTCTTCCCACGCGGCATCAATGATTTGCTGAAGTTTTTGAGTCATGAACGGTGATCGGGCTTCTCAGCCTCTGGATTGGACAAACTGGACGATGCGACTTGCTGCCTCCGCGCATTCCGCGGCTTCGGCGACCAGCGCCATGCGGATGCGGCCCTGGCCAGGGTTGCCGCCGGGCCCCTCGCGCGCAAGAAAGCTGCCAGGCAGAACCGTGACATTGTATTGAGCCAGCAGGTCCCGCGCGAAACCGGTGTCGTCGCCCCGCCAGTTCGCAGGGATCCCCGCCCACAGGTAGAAGCTGGCATCGGGCAGTGCAACGTCAAGCACCGTGGCGAGGCGTGGGGTGATATCGGCGAATTTTTCGCGGTACATGCGACGGTTTTCAACGACATGGGCTTCGTCGTTCCATGCCGCGATGCTGGCGGCTTGCACCACGGGGCTCATGGCACTACCGTGGTAGGTGCGGTAGAGAAGAAAAGGCTTGATCAGGGCCGCGTCACCCGCCACGAAGCCACTGCGCAGACCCGGCACGTTGCTGCGCTTGGACAGGCTGGTGAAGGCGATCAGGTTGCGAAAGTCCGCACGTCCCAGTTTCGCGGCGGCTTCGAGGCCGCCAAGTGGAGGTTCGTCGCGGAAGTAGATCTCGCTGTAGCACTCGTCGGAGGCGATGACGAATCCGTGGCGGTCGCTCAAGGCGAACAGCTTTTCCCACTCGTCCAGCGGCATGACCGCACCGGTCGGATTGCCTGGCGAGCATACATACAGCAGTTGGGTGCGTGCCCAGACATCGGCAGGAACACTGTCCCAGTCCACCGCGAAGTTGCGCGTGGCGTCGCTTGGCACGTAGTAGGGCTGCGCGCCACTCAGAAAGGCAGCGCCTTCATAGATCTGATAGAAGGGGTTGGGATGGACCACGATGGCACCAGCCCGCGTGGGGTCAATCACGGTCTGGGCCAGGGCAAACAGGGCCTCGCGCGATCCGTTGACCGGCAGCACCTGCGTGGTCGGGTCGAGACTCACGCCGTAGCGCCGCGACAACCAGCCGACGCAGGCCTGGCGAAGCGCCGGTTCCCCCGCTGTGGCGGGGTAGGCGGCCAGACCCGACCCGAGGGCCGCCGCGAGAGCGCTCTTGATGAACTCCGGAGTGGCATGCTTCGGCTCGCCAATGCCCAGACTGATGGGGGTGTAAGCCGAGTTGGGCGTGGTGGCGGCAAACAATTGGCGAAGCCGCTCGAACGGATAAGGCTGGAGCCGGGACAGTAAAGGATTCATGGAGGATCGATTATCCGTCCTGGCGTCGACCGGACGGATCCGCCAGCGTCAAACACCTGCTATCGAACAAAAAAGGATCACTGCCGGCACGAAATGCGAATTTCTTGCTATTGTTTGCGTAGCATGCCGAAGGGGCGCCCGGGTAGTGCCGGCGCACGGTATCATTGGCCCTGTCCGGCTGCCTGCTTCGCAGCCGAATTTCATTTGAATTCAACAGCTTAGCCAAAAGCTGGCATTCACGGGCAAGTCTCGGTGCGTCTCAATTCCATCAAGTTATCAGGGTTCAAATCGTTCGTCGAGCCGACCAACTTCCTGCTGCCAGGTCAGCTGGTGGGGGTGGTGGGGCCCAACGGCTGCGGCAAGTCCAACATCATGGATGCCGTGCGCTGGGTGCTGGGCGAGAGCCGGGCCAGTGAATTGCGTGGCGAGTCCATGCAGGACGTCATTTTCAACGGCACCAACAACCGCAAGCCCGCCAGCCGCGCCAGTGTCGAGCTGGTCTTTGACAACGCCGACCACAGGGCGGGAGGTCAGTGGGGCCAATTCAGCGAAATCGCCGTCAAGCGCATCCTTACGCGCGACGGCAACAGCAGCTATTACATCAACAACCAGCCGGTGCGTCGCCGCGACGTGCAGGATGTGTTTCTGGGCACCGGACTGGGGCCACGCGCCTACGCCATCATCGGGCAGGGCACTATCAGCCGCATCATCGAATCCCGTCCTGAGGAGTTGCGCCTTTTTCTGGAAGAGGCCGCAGGCGTTTCCAAGTACAAGGAGCGTCGCCGTGAAACCGAGAATCGGCTTTCCGATACACGGGAAAATCTGACCCGCGTCGAAGACATCCTGCGCGAACTCAACGCCAATCTGGAAAAGCTTGAGAAGCAGGCCGCGGTGGCGCAGCAATTCAATGCCTTGCAGGCCGACGTGACGCTCAAGCAGAACCAGCAGTGGTACCTCAAGCGCAGCGAGAGCGAGGCCGACCAGTTGAAGGTGCGCCTTGACGCCGAGAAGGCCGTCAATGAGCTGGAAAGCCGTGTGGCGGACCTGCGTCATGTCGAGGCCGATCTGGAAGCCATCCGCCAGGCCCATTACGCGGCGGGCGACCATGTGAACCAGGCCCAGGGCCTGCTGTACGAAGCCAGTGCCGAGGTGGGTCGGCTGGAGGCTGAGATCCGCTTTGTGGTCGAAGGGCGCCAGCGCGTGGAACAACGCCTGGTCCAGCTCAGGGAGCAGGCGGTTCAGTGGGACGGGCGCAAGGAGGCGGCCCAGGCAGAAATCGCGACACTGGCCGACCAGGCGATTGAGGCAGAAGAGGCCGCGATGACCTTGTCCGCGCAGGTTGACGAACAGGCGCAGGCCCTGCCTGACCTGGAGGAAGCGCTGCGCCAGGCGCAGGCGCGCGCCAGCGAGCAACGGGCCAGCGTCACGCAGGTGCAGCAGCAGATTCAAGTACTGGCGGCAGACCAGCGCAACGTCGAAGAACAGTCGCGCCAGCTCAACGTCCGGCGTGAACGCCTGACGGTCGATCGCAATGCACTGGCCGCGCCTGACGAACAGCGTCTCTTCAATCTGCAAAATCAGCTCGCCGCCGCAAAGGAGGCAGCGGAGACGGCCGACGCGCGGCTGCACGAACTGCAGGAGCAGGTGCCGCAACTTGATGAGGACCGGCGGACAAGACAACAGGCGGTGAACACGGAGGGCAGCCGGCAGACCGCACTTTCGGCACGAATGGAGGCCCTGAAGGCGCTTCAGGATAAGGTCCGGACCGACGGCAAGTTGAAGCCGTGGCTGGCGAAACACGGGCTTGACGCCCTGCAGGGCCTGTGGAGCCGGATTCACGTCGAACCCGGATGGGAGAACGCGCTGGAAGCCGCCTTGCGCGAACGACTGGGCGCCCTGGAGGTCTCCCGGCTGGACATGGTGCGGGCGTTTGGCGCCGATGCGCCGCCAGCCAGGCTGGCGTTTTACAGCCCGCCGCAGGCGGCCATCGCCGGCAACGGCAGTGCGCTGCCAAGCCTTGCCGATTTGCTGCGCCTCAATGATGCGGGGCAGCAGGCGTTGTTCGCGGAATGGCTACACGGCTGCCGCACGGCACCAGGCCTGGAAGAAGCGTTGGCGAGCCGCGAGAACTTGCTGCCTGGGGAGGTGATCTACGTCAAGTCCGGCCATGCGGTAACGCGCCATAGCGTGAGTTTCTATGCGCCGGACAACGAGCAGGCCGGGCTGCTGGCGCGGGCGCAGGAGATCGAGAATCTCGACAAACAGCTCAAGGCCCAGGCACTGATCACCGACGAAGCGCGATCCGCGCTGGTGCGAGCCGAGGCCGCCTACGCCGACGCCGCGCAACGCCTGGTCTCGGCGCGGCGCGAAGCGTCGGAGGCGCAGAGTCGAGCGCACGAAGTCCAGGTGGAGACGTTGCGACTGTCTCAGCTGGCCGAACAGACCCGCGCGCGCAGCGAGCAGATTGCCGGCGATCTGGCGGAGGTCGACGGTCAGCTCGAAGATCTGCAGGAACGTCGGATCACCGCGGAGGGGCGCTTTGAGGAGCTCGACATGCAGCTGGCGGACAGCCAGGAGCGGCATGCCCAGCTGGATGAACATGTGATCGAAGCAGACCGCAGGCTCTCGGCGTGCCGGGAGCAGCAGCGCGGTCTGGAAAGACGCGCGCAGGAGGCTGCTTTCACACAGCGGAGCCTTGCGGCGCGCCAGGCCGAACTGACACGTGCGATTGAGACCGCTGGCGAGCAGGCCCGCGAACTGGCTGTCGATGAACAGCGCGCCCAGGAGGAGTTGTCACGGCTGACCGCAGCGGCCGCACAGGCCGGCCTGCAAAGTGCGCTGGCCCTGAAGCTCGAGCGCGAGTCGCAGCTCGGCGCACAGCGCAGCACTTACGACGATCTCACCGCCAGGCTGCGCGCCAGCGATGAACGGCGCCTGAAGCTTGAGCGCGAGCTGGATCCGATGCGCCAGCGCATCACGGACTTCCAGCTCAAGGAGCAGGCCGCGCGCCTGGGTCTTGAGCAATACACCCAGTTGCTGGCAGATGCCCAGGCAGATCTGGGAGTGATCGCAAAATCGATCGCTGACGGCAATGTGCGTCTCCAGGGCCTGCAGGGCGAGATCGACCGGCTGCACCGCGAGATTGGTGCGCTGGGTGCCGTAAACCTGGCAGCGCTCGAAGAGCTGACCACGGCGCGGGAACGCAAGGGTTTCCTGGACGCACAGACGGCCGACTTGACTGACGCGATGACGACACTGGAGGATGCAATCCGCAAGATTGACGGTGAAACCCGTGAGCTTCTTTCCGGCACCTTCAATGTCGTCAACGAGCACTTCGGACGCATGTTCCCGGAGCTGTTCGGTGGCGGCAATGCGCGCCTGGTCATGACCGGCGACGAAATCCTGGACTCCGGCGTCCAGGTCATGGCTCAGCCGCCGGGCAAAAAAAACCAGACCATTCACCTGCTGTCGGGTGGCGAGAAAGCCCTGACAGCGATTGCGCTGGTGTTTGCCATCTTTCAGCTCAACCCGGCGCCGTTCTGTCTGCTGGACGAGGTGGATGCCCCGCTGGACGACGCCAACACCGAGCGCTACGCAAAACTTGTGACCAGCATGAGCCGGGAGACCCAGTTCCTGTTCATCAGCCACAACAAGATCGCCATGGAAATGGCGGAGCAGTTGATCGGCGTGACCATGCAGGAGCAAGGCGTTTCGCGTATCGTCGCCGTGGACATGGAGTCCGCTGTCGGGCTGGCCGAGGTTCCATGAATCCCCTGAACCAACAGGTGAAATGCCCATGAGTTCACTCCAAATCAGCCTCGCCGTTGCAGGTGGACTGGTGCTGGCCGCAGTGGTGGCGCACAGTGCCTGGACATCGCGCAAGAACGCGCCTCGGCAGGCGCAGCCCGAATCCGTCCCGTCGGAGGGTTCTCCCGCACCGCTGGCGGAGACCGAGCGCCAGGATCCTGGGTTCGACGGGCCCTTGGATCCCATGCCCTTGCCCGCCCCCGAGAAGAAGCTCGGGCTCGACGCCCTGATTGACGTCATTGCCCCGATTGCACTGGAGGGCGTCGTGTCCGGCGATGCGGCGCTGGCGGCCATGCCGACAACGCGGCGTGCAGGCAGCAAGCCTTTCGCCATCGAGGGCCTGAACGAGTCCAGTGGCCAATGGGAAACGCCAGTTGCCGGCCAGCGCTACCGCGTTTTCCAGGCCGGCGTGCAACTGGCCAACCGGACTGGCCACCTCAATGAAATCGAGTACTCCGAATTTGTCATGAAGGCGCAGGCCTTTGCGGATGCGGTCAACGGCAGCCCGGAATTTCCTGAAATGATCGAGGAGGTCGGGCGCGCTCGGGAACTGGACCAGTTCGCCAGTGAACACGACGCCCAGCTTGGATTCACACTGCGCGCGCGCAGCGCGGCCTGGAGCCCGGGCTACGTGCAGCAAAATGCCGCGCGCCTGGGGTTTGTGCCCGGGGTCATTCCCGGCCGGATGGTGCTGCCCGCGAGCCAGGCGGGCATG
Source organism: Hydrogenophaga sp. (assembly GCA_011391595.1). Lineage (GTDB taxonomy): Bacteria > Pseudomonadota > Gammaproteobacteria > Burkholderiales > Burkholderiaceae_C > JAABQG01. The sequence goes on from JAABQG010000008.1 coordinate 73,565, forward strand.
CCGCCCGTTCTGGGTCTTGCCTTCGACACGCAGGCGGCGCTTTCCGAAGATCCAGACCAGTCGGCGATACGCGAAGTGACGCTCAGCCTGGATGTACCCCAGGTTCACCGTGCCGAACAGCCTTTCGTTCGCATGCGCGAGGCTGCGATGGCGCTGGCTGCAAGCATGGACGGCCTGATTACCGACGACAACGGCCAGATCATTCGCGCTGAGTCGCTCGATGCGATCGGCGCCGACCTCGAACTCCTGTACGACACCCTCGATGCGCGCGACCTGGCGGTGGGTTCGCCACAGGCGCGGCGGCTGTTCTCCTGAGACTGCAAGGCCAACCCGCCGGGCCGGCCTGCAACACTGATGTCTACATCCGATCTGTTTGACGCCGAGGGGTCCGTTTCCCCAGCGGCGCGGGCCGAGACCCTGCGCAGGGCGCTGCATCACCACGCCCACCGTTACTACACGCTGGATGCGCCCGAAATCCCCGACGCTGAATACGACAGACTGTTTCGAGAGCTCCAGGCGCTGGAGGCGGCGCACCCGGCGCTGCGCACACCGGACTCACCCACCTTGCGCGTGGGCGGCAGGGTTCTGGATTCCTTTGCGAGTGTTCGGCATGCCGTGCCCATGCTCAGCATTCGCACGGAAACCGATACCGAGGCCAGCGGCGCGCAGGCTTTTGATGCCCGCGTGCGCCGTGAACTGGGACTGGCCGACAACGCGCCCCCGGTAGAGTACGTGGCCGAACTCAAGTTTGATGGCCTGGCCATGAGCCTGCGCTATGAAGACGGCGTGCTGGTTCAGGCTGCCACCCGGGGCGATGGCGAGGTGGGCGAGGACGTGACACAAAACGTGCGCACGATACGCCAGATTCCCCTGCGCCTGCCGGCCGAGGCGCCCCCATTGCTTGAGGTGCGCGGTGAGGTGTACATGCGCCGCGACGACTTTGAGTCACTCAACGAGAAGCAGCGCGAAAAAGGTGAGAAAACCTTCGTCAACCCGCGCAATGCGGCCGCTGGTGCAGTGCGGCAACTCGATCCGGCCATCGCGGCGCAGCGCCCCTTGAGCTTTTTCGCCTATGGCCTGGGCGACATCACCCCGCCAGAACAGGGAGGCCCGGCTTTTGAAACCCACTTTGAACTGCTCCAGACCCTGAAATCATGGGGTTTTCCGGTCGTGTCCATCTTTGAACAGTCACTGGGCGCTACTGGTTTGATAGCGTATCACCAGCGTATCGGTGCCCTGCGCGACAGCCTGCCGTTCGACATCGACGGCGTGGTCTACAAGGTCAACAGTCTCGCACTGCAGCGCCGCCTTGGCTTCGTCACGCGCGAGCCGCGCTGGGCCGTGGCGCACAAATACCCGGCCCAGGAACAGCTGACCACAGTGCTTGGCATCGACGTGCAGGTCGGGCGCACCGGCAAGCTCACACCGGTGGCCAAGCTCGCACCGGTGTTTGTCGGCGGGGTGACGGTGACCAATGCCACGCTGCACAACGAGGACGAGGCGCGGCGCAAGGACGTCCGCGTGGGCGATACCGTGATCGTGCGCCGTGCCGGTGACGTGATTCCCGAGGTGGTCGCGGTGTTGCCGGACCGGCGTCCGGCGGACGCGCCGGTCTTCACCATGCCGAAGGTCTGTCCGGTCTGCGGCAGCGCGGCGGTCCGCGAGGAAGGTGAAGTGGACACGCGCTGCAGCGGCGGCCTGTTCTGCAGCGCCCAGCGCAAGCAGGCGATCCTGCACTATGCGCAGCGGCGCGCTGTCGAAGTCGAAGGGCTTGGCGACAAGTTGGTGGACCAGCTGGTGGACGCGGGGATCGTCAAAACCCTGCCTGATCTCTATCGGCTGGGCCTGACAGCGCTGGCCAGCCTGGACCGCATGGCCGAAAAGTCGGGGCAGAACATCCTCGAAGCCCTCGCGAAGTCAAAGCAGACCACGCTGGCGCGTTTCGTATTCGGACTGGGGATCCGCCATGTCGGCGAAGCCACGGCCAAGGCGTTGGCGCGCCACTTTGGCAGGCTGGATGCCCTCATGCACGCGCCACTGGAGGATCTGATCGAGGTCGAGGACGTCGGGCCGGTGGTGGCGCAGAGCATCCGTACGTTTTTCGACCAGCCGCACAACTG
>JAABQG010000090.1 GCA_011391595.1 Hydrogenophaga sp.
GTGGACTTGCACACCGGCTACGGGGCGCGCGGCGCGTTGCACCTGTTGTTCGACCCGCCCAAGGACGCCGGCCGGCGCGCCCTGCTGTAGCAGGCGTTTGCCGGCCAGCGCATCGACTGGACCACTGGCAGCGACTTCTACACCGTGACCGGCGACGTGGTGGGCTGGGTGGGCGCGATGAAGGAAGCCGCTGGCGGTGTGCACCTGCCGGCGGTGTTCGAGTACGGCACCATGGACAGCCAGACGACCCTGGGCGCCATCAAGTCGCTGCACGTGACGCTGATGGAGAACCAGGGCTTCCAGCACGGCTATGCCAGCGCCGCGGACGAGGCCCGCATCAAGCACGACTACCGCGAGATGTTCTACCCCTCCTCGCCCGACTGGCGGCTGAAGGTGATGCGCGACAGCCGCGCCATGTTCACCACGGTGATGGCGAACTGGCCCAAGCTCAACGCGCCCTGAGCCCGCGGCCGGGTGGCGGCTGGGGCAGCACTCAGCGCCTGGCGGCGCGGCAGCGCATCACCGGCGCCTGGTAGCCCCAGGTGACCAGCGATTCGGCGCCTTGCTGCACCAGGGTTTCGTTGCGGCCCTGGTAGCGCTCGCCGTCGCCGCTCTGACGCACCATCAGCGAGCTCTGGTCGCCACGCTCGGCGATCAGCGTGGGCGGCTCGGTGCGGAAGGTCGTCACCACCACTTCGTTGGCCGGATTGCCGTCGCAGGCCAGGAACACCGGGCCGTCGGCGGCCACCAGGCGGTAGCGGGCCTGGAGCTCGGCGATGCGGTCCACGTAGCCACCGCGGATGCAGGCGGCCTGCCCGCCTGGCTGGGCTTTCCAGCATTCGTCGCGGCCCTTGACCCAGCCGCGCTGCTCGGCCTGGAGCACGGGCGGTTTTTCATTGGTGGCCTTTTTCCGGGCGGCGGCATAGACATCGGCCAGCTGGCGGTCCAGCGCGGCCAGGGCCGGGTCGGCGCAGATGAGGGCTTCGCTGCTGCCGGGCTTGGCCTTGGCGCAGTCGAACGAGGGCTTGGCAGCGGGCGCCGCCTTGGGTGCTGCTGCGGGGGCCGCGTCGTTGACGAAGCCCGCCTTGGCGTTTTCCGCGCGGGTCTTGTTGATGTCGCAGCCTTGCATTTCCGACATCTGGGTGCAGCCCGAGCGCTCCAGCTTCTGGCGGTATCTGGCGTCGATGGCGTGGGCGGAGGTGAGCATCAGCAGGCACAGGCTGGCGCTCAGCAGGGCGATGGGTTTCATGTTGCTTTGATGGGTTGGCCCAGGCTGGGTTTTGCGGATGGTAGCCGTTTCGCGCCGCAAGCACGGCTGAAATCTTTCTGGCGTCGATTTCAGGCATAAAATCGGCCATAACCCAGCGTCAACAGGTCGTTATGCGCTATTTATTTCGAAGCCATCCCCTGCGCCATCGACCCCGGAAAAGCCCGGCCATGACCGGCGCGTGCGCCGGCCAACGACAATCAGGCCTGCAACGCCCCGGCCCGTGGGGCTCCGAACACGCATGAACCCCGACACCCCGGCAAACCCCGCCCCGCACGCACCGGCCCCGCGCGGCGCGGTGCTGGCCGTGGGCCTGGGCGCGGGCATCGACCTGGCCCTGACGCTGGCACTGCTGGCCCGGGGCTGGACGCAGGGCGGCGCCCACATCGCCGGCTTTATGGCGGGCACGCTGGCCGCGTTGCTGATCGCCGCCTGGGCCGGCCGTGGCGGGCCGGCGCCCACCGCTGTGTTTTCAGGGGCTGCGCGCTCGGGCTGGCGGCTGGTGGGGTTCGCGCTGGCGCTGGGCCTGCGCGGTGGCGCATTGGCCAGCTTGCTGGCCTGGGGTCTGCCGCCCTGGCTGGCCGTGACGATGGGCGTGGCGCTGGCCTGGGGCCTGCGCGCCTTCGGCGAGCAGTACTTCTTCACGGCCCGGTTCGCGAGCGCGCCCCTGGAGGTGCGGGCGCTGCGCGCGGCCGGCGCGCTGGCGCTGGCCGTGCTGCTGCTGCACCTGGCCACCCTGAAGGTGTTTCCGCTGCTGCCCGAAGAAGCCTATTACTGGAACTACGCCGCCCGGCCCGACTTCGGCTACCTGGACCACCCGCCGATGGTGGCCTGGCTCATTGCCTTGGCCGAGGGGCTGTTCGGCCATGGCGAGGCCGCCATCCGCATGGCCGCGCTGGCCTGCGGCGCGGTGATGATGGCTTTTGTCTGGCAGCTCGCGCGCCGGCTGGTGGACCGCGCGGCCGCGGGAATAGCGGCGGCGCTGGCGGTGACGCTGCCTTATGCGTTTTTCCTGGCCGGCCAGCTGATCACGCCGGACGCCCCGCTGGCCGCCGCCTGGGCGGCCGCGCTGTACTTCCTGCACCGCGCCCTCGTCGGTGGCGAGGCGCGGGCCTGGGCGGGCGTGGGCGCGGCGCTGGGCATCGGCATGCTGTCGAAGTACACGATCGCGATCCTGGGGCCGGCGGCGCTGCTGTTCTGCCTGCTGGATGCGCGCGCGCGCGCCTGGTTCCTGCGACCGCAGCCCTACGGAGCGGTGCTACTGGCGGCCCTGCTGTTCATGCCGGTGGTGTACTGGAACTACGCCCATGACTGGGCGTCGTTCCGCTTCCAGGGCGGCGGGCGTTTTACCGAGGCCGCACGGTTCAGCCTGCACCTCATGCTGCAGAACATCCTGCTGGTGGCCACGCCGCTGCCGCTGCTGGTGCTGCCGCTGCTGTTCGCCAGGCGCTGGACGGCGCAGCCCACGCCAGCGGCCGGGCCCGATCCCGAGCCGGCGCACGCCGAGCCGCGCAACCGGCTGTTCGTGGCCTGCTTCGTCTTCGCGCCGCTGGCGGTGTTTGCCTGGAGCGCGCTCAAGCACGAGCCTCGGCTGAACTGGACCGGCCCGATCTGGCTGGCCACGCTGCCGCTGCTGGGCTGGGCCATCGTGCACGCCGGCGCGCTGACGCGCTTGTGGCTCGGCACCGCGCTGCACCGCAGCGCCGGCCCGGTCGTCGGCCTGCTGCTGGTGGCGTATTCGCTCGTCGGTTACCACCTGGTGCTGGGCATTCCCGGCGTGCCGTATCCCGGCGCGTTCGCGCGGTTCATGGGCTGGCAGGCCGCCACCGCCGAGCTGCGCACGGTGCAGGCGCGGCTGCTGCGCGAGACCGGCGCGGCGCCCGTGGTCGTGGGCCTGGACAAGTACAACACCGCCAGCCAGATCGCCTTCTACGGCGCGCCGGCCTATGCCCCGCCCGGGCAGGCGGCGCTGAAAGCGACCTCGCTGGAGACCTTCAACGGCAACGCGCTGATGTTCAGCTACTGGGACCCACCCGCCGGCCTGGCCGGGCGCTCGCTGATCCTGGTGGCGCGCGAGCGCGCCGACCTGGCCACCGACCGGCTCGCGCCGAACTTCACGGCGCTGGACGAGGCGATCCACCCACTGGCGCTGGGCAACACCGGGCCCGGCGGCAATGGCCGCAAGATCGACGAGTACTACTACCGCGTCGGCCACGGCTTTCGCCCGGGTACGGGCACCCGGTGACGGGCCCTTTTTCCGATACAAGGTGGCCCGGCGTGGTCAGGGCGGTTTTGCCTTCGCCGACGCTTGAGCGCGAGTCGCTGTCCTGTAGGCGCCTGGCGTGCAGCCCAGTTCCCGGATGAAGACGGTATTCAGGTACTGGATGGTCCCGAAGCCGGCAACCTGTGCAACTTCCGCGGTGGACATGGGCGTCTCCTCAAGCAGCGCTTTCGCGCGGGCCAGCTTGTAAGCCATGATTTCGTCGTGGACCGTGCGGCCCAGCTCCTTTCGGAAGCAGGCTTCAATTGACGATCGCGAAAGGCGCAGGTACGCGGCGACCTGTTCGGTCTTGATGCCCTGACAGGCGTACTGCCGGATGTACTGCAGCGCCCTCATGACGCGGGGCCCGTGGGGGACCTCCCGGCGACTGGACTCTCGCTTCTGAATACCCCTGGGCGGTACGAGAGTTCGCGTGGTCTGAAGACGGCCGCCCGCCAGCATCTGGTGCAGCATCCTGGCGGCGATTCGTCCCATTTCCTGGGTGCCCTGGCTCACCGATGTCAGCGGAATGCGTGTGAGATGCTGTCCCAGCGTATCGTTGTCGATCCCCACGATGGCCACCTCTTCCGGCACGGTGATGCCGGCCATGATGCAAGCCTGCAGCAACTGCCGGGCCCGCGCGTCGGTGACGGCAATGATGCCGATAGGCTTTGGCAGGGCCTGAAGCCAGTCCATCAATTGGTGCACCGCGCCGTTCCAGGTGGGCGCACTGGTCGCAAGGCCACGGTGGATACGGCAAGGCAAGTGAAACCGGTCCATCAAACGGCGGAAAACACCCTCTCTTTCCTGTGCCCAGCGGTTCAGGGGCGACTCCGGCAGGCTGTAACAAGCGAACTGGTTCAGCCCGGACTCCACCAGATGCTCCCACGCCTGCTCCACGAGCAGCCGGTTGTCGGTTGCGACGTAGGCGATGCCATCCGGGTACTGCGCTTCGTCTTCGTACGAGCCGCCAACCGCCACGATGGGCAGTTTCATGCCGGACAAGGACTTGCAGACTTCCGGGTCGTCAAAGTCAGCAATGATGCCGTCCCCGGCCCATTCTTCGATGCCGTCCAGGCGAAAGCGGAAGTCCTCTTCCAGGAACAGATCCCAGGCCACACGCGTATGGTTCACATAGGAGCCGATGCCAGCGATGACCTCCCGGTCGTAGACCTTGCTGGCGTGAAACAGCAAAGCCACCCGATAGGCAGGCTCTTCAGAGGCTGCAAGGCCTGCTGGCAAGGGATGGAGGGGCGTGCGCGAGGTGGTCATGGTTGATCTGGATCATATTTTGCGCTGCAACACGAAAAAATGACGCTTTATTCGCGAAAAACGTAATCGACCCGACTTGATGAACGTCATAGCATCGGCCAAAACGCACAATCACAGGGCCCTCCGAATGAGCTACTTTGACTCCATCCAACCGGTTGAGTTTGACGCTTCCGGCACGACCGACGGCCTGGCCTATCGCCAGTACAACCCTGCTGAAATGGTTCTTGGCAAGAGCATGAAGGAACATCTTCGTCTGGCGGTTTGCTACTGGCACACCTTCGTCTGGCCGGGATCTGACATTTTCGGTCAGGGGACCTTCAACCGGCCATGGCACCAGGGCGCCGACGAATTGACGCTGGCCCGGCGTAAAGCGGACTCCGCGTTCGGGCTCTTCACCCGCCTGGGCGTGCCTTTCTACACCTTCCATGACAACGACGTGGCACCAGAAGGCGAGAATCTGGCGCAATACCGAAGCAATCTGGCCTCAATGATCGACGTTCTGGCGCAAAAACAGGAGGCGACCGGGGTCAAACTGCTGTGGGGGACCGCCAATCTGTTCAGCCACCGCCGCTACGCGGGCGGCGCGGCCACCAATCCCGACCCGCAAGTATTTGCCTATGCGGCGACCCAGGTGTTCAGCGCCATGAATGCAACCCGGCAACTGGGTGGCGCCAACTACGTGCTCTGGGGCGGCCGTGAAGGCTACGACACACTGTTGAACACGGACCTGAAGCAGGAACGCCAGCAGTTTGGCCGGTTCCTTTCGATGGTGGTCGAGCACAAGCACAAGACCGGATTCAAGGGCGACATCCTGATCGAGCCCAAACCCATGGAACCGACCAAACACCAGTACGACTTCGACTGCGCGGCGGTGCACGGATTCCTGCTGCAGTACGGGCTTGAGAAGGAGATTCGCCTGAACGTGGAAGCCAACCATGCCACGCTGGCGGGGCACAGCTTCCACCACGAGGTCGCGATGGCGGCGGCGCTGGGGTTGTTCGGCAGTATCGATGCCAACCGCGGCGACCCGCAGAACGGCTGGGACACCGACCAGTTCCCCAACAGTGTCGAAGAAATGACTTTGGTCGTGTACGAAATCCTGCGCGCCGGAGGGTTCGTCAACGGCGGGTTCAACTTTGACGCGAAGGTCCGCCGCCAGAGCCTGGATGCGATGGACCTTTTGCATGCGCATGTCGGCGCCATCGACGTTCTGGCCCTGGCCCTCAAACGTGCCGCACGCCTGATCGAGCAGGACGAACTGGCGCAGTTCAAGCGCGAACGTTACGCGGGGTGGCAGACCGAACTGGGTCAACGCTTGCTGAAGGGCGAGATGACCCTTGCGCAGACCGCGGAGCATGCTTTTGTCAACGAGTTCAATCCGCAACCGCTCAGCGGCCGGCAGGAATGGCTGGAGAACAAGGTCAATGCTGCCATCTTTGGGGGCGTTGCCTGACAGCCAGGGCCGAAACGCCGGCTTTACCCGCCATGCCACTGCCTCCATCGCGCCCGCCCAAGACCAACCTGGCGTCAGGCCATGGACAAGGCATGCCAGCGAGCCGGTGGCTTGCGGCCGGTGAGAACGGGGAGGATACGTGAGCCTGGCCATCCGCTTCGACCATGTGTCCAAGAGCTTCGGCCCGGTCGAAGTGCTGCACAAGGTCAGCTTCGAACTGGCACCCGGCAGGGTCTATGGACTGGTCGGGGAGAACGGCGCGGGCAAGTCGACACTGATGAAAATCCTCGCGGGCTATGAACCCCTGACCTCGGGAACACTGACGCTGGATGGCGAGGTTGCCCGGTTCGTCGGCTCAAGACAGGCAGAAGCTGCAGGGATCGTGATGATTCACCAGGAGTTCAACCTGGCCGAGGACCTCACCATCGCCCAGAACATATTTCTCGGTCGCGAGTTGCACAAAGGCTGGCTGCTGGACGATGCCGCGATGAACAAGGAAACAGCGCGGGTACTTCTCCAGGTCGGCCTGGCTGCAAGTCCCGGTACACGCATCGCCGATCTCATCGTTGCCGAGCGACAGCTCGTCGAGATTGCCAAGGCACTGGCGCGCAATGCCCGGGTCCTGGTGATGGACGAACCGACGGCCACGCTGACGCCTGGGGAAACTGAACGCCTGTTCCTGCTGATCGAGCAGCTTCAAGCCCATGGCGTCACCATTCTGTACATCTCGCACAAACTCGATGAAGTCAAGCGGATTACCCATGAGGTGGTGGTGATGCGAGACGGCAGCTTCATCACCAAGGAAGCCACGTCCGGCCTGAGCACCCACCAGATGGCGAGCCTGATGGTGGGTCGCGAACTCGCCGACGTGTACCCCGTCAAGACACCGCAACCGGCTGCCGGCACGCCCTTGCTCGATGTCCAGGGGTTGAGTGTTCCGGGCTGGGCCAGTGACATCTGCTTCGAGGTACGGGCCGGCGAAATTCTGGGCTTTGCGGGCCTGGTCGGCGCGGGTCGCACCGAGCTCTTCGAAGGCCTCATCGGACTTCGCAAGGCCTCCAGCGGACGCGTGACCCTTTGCGGCAAGGCCTGGGAGCACCGGACTCCGAAGTTGGCGGTGCAACGCGGCCTGAGCTACCTGAGCGAAGACCGCAAGCAAAAAGGACTTCATGTGGCCTTGGGACTGCGGGAGAACCTGACCCTGATGGCCCTGGAGCGCTATGCCCAACCCCTGCTGTCGGTGCGGGGGGAGCGCGCTGCGCTGGAAGCGGCGGTCAAGGAATTCGACATCCGCACGGGCTCCCTGGAGAACCTGGCGTCTTCCCTGTCGGGTGGAAACCAGCAGAAGCTTGCGCTGGCCAAGGTGCTTCATCCCGCACCCAAAGTCATCGTCCTGGATGAGCCCACCCGGGGCGTGGATGTCGGTGCCAAGCGCGACATCTACTTTCTCATCCAGAAGCTCGCGGCCGAAGGGCGCGGCGTTGTCGTCATTTCCTCGGAGCTGATGGAACTGATCGGGCTGTGTCACCGGGTCGCTGTCATGCGCTCCGGCGGCATCGTGGCCACGCTCGCGGCCAATGAACTGAACGAACAGGATCTGATCGCATATGCAACCGGCACAAACTGACACAACCACCCCGTCTGGCGCCGCCAGTGGTGGCCAGAAGCGCCATTCCTTGCGCTCGCTCCCTCACGGGGCAGGGCCGATGTTCGGCCTGCTGCTTCTGTGCGTCGCCGGTGTGCTGCTGAACCCCAACTTTGCCACGCTGGACAACGCCATGAACGTGCTGACGCGCACGGCCTTTATCGGCATCATTGCGGTCGGCATGTGCTTTGTCATCGTGTCGGGCGGCATTGACCTGTCCGTGGGCTCCATGGCGGCACTGATTGCGGGTTGCACCATCCTGTTGATGAATGCGCTGGCAACCTCGATCGGATCACCCTCTCTGGTGGTCGCAATCGGCATGGTGTTTGCGCTGTTGCTGGGTGCCGTTTTCGGGCTGGCGCATGGACTGCTGATTACCAAAGGCAAGATCGAGCCCTTCATTGTCACGCTGGGAACACTGGGCATCTTCCGCGCCTACCTGACCTATTTCTCGAACGGCGGCGCGATCACCCTCGACGGGACACTGTCGACTGCCTACAGCCCGGTGTACTACGGCGCGTTCCTGGGGATCGCCATCCCCGTATGGGTTTTCATCGCGGTGGCCTTGATCGGCGCACTGGTGCTCAACCGCACGGCCTATGGACGCTACGTGCAGGCCATCGGCTCGAACGAGCAGGTCGCACGCTACGCTGCCGTGGATGTGGACCGGGTGAAGATCATCACGTACATGTTGCTGGGCGTGTGCGTCGGGATCGCCACGCTGCTCTACGT
>JAABQG010000091.1 GCA_011391595.1 Hydrogenophaga sp.
GCCACGGGGTCGGCAATCATCTGGTCGAGCCAGGCGTTGTCCCACGCGCGGTTGATCAGGCCGGCACGCGCGCCCTGCAGCTGGTGGCTCATGCCACCGGTGCCCCAGATGTGCACGTTCAGGTTGTCGTCATAGCTTTCCACAGCGCGGCGGATGGCCTGGCCGAGCATGAAGCAGCGCCGGCCCGACGGCACCGGGTACTGCACCACATTGACCGCGAAGGGGATCACCGGACAGGGCCAGGCGTCCTTCTTCGGGTCCAGCTCGCCGCACATCAGCGACAGCGGCACGGTCAGGCCGTGGTCAACATCCATCTTGTTGACGATGGTGAGGTCGAAGTCCTGCTGGATGACGGACTGGGCAATGTGCGAGGCCAGGTCCGGGTGGCCGATGACCTTGGGAACCGGGCGCGGGCCCCAGCCTTCGTCGGCGGGCGCGAACTCGGCCGCCGTGCCGATGGCAAACGTCGGGATCATCTCCAGGCTGAAGGCCGTGGCGTGATCGTTGTAAACCAGAAAGATGACGTCGGGCTTGTTGTCCTTCATCCACTTTTTGGAGAATTCGTAGCCCTGAAAGACGGGCTGCCAGTAGGGCTCGTGGGTCTTGCCCAGGTCCATGGCCGCGCCGATGGCGGGCACGTGCGAGGTGTAGACGGAGGCGGTGATGCGGGCCATGGTCAGGCTCCCTTCTTATGGCCCGCCGCACCCTGCGGCTGGCGGTGGGCTTGTGCGTCGCCATCCTCGCCGAGGTAGCGGTTGCCTTCGACGCTGCGGCCACCGGCGACCATCATGGCGCGGTATTCGTCCTCGGTCATGCCGGTCATGGAGCCCGCCATCTGCTGGAAGCTCTTGCCGTCGGTGGCGCCGATCTTGGCCAGGAAGTAGATGTTGCCGCCGGTGCGCATGCACCAGTTGAGGTCGCGCGCCAGCACGGCCTGCTTCTGTTCTTCGGTCATGGCCCACTCGTCGAGATAGGCGCGCTCGTCGGCCTTGAAGCGCTCGCGGTTGGCGGCCTTCATCAGGCTCATGCAGAACTGGTTGAGCCAATAGCCCTTGCGGCTCTGCTCGGCATCAAAAATGATCGTGCCGGGCACGTCGAGATAGGGTTTTTCAAGTGACATCAGGATTTCTCCTCGGGCCAGTAGAGCCGCATCGGGTTGTCCACCAGCAGCTTGCGCTGCAACGCTGGCGTGACCGCGATGTGCGGGATGAAGTCCACCAGCAGGCCGTCATCCGGCATGTGGTCCTTGAGGTTGGGGTGCGGCCAGTCGGTGCCCCAGAGCACGCGGTCGGGGAACTGCTCGACGATGCGTTTGGCGAACGGGATCACGTCGGTATAAGCGTTCTGTTCCCCGTTCAAGGCCTTCGGGCCGGTGACGGACAGGCGCTCGGGGCAGCTTACCTTGCTCCAGACATTGGGATGCTCGCGCATGAACTTCTCGAACAGTGCGAACTGCGGGCCGTCCACCGGGAGCGACACGTCGGGCCGGCCCATGTGGTCCACCACCACCGTGGTGGGCAGGGCGGTGAAGAAGTCCCACAGCTCGGGCAGGTCCACCGCCTCGAAATAGATCACCACGTGCCAGCCCAGTTTGGCGATGCGCCCGGCGATCTCCATCAGCTCGTCCTTGGGCGTGAAGTCCACCAGCCGCTTGACGAAGTTGAAGCGCACGCCACGCACACCGGCGGCGTGCAGCTGTTGCAGCTCGTCATCGGTCACGCTGCGTCTGACGGTAGCCACGCCGCGCGCCCGCCCGGCGCTGTGCACCAGCGCATCGACCATGGCGCGATTGTCCGCACCGTGGCAGGTGGCCTGCACGACCACGTTGCGCGCAAAGCCCAGGTGGTCGCGCAGGGCATACAGCTGCGCCTTGGAGGCGTCGCAGGGCGTGTACTTTCGCTCGGGCGCGTAGGGGAACTCCGCGCCGGGGCCGAAGACGTGGCAGTGCGCGTCGACCGCGCCCGCGGGCAGCTTGAAGGTCGGCTTGCTCGGACCGGCGTACCAGTCGAGCCAGCCGGGGGTTTTGGTGAAGTCACCAGTGGTGGGTTTGGTCATTTCTTGGGATCGGGTGGATGGGATCAATCCGGTTTGATGTTGGCCTCGCGCACCAGCTTCTCGTAACGCAGGCGCTCGGCGCGGATCAGCGCGGCAAACTGTTCGGTGCTGCCGGGCAGCACCTCGCCACCCGCATTGGCCAGGCGGACGCGAACGTCCGGATGCTGCAGGGCTTTCTGTACCTCGGCGTGCAGGCGCTCCACCACCGCCTTGGGCGTGGCCGCGGGTGCGATGAAGCCATACCACACCGAGGCCTCGAAGCCCGGAAAACCGGACTCGGCCATCGTGGGCACTTCGGGGTAGATGGAGGAGCGGTTGGAGCTGAGTACGGCCAGCACGCGCAGCTTGCCGGACTTGACGTGGGGCAGCACCTCCAGTGCGTTCACCGCCACCAGCGGCAGTTGCCCGCCGATCACGTCGGTGATGGCCTGGCTGCCGCCCTTGTAGGGGATGTGTTGCAGGTCGACGCCGGCGGCGCGCGTGAAGAACTCCATCGCCATGTGCGGCGTGGCGCCGTTGCCAGGCGACCCGTACGCGATGCTGTTCGGTTTGCCCTTGGCGGCCTGGATGAGCTGGGCCACGCTGGTGTAGGGCGAGGCGGCGTTGGCCGCGATGACCACCGGCACGCGGCCCACCAGCGCCACCGGCGCCACGTCTTTTTCGGGGTCGAATGGGGCGGGCTTGTACAGCGCCGGGTTGGCCGCGATGGAGTTGGCCGTCAGCATCAGCGTGTAGCCATCGGGCGGCGCGTCGATCAGCGCCTTCATCGCAATGTTGGTGCCGGCGCCAGGCTTGTTTTCCACCACCACCGGTTGACCGAGGCCGGCGGACATCACCTGGCCGACGCTGCGGGCAATCAGGTCCACCGCGCCGCCGGCCGTGAAGCCAACCAGCACCTTGACGGGCTTGGCCGGATAGGCCTGCGCCGAGGCCTGAAACGGAAGGACGGCCGCGACGGCCGCCAGCCCCCAGGCAAGGCCCAGCCGGCGGCTGGAAAGGAAATGAGCGGTCTTCATGGTGATGTCTCCTGATGGTTTGGGACTCGCGGGAACTCAATCGGGGCGAGCCGTGCCACGCAGGCCAGCCCGGGTGATGATGGCTTGCAGTTGAGCGCTGGCTCGCACATCCTGCGCGAACTGGCTCACAAAAGGCATGCCGGCCTCGCGTCCCTTCGGAATGGCGATGGCCAGGTTTTCCAGACCCCAGCGGCCGTCGAGCACGCGGAACCCGGGCAGGTCGTCGGACATTTCGAACAGGATGCCCTTGTTGGTCGCGAACGCTTCCAGCTTGCCTTGCCTGAGCATCTCCTGGCCCAGCTTGATCGAGGCGACGGGCACCACGACGGCCTGCTTGAAGGTCCGCGTCAGCACGCCCTGGGAACTGCTGCCCTCGGTCACCCCCACGCGGTTGGCCGCCCGGTCGACGTCGGCCACGCTGGCGATGGCCGATCCAGGCGGCACGAGATAGCCGAGCTCGAGCTGGATCAAGGGGGCCGTGAAGGCCATGTCTTTGGCGCGGGCCTCGGTGGCATTGGTGAACGCGAAATCCACTGTGCCGGCTTTCAGCGCATCGAGTACCAGCGCCAGCCGACCGAACTCGACCACCTGCACCGGCACGCCGAGCTGTTTGCCCAACGCCTGACCCAGTTCCAGCGCGACGCCGGCCCTTTCGCCGGTCTTCGGATTGACGACCAGAGAGGTGGGGCTGCCCGGGTACACGCCCACGCGCAGGGTTCCGGTGGGCGCCAGGACCCGGGCGACCGCGGGATCAACCGCGGGCGCCGTCGCGGCGCAACCGGCGACCAGCAGCGGCATGCTTATGGCCGCTGAAATCAGGACTCTGCGAAGAAGGTTCATGGTCGGCTCGCTGATGGGCTCGCGGCTGCGGAGTTCAATCGATGTACCTCAGCCCCGCGGCCGCCAGCGGCTCGCGCATCTTGTACATGTCCAGGCCCAGCACGCCCGACGCCAGCTTCGCGCGTTTCTCGCCTTCGAAACTCTCGCGCTTGATCGCCGCCTCCAGCGTCTGCACGGCGCGGGCGGCCGGGACGCAGACCACGCCGTCGTCGTCGGCCACGATCACGTCGCCGGGGTTGACGATCATGCCTGCGCAGACCACCGGGATGTTCACCGACCCAAGCGTCGCCTTGATCGTGCCCTTGCTGCTGATGGCCTTGCTCCATACCGGAAAGTTCATTTCCTTGAGCGTCTTCACGTCGCGCACCCCGGCGTCGATCACCAGTGCCCGGGCGCCGCGCGCCTGGAACGAGGTCGCCAGCAAATCGCCGAAGTAGCCGTCGGTGCACTCGGCCGTGACGGCGGCCACGACGATGTCACCGGGCTGGATCTGCTCGGCCACCACGTGCATCATCCAGTTGTCACCCGGCTGCAGCAGCACCGTGACGGCCGTGCCGGATACCTGGGCGCCCGCGTAGATGGGGCGCATATAAGGTTTCAGCAGGCCGACGCGGCCCATGGCCTCGTGAACCGTGGCCGAGCCCAGGGCGGCCAGGCCGTCGGCGGCCGTGCGGTCTGGACGCTGGATGTTTCGATACACAACGCCTAGTTCATACATTTCATTTCTCCAAAACAAGACTTCTTACCGTTGCGCTCTGAACCCGCCGCAGAGCCGGGGCAAGTCCCTCCGCTCATGTCCCCCGCCCGCTTTGCGGGCTCCTCCTTGACTTCGCTGCGGCACTCACCCCGACTCTGCCGCTGCGACGGCTGTTTTCTTCACTTCACTCCAACCCGGACCGCACCAGGATAGTGGTGGCCGGGCGTATTGCGAAGGTCAAGGAGGAGCCCGCATCGCGGGCGGGGGACACGCAGCAAAACGCCCGGCCACCACTATCCCTCCCCCGCATGGCACCAAAAAATTACTGCCCCTTCGCCTTCAAAGCCGCATCCAGCCGCGGAAACACGCGCCGCGCATTGCCTTCATAAATCTGGTGCTTGTCTTCGGCGCTGAGGATCTTCGAAGCCTCGATGTAGCGCTTCGTGTCGTCGTAGTAATTGCCGGTCTCCGGGTCGATGCCGCGCACGGCGCCGATCATTTCGCTGGCAAACAGCACGTTCTTCACCGGGATCACCGTGTTCAGCAGGTCGATGCCGGGCTGGTGGTAGACGCAGGTGTCGAAGAAGATGTTGTTCAGCAGATGGTCTTTCAGCAACGGCTTTTTCAGCTCCTGCGCCAGACCGCGGAATCGGCCCCAGTGATAGGGCACGGCACCGCCGCCGTGGGGAATCAGGAATTTCAGCGTCGGGAAATCCTTGAATAGGTCGCCTTGCACACACTGCATGAAGGCAGTGGTGTCGGCGTTCAGGTAGTGCGCGCCGGTGGTGTGAAAGCAGGCGTTGCACGAGGTGCTGACGTGGATCATCGCCGGCAGGTCGTATTCGACCATCTTCTCGTAGATGGGATACCAGTGGCGGTCGGTCAGCGGCGGGCTGTTCCAGTGGCCGCCGGACGGGTCCGGGTTCAGGTTGATGCCGACGGCACCGTATTCCTTGACGCACTTCTCCAGCTCGGGGATGCAGGTGGCCGGATCCACCCCGGGCGACTGCGGCAGCATGGCCACAGGCACGAAGTGATCGGGGAACAACTGGCTCACACGGAAACACAACTCGTTGCAGATGGCCGCCCAGGTGCTCGACACGTTGAAGTCGCCGATGTGGTGCGCCATGAAGCTGGCGCGCGGCGAAAACAGCGTGATGTCGCTGCCGCGCTCCTTCATCAGGCGCAGCTGGTTGGTTTCGATGGACTCGCGCAGCTCGTCGTCGCTGATCTTCAGGTCGGC
The DNA here is from genome assembly GCA_011391595.1 of Hydrogenophaga sp. Lineage (GTDB taxonomy): Bacteria > Pseudomonadota > Gammaproteobacteria > Burkholderiales > Burkholderiaceae_C > JAABQG01. Next base: position 5,852 of record JAABQG010000091.1, read on the forward strand.
GACTTTCGGCATGACGGCCGGGTCCTGGATGCCCGCAATCTGCTGGTTGCGCCAGGTCTCCAGCGCCTTGGGCGCGGTGGTGTAGTGGCCGTGGCAATCGATGATCATGGGCTGCTTCATGGGACCTTCCTGGAACTGACGCTAATGAAGAACGATTGTGCGCATCCCGGCGCCCAGCAACCAGCGTTCACACCCTCTATCAGCTAGAGCAAACCAGCATATCCATACCCCAGCTATGCGAATAAACTGCGGCCATGGACCTCCGGCAGCTTGAATATTTCGTGCGCGTGGCCGAACTCGGCAGCTTCACCCGCGCGTCGATCGCGCTCGACATCGCCCAGCCGGCGCTCAGCCGCCAGGTCAGGTTGCTGGAGGTGGAATTGCGCCAGAGCCTGCTGGTGCGCAACGGGCGCGGCGCCACGCCCACCGAGGCCGGCAAGCTGCTGCTGGCGCACGCGCGCGGCATCCTGCACCAGGTGGAGCGGGCCCGCGAGGAACTGGGCCGGGTGCGCGGCGCGCTGGCCGGGCGCGTGGCCATTGGCCTGCCGCCCAGCCTGGCGCGCGTGCTGACGGTGCCGCTGACGCGCGCCTTCCGCGAGCAGATGCCCGACGCGCAGTTGTCGATCAGCGAGGGGCTTTCGGCGGCCATGCAGGAATGGCTGGTCAACGGCCGGCTCGACATCGCGGTGCTCTACAACGCGCAGCCCGCCAACGGCATCGAGATCTCGCCGCTGCTCGACGAAGACCTGCTGCTCGTGCAGCGGCGCCCGGGCGGCCTGGCGGAAGACCCGCCGCCGGCGCCTATCTCGCTCAGGGACGTGGCGAAACTGCCGCTGGTCATTCCGAGCCGGCCCAACGCCATCCGCATGCACGTGGAGTCGGAGATGGCGGGCATCGGCTGCCGCCCGGTGATCGCGCTGGAGATCGACGGCGTCTCCGCCATCCTGGACCTGGTGGCCGACGGCGCCGGCAACGCCATCCTCTCGCGCAACGCGGTGGCCAGCTCGGTCAAGCCCTCGGCCTTCACGGTGCGCGCCATCACCGACCCGCCACTGCGCACGCGGCTGTCGCTGGCGACCAGTTCGCTGCGTCCGGCCACGCTTACGCAGCAGGCCACGCTGGAACTGATGCGCGCCACCACGCAGGCGCGGCTGGCCAGCCCCTAGAACTACTATTTTCATGGCTGGCAAAGCCCCTCCGACGGTGGGTCAGAGCCTTTTTTCCCTGATTTTTCGGGGGAAACACCACTGCGCAGGCTGTGCGTCCCCTGATCGGGCAAACCCTCGACCTGCGTCCTTCGGCTTGCGCTTTCATTCTCCGTGTTGGATCATGCGCGGCCGGGCCACGCCGCCGGCGCAAGTCCCCCCCAAGGAAGCCCCTCAATGCGCACCCTTCTTTCCCGTCTGTTGGCCGGCTTCACCCTGCTGCTTTGCGCCACCACCGCCTTTGCCCAGACCCGCAAGACCGAGCTGTTCAGACTGGGCCAGGCCGAGTTCTCGAGCGCGACCGGCGAACCCGCATGAAAAGCCTGTCCGTCATCGCCCTGCTCTGCCTGGGCGCAGCGGCCCATAGCCCTGCCTCCGCACAGCCGGCGCCCTACCCCACCCGGCCGATCCGCCTGGTGGTTCCCTTCACCCCCGGCGGCAGCACCGACATCCTGGCGCGCGCCATCGGCCAGGAGCTGACCAAAGCCTGGGGTCAGAGCGTGATCGTGGACAACGTGCCCGGCGCGGGTGGCGCCATCGGGGCTGACAAGGTGGCCAAGGCCCCGCCCGACGGCTACACGCTGCTCAGGGGT
>JAABQG010000092.1 GCA_011391595.1 Hydrogenophaga sp.
TTGCCATGGTCAACGTGGCCAATGGTGCCCACGTTGACGTGGGGCTTGGTTCGCGTGAATTTCTCTTTTCCCATTTTTTCGACTCCGAAAAAAACCAACAAACATCAGGCATGCGATCCGGTCGCACACCCAAAACTGGTGCCCTTGGCGGGAATCGGACCCGCGACCTCTCCCTTACCAAGGGAGTGCTCTGCCACTGAGCCACAAGGGCAAAATACGCCATCCATTCTTCGCAGACCGACGAGCCCGAGCTGGAGCGGGAGACGGGAATCGAACCCGCGTCATTAGCTTGGAAGGCTAGGGTTCTACCATTGAACTACTCCCGCGTCGATCACAAGGCAGCGCCTGAACGCCTAGCCCCAAACCACGCACGGAAACCATTTTCCCAAACACTCTTGCTCGTCTGCGCTGCCAAAACACTGCTGGTGGAGGAGGCTGGATTCGAACCAGCGTAGGCGTAAGCCAACAGATTTACAGTCTGCCCCCTTTAGCCACTCGGGCACCCCTCCTCAGCGAACCGTCGATTATGCCAGCATTTTCCTGATTTTTGCAACAGCGCGCCCAAACTGTTACCAACGCAGAGGCGCCATGCCCCGCCCGGTCAGAAACATATTGGCCTCGTGGAAATGACCACAGCCAAGGAATGGCACGGGCGGACGCGAGGCAGAGAGCGGCGAGGGATGATTGGCCACCAGAACGCGGTGGTGGTGCCGTTGGGGCGATGCGTCAATCAGGGAAGCTTTTCGCTGTGCATGCGCGCCCCACAGCATGAAGACCACCGGGCGTTCCAGCCGGGAAACGGCGTCGATGATGGCATTGGTCAGCCCTTCCCATCCCTTTTCGGCGTGGCTGCCCGGCTGCCCAATCTCCACCGTCAAGCTGGTGTTCAGCAGCAGGACGCCCTGGTGCGCCCAACGCACCAGTGAACCATTGCCCGCGACGGGCACTGCTGGATCGCGCCGCAACTCCTTGAAGATGTTGCGCAGGCTCGGCGGTATCTTCTGCCCTGCCGCCACCGAAAAGGCCAGCCCCTCGGCCTGGCCGGGTCCATGATAAGGATCCTGACCCAAGATCACCACCCGCACGTCCGCCAGGGCGGTGAGTTCCAGGGCCCGCAGGGGCTGCGGCGGAAAGACCACGGCACCCGCGTCCAGGCGCGCCTGGACGAACGTGCCCAGCCGTCGCCCGGCGTCACTGTTGAAAAAATCAGTAGTCAGCGCCCGCCAATCGCCGGCGACCGGCCAAGCCGCGGGACGCCACGCCGTCAGCCGGGGCGTGATGGCCGCTGCCGAGCCGACAGGCTCCGGCGACAACGCCGCCTGGTCCGTCATTGTGGGCCTGTCCCGTCGTGAAAAGCTGAAATCACGCTCTGACCCAGGCCGGCAATCAGCCAAACAGCTCGGCCAGCGCCAGGCCGGGGTCGGGCGCGCGCATGAAGGCCTCGCCGACCAGGAAGGCATTGACCTGGGCGTCACGCAGCACCTGCACGTCGGCCCGGCTCAGAATGCCGCTCTCGGTGACCAGAAGGCGGTCCGCCGGCACATCGGCCCGCATGGACAGGGTGGTTTCCAGCGACACCTCGAAGGTGCGCAAGTTTCGGTTGTTGACACCGATCAGCGGTGTTCTGAGCCGCAAAGCGCGTTCCAGTTCGGCCCGGTCGTGCACTTCGACCAGCACCGCCATGTCCAACCCGAGCGCAATCGCCTCCAGATCGGCCATCTGCGCGTCGTCCAGGCAGGCCGCGATCAACAGGATGGCGTCGGCCCCCATGGCGCGCGACTCGTAGATCTGCCAGGCGTCGATCATGAAGTCCTTGCGCAGCACCGGCAAGGGGCAGGAAGCCCGCGCCTGCTTAAGGTAGTCCACACTGCCCTGAAAGAACTGCTGATCGGTCAACACCGACAGACAGGCTGCGCTGGTCACCCCATCCCCGTCGGCATAGCTTTGCGCGATGTCGGCCGGAATGAAGTCCGCGCGTAGCACGCCCTTGGACGGGCTGGCCTTCTTGATCTCGGCGATCACCGCCGCCTGGCCGGCCGTGATCTTCGCGCGAAGGGCGCCCACAAAGTCCCGTGTCAGCACGCGGCTTTCGGCGTCGGCCCGCACCACGGCCAGCGACTTCTTCTTCAGGCCGGCGGCAATTTCTTCGCGCTTGACGGCCACTATTTTGTTCAGGATGTCACTCATTGCTGGGGTCGGCGGAGCCGTCTTTAAGTACTTTCACAATCACGCGGTGCATCGCCAGCGCCACCACCAGGAAGAGCAGCGACACGCCAATGGCAATCCAGGCGCCGGGGTCGCGCCACATCTCAGGCGGCCGCGCTCAGGGCCTGGGCGGTGACGACGAGTTTTTCCAGCCGCGCCTTGGCCGCGCCGGATTCGATTACGGTGCGCGCGCGCTCAACCCCGGCTTTCATGGTATCGACCACATTGGCGGCATACAGCGCCACGCCCGCATTGAGGATCACGATGTCGCGCGGCGCCCCGTGCTGGTTGTCCAGGACACCCAGCAGCATGGTGCGCGACTGTTCGGGCGTCTCCACCTTGAGCGCGCGGTTGCTGGCCATGGCGAAGCCAAAGTCCTCCGGGTGAATCTCGTATTCGCTGATCTCGCCTGCCCGAAGCTCCCCGACCAGCGTGGCCGCACCCAGGCTCACCTCGTCCAGGCCGTCGCGACCGTAGACAACCACGGCATGTTCCGCGCCAAGGCGCTGCAGCGCGCGCACCTGGATCCCCACGAGGTCCGGGTGAAACACACCCATCAGGATGTTGGGCGCCGACGCCGGGTTGGTCAGCGGCCCCAGGATGTTGAAGATCGTCTTGATGCCGAGTTCACGGCGCACCGGCGCCACGTTCTTCATCGCGGGGTGGTGGTTGGGCGCGAACATGAAGCCGATGCCGACCTCGTCGATGCAGCGGGCAATCGCCTCGGGCGGCAGGTTGATGTTGATGCCGAGGCTTTCCAAAACATCGGCGCTGCCGGACTTGCTGCTGACGCTGCGCCCGCCATGCTTGCTGACCTTGGCGCCCGCGGCGGCGGCCACGAACATCGAGCAAGTGGAGATATTGAAGGTGTGCGAGCCGTCCCCGCCGGTGCCGACGATGTCCAACAGGTGGGTCTTGTCGGCCACATGGACCTTGGTGGAAAACTCGCGCATCACCTGCGCGGCCGCGGTGATTTCGCCAATCGTCTCCTTCTTGACCCGCAGGCCGGTGATCAGCGCGGCCATCAGGACGGGCGACACCTCGCCCTTCATGATCATGCGCATGATGTGCAGCATTTCGTCATGAAAAATCTCGCGGTGCTCGATGGTGCGCTGCAGCGCTTCCTGGGGGGTCATAGGCATGGAAATCTCCTCAAGTAGACGGATTGTCGGACAGTGCCAGCTTCAGCCCGAAGCCGATGAACATCACGCCGGCCACGCGGTCGAGCCAACGGGTCGCCGTATTCAGGCGCTGCCGCACGGCGCCCAGGCGCTGGCGAGCCCAGGTTGCGGCCATCGCCCAGCCGATGTTGACCCACAGCCCGTTGAAATTGAACAGCGCGCCCAGCAGCAGGAAGGCCAGCGTCTTGTCAGGCGCGGACGGTGCAATGAACTGGGGCACGAAAGCCAGAAAGAACAGCGCCACCTTGGGGTTGAGCGCATTGGTCCAAAAACCCTGCAAAAGCACTTTTTTCAAGCTTTTTTGAGCACTTCCCATCGTCGCAGGGTCACTATCCGCTATCAATATAGGCGTATCCGGGCGCCGCGACAGCAGCATGGATGCGCCCACATACAGGAGGTAGGCCGCGCCCAGCCACTTGAGCACAGTGAAAGCCGCTGCCGAGGCTGCAAGCAGGGCGCTGACCCCGAGCGCCGCGGCAAAAATGTGAACAAAACAGCCTGCGGTGATGCCCAGCGCCGCCACCACGCCTGCCCGCGCGCCGGACCGAAGCGCGTGTGTGACGATGTAGAGCACGTCCGGCCCCGGCGTCAGATTCAGCAACAGGCCGGCGGCGATGAACAGGCCGAGGTGGTGAATGTCGGGCATGGTGCGTGGAACTCCAGCAATCCGGTCAGGCGCGGAAAAACCCGCGGATCGCTGCCACGGCGCGGTCCACGCCGGCCGCATTCACATCCAGGTGCGTCACGAAACGCAGGCGGTAAAGCCCGGTGGCGCTCACGCCCTGTGCCTGCAGATGCGCCAGCAAGGCGGCCGACTGATCGCGGGCCGCGCCGGTCAGGTCGGCAAACACGATGTTGGTCTGCGGCGGCTCGACCTGTAGCCCCGTGATGCCGGCCAGCGCTTCGGCCAGCCGCCGAGCCAACGCGTGATCCTGCGCCAACCGTTCGACATGGTGGTCCAGCGCAAACAGGGCAGCCGCTGCCAGCAGGCCAGACTGGCGCATGCCACCCCCGGCCATCTTGCGGATGCGGTGGGCGCGGGCAATGAAATCCCGCGATCCGCACAGCGCCGAGCCCACCGGCGCGCCCAGGCCCTTGCTGAAGCAGACCGAAACACTGTCGAAGCATTGCGCGATGCGCCGGGCTTCGGTGGCAGGTGTTGAACCCGTGATTCCGGCCTGCGCCACGGCCGCGTTGAACAGCCGCGCCCCATCCAGGTGCCGCGCCAGGCCGTGGCGGGCAGCCAGCGTCGTCGCGGCCTGGATGTAGTCGAAGGGCAGCAGCTTGCCGCCCAGGGTGTTTTCCAGCGCCAGCAGCCGTGTGCGGGCAAAGTGGGCATCGTCGGGCTTGATGGCGGCCTCGATGTCCGCCAAGGCCAGCGTGCCGTCCGGCTGGTGCGCCAGCGGCTGGGGCTGCACGCTGCCCAGCACGGCGCCGCCGCCGCCCTCCCAGCGGTAGCAGTGCGCCATTTGTCCGACGATGTATTCGTCGCCGCGCTGGCAGTGGGCCAGGATGGCGCACAGGTTGCTCTGGGTGCCGGTGGGTACGAACAAAGCGGCCTCGAAACCCAGCAGCGCGGCAATCCGGTCCTGCAGCGCATTGACGCTGGGGTCGTCGCCGAACACGTCGTCGCCCAGCGGCGCGGCCAGCATGGCGGCGCGCATCGCAACGGTGGGCTGGGTCACGGTGTCGCTGCGCAGATCCACGGTTTCCAGCGTGGTTTTATGAATCATATGGGCACTATCCCAGCGTCATAGTTTCATTTGTTGCTACTGATTCAGGACCTATTTCAGGCGACAGGCACCAGGAAGTTGCGCAGCATGGCATGGCCGTGCTCGGTCAGGATGCTCTCGGGGTGAAATTGCACGCCCTCGATGTCCAGCGTCTTGTGCTTCACGCCCATGATCTCGCCGTCGTCGGTCCAGGCGGTCACTTTCAGGCAATCCGGGCAGCTTTCGCGCTCGATCGCCAGCGAGTGATAGCGGTTCACGGTGAATTGCTTCGGCAGCCCGGCGAACACACCTTCCTGCGTGGTGGTGATGACGCTGGTCTTGCCGTGCATGAGCTGCTGCGCCCGCACGATCTTGCCGCCAAAAGCCGCGCCGATGGACTGATGCCCCAGGCACACGCCCAGGATTGGCAGCTTGCCGGCGAAGTGCTGGATGGCCGTCACCGAAATGCCGGCTTCGGCAGGAGAACACGGGCCGGGCGATACCACCAGCCGGTCGAGCCGGCCGGACTGCAGGCGCGTCTGGATCTCGTCGAGGGTGATCTCGTCGTTGCGGAACACCTCGACCTGTGCCCCCAGTTCGCCAAAGTACTGGACGATGTTGTAGGTGAACGAGTCGTAGTTGTCGATCATCAGGAGCTTGATCTGTTTCGTCATGATTTACTCCAGCCCCTCTTCCACCAGTTCGGCAGCCCGCAGCAGCGCCCGCGCCTTGTGCTCGGTTTCCCGCCACTCCATCTCGGGCACGGAATCGGCCACCACGCCGGCCGCCGCCTGCACGTACAGCGTGCCGTCCTTGATGATGCCGGTGCGGATGGCGATGGCCACGTCCATGTCGCCGGCATAGCTCAGGTAGCCGCAGGCGCCGCCGTACAGGCCGCGCTTGGTGGGCTCGAGCTGGTCGATCACCTCCATCGCATGCACCTTGGGCGCGCCGGTCAGCGTGCCGGCCGGGAAGGTGGCCTTGAGCACGTCCATGCTGGTCATGCCGTCGTTCAGCAGGCCCTCGACGTTGCTCACGATGTGCATGACATGGCTGTAGCGCTCCACCGTGAAGGCTTCAGTGACCTTGACGCTGCCGATCTTCGCAATGCGCCCGATGTCGTTGCGCGCCAGGTCGATCAGCATGACATGCTCGGCGCGCTCCTTGGGGTCGTTGATCAGTTCCACCTCGGCGGCCTTGTCCTTCTCGGGTGTCGCCCCGCGGGGCTTGGTCCCCGCCAGCGGCCGGATCGTGATCTTCTGGCCTTCGTCGGTCTGCTCCTGGCGCACCAGGATCTCGGGGCTCGCCCCCACCACATGGAAGTCCCCGAAGTGGTAGTAGTACATGTAGGGGCTGGGGTTCAGCGAGCGCAGCGCGCGGTACAGCGACAGCGGGCTCTCGGTGTAGCGTTTCTTGATGCGCTGGCCCACCTGCACCTGCATGAAGTCGCCGCCGGCGATCAGCTCCTTGGCGCGTTCGACGGCGGCTAGGTAGTCGGCCTTGGCAAAGTCGCGCTCGGCCGGATAGCCCTGGCTGGGCTTGACCACCGGGGCGCTGACCGAGTATTTCAACTGCTCTCTCAGGTCGCGCAGGCGCTTCTTGGCGTTGGTGTAGGCCTCCGGCTGGGCCGGGTCGGCATAGACGATGAGGTAGAGCTTGCCCGAGAGGTTGTCGATGACCGCCAGTTCCTCGCACTGCAGCAGCAGGATGTCCGGGCAGCCCAGTGTGTCCGCCGGACATGTTTTTTCGAGCTTTTTCTCGATGTAGCGCACCGTGTCGTAGCCGAAGTAGCCCGCCAGACCGCCACAGAAGCGCGGCAGGCCAGGGCGCAGCGCCACCTTGAAGCGCTTCTGGTAGTCGGCGATGAAGTCCAGCGGCGTCTTGCTCGCCCCTGCGTCGGCATGGCGCACGGTTTCCACCACCTCGCCGTCGCGCACCACCTCGGTCACAGCCTGCGGGCCGAATCCACTGGCGCGCACCAGGGTTCGCGCGGGCAGGCCGATGAAGCTGTAGCGCCCGAAACGCTCGCCGCCCACCACGGATTCGAGCAGGAAGCTGTACTTGCCGCCGTCTTTCGAGTTCGCCAGCTTCAGGTACAGCGAGAGCGGGGTTTCGAGGTCGGCAAAGGCCTCGACCATCAAGGGAATGCGATTGAAGCCTTGGCTGGCCAGGCTTTTGAATTCAAGTTCGGTGATCATGGTTTGAGCCTCCAAGCTCAGTGCCACGCGCTGGCACATCTTTTTCATCCAAAGCCTCGGCCAGTTGAGGGCCGGGCGCTTGGGCGCGGGGACCGCGCCGGTCAGGCTTGCACGTTGAGTGGCTTGCGCCAGGGCCAGGCTCCCCGGCCAAAAAGGCCAGCGGTGCCACCTGCGGGGGACGTGCTTGGATTGAACATGATGCCCGGCAGTGTAGCAAACCCGCGCAGGGTTTCGTGACGCCGGTCAAGCCAGACACTACGGCAAAACCCTGTAGCACCCTGGCAACACCAGCAGCACAATGACGGCTCCTGTCTGA
>JAABQG010000093.1 GCA_011391595.1 Hydrogenophaga sp.
AAGGTGACGACCATGCTGACCTGCGAGATCCGGCCGGCCTGCCAGACCATCACCGCCTGCTCCATGCGAAACCCCTGAATCCCGGCGACGATCAGCAGCGCGGCCAGCGCGGGCATGGGCACCCGCTCCACCAGCGGCCCGGCCAGCAGCACGATGAGCGCCACGAACAGCCCGACGAAGATGTTGGCCCAGCGCGATCGGGCCCCCGCGCCCATGAGCAGCACCGTGCCGGAGACCGAGCCGCCCGCCGGCAGGCCACCGACCAGGCTGGTGGCCATGTTGGCCGCGCCCTGGCCCAGGAAGTCGCGCGAGACGTCGGGGTAGCGGCCGTCCGGGTTGGGCGTGCCCTGGCTGACGCCCGCGCCCTGCACCAGGCCGATGATGGCGATCGACAGGGCCGGCAGCCACAGCGACAGGACCAGCGACAGCTGGGGCAGCGCCAGGTCGGGTAGCTCGCGCGGGATCGCCGACAGGGTGCCCACGGTGGGCACGATGGCGAAACTGGCGGACGTTGACAGGGCTGGCAGGTTCAGCACGACCAGGGCGATGGTCGCCACCGCGATGGCGATGATGAAGGCAAAGCGCCGCGTGGCCTTGAGCCACAGCAAGAGCCCGATCAGCCCCAGCGTGAGAAGACCGATGGTGGAAGCCTGCGGGTTGATCTGGCCCAGGTGCAGCAGCAGGTCCAGCGCCTGGGCCACGCGGTTCGAGAAGCTGCTCTGGTAGCCGGTGAGATCGCTCAGCTGGCCCAGGATGATCAGCACGGCCACGCCGTTGAGAAAGCCGGTCATCACCGCGTTCGAGACGAAGCGGATCACGAAGCCCAGCCGGAACAGGCCGGCCAGCAGCTGGAACACCCCCACCAGCAGTACCAGCACCACCAGCCCCTCCGCCCGCTGGCCTGGCGGAAAGTCGATCAGCACCGCGCCGGCCGCCACCGACAGCGCGCCGGTGGTCGACACGTTCATGAAGACCGAGCTGGAGAAAATGGCGCCGACCGGCACCGACACCATCAGGGTGTAGATGCCGAGCAAGGGGTTCACTGCGGCCAGCAGTGCGTGGCCCATGGCCTGCGGCACGTTGACCACCGCAAAAGTCAGCGCGGCGATCAGATCGGCCGCGAGATGGCTGCGCTTGGGCTTCATGCCCTTCGCCGCGTTGCGCAGCTGTTCCATTTTTATGGTCATGGCGATTAATCGTTGAGCCTGCGGCTGGTCAGCGGTTGGCGCCAGCCGAAGCACGGCCGAGCCACCAGCGCGCGATGCGCGCGACCGGGCCGCGCAGCAGCAGATATGGGGCAAAGGCCAGCAGCAGCGCGACGATGGCCGCTTCTCCCGGATGAAAGGTATCGAACACCACGATCTGGTAGATGACGTCCATCACCAGTCCCAGGAGAATGATCCGCGCTGTGGCCACCATGCCCTCCTGCAGGCGCGGGACGCGCTGCTCAGGGTTGCGGAGAATCGACCAGAGGTAGGGGCTGCGACCGGCTCGCGCATCCCGCACGCCGGCCAGCGCGGCGGCGACTGTCGCCATGATCGGCTGCAGGATGACGCGAAACGTCATCGGCCCGCCCGGGCGTTCAACCAGGTTCTGCCAGATCCGCATGAGGACCTCCCCCGAAAGGCCGTACCACGCCACGCCCACTAGAAGAAAAAGGATCACCAAGGCCCAGACCCCCTGGGCGAGCAGGATTTGATTGCGTGTGGGCTGGTTTTTCATCGCTGTCTTCGCATGGTTCCGTCGGCAGCTCTGCGCGCGGCGGGGCCTGGCGGCGGCTTACTTGATGTCGAGACGGGTGATCCGGCTTCCATTCAGGCTGAGGTTGCCCATCAGGCCGCTGTTTGTGAGTACGTAGCCGATGATCGGCTGCTGCGCCGTTTGTGTCGAGACGCTGGCGCTGGCGCCCACCGAGATCAAGGCCACCGAGCCGTCGACACCCGCCGTCCATCCGTTGCTGGCTTCGAACCGGTTCAGGGCGTCCTGCGTCATGAACAGGATGAACACCGCCTGCGACTGCGCGCCGGCGAGCAGACCGACCGAGGCTTCGGTCATGCGGAAATAGCCGGTGGTTTTGCCGCCTTTGCGCAAGGCGCCTTGGCCGCTGGCCCCCCCGACAATGAAGCCGGCCGAAACGAAATTCGGAAAGATGAGCACGCCACGGGCCGACGCCACCAGATCCTTCGAACCGGCCGATTCCTGGAACAGGCGCGACAGCGCACTGTCGGCGGCGGAATCAATCGCCTGGCGCTGGGCTGCGGGGTCACCCGACGCGCCACCCGTGGTGGTGCAACCGGTCGCCAGAATGGCGAAAGCGGCCATCGCTGCGCTGGTAGCCATGAAGTTTCGTTTGTTCATGATTCGGATCTTTCTGTTGTTGTGCGTTATGCCCGTTCGTGGTGAAGGAACAAGACCCGCGTTTGGGCGCCCATTCTCCGATGGTCCGCGGCGCTTGTCCAATGCGCCCCGGGTATTGCACCCATATACTTGACGCATGTCACTTGAGCTCCGACAGATGCGTCATTTGCTTGCCGTTGCCGACCACGGCAATTTCTCGCGTGCGGCCATGGTGTTGCAGCTCAGCCAGCCGGCGCTGTCGCGCAGCATTCAGGGCATCGAGGATGAAGTCGGGGCGAAGCTGTTTCTGCGTTCGGCGACTGGCGTTGCGCCCACCGATATCGGCAGGCTGCTCATCCAGCGCACGCGGCAAGTTGTGCAGATGGCCGAAGCCATTGACCGCGATGTCGGTTCAGACCTTGCCGTCCAGGCGGGTCAGGTCGTGGTCGGGGGTGGACCCTACCCCGTCGCGACGAGTCTGGGCACCGCAGTGGGGCAATTCATCGGCCTTTACAGAAAGACGGGCGTCCGGCTGGAGGTCGGGAACTGGGATGCCTTGCTGCCACGATTGCGTGCCCGGGAACTGGACTTCTTTGTTGCCGAAATCAGTACGCTGGCGCAGGAACACGATCTGGACATCGAGCCGATGGTCGAGCACCCCCTCTTTTTCGTCGGAAGAGCCGGGCACCCCCTTGCCGGACGCAAACAGCTTGAGGCTATCGATACTTTGGCCTATCCCTTTGCTTCTCTGAGCCGAATTCCGCCACGCCTGCTCGCCCCCATGCTTCAAGCGCAACGCATCACGCTTGATCGGTATCTGGAAATATCCGTTTTTCCGTCGCTTGAATGCCAGGAACTGTCAACCATCAAACGCATTGTGCAGAACTCGGATGCCGTCATGGCCGCCACGCTGCCTGGCATCGCCACGGAACTCAGGAGCCGGCAATTGACACTGCTGGGAACCGAACCCTGGCTGTGCACGCACTACGGCGTGGTCTGCTTGAAAAGGTCGCCGCTGAGCGGCGCCGCAGCGAAGTTGCGCGAGTTGTTCATCGACGCGGAACGCGCCTTGGCCGTGGAAGAGCGCCAACTGGTCGCCCATTGGACCGACGGGCTCTCCCAGCCAGACGGCGCCAAGGCCGACGAACTGACAGCCGCACCCGCTAGATGCTAGCAATCGCTGCCAGGCCCGCCCGGCTTCCCAGGCGTGATGGGCCGGACCCACGAGGCTGAACTACGCCTCGTAGCATTCAATGGAAGGCAGCCCGCGCCAGATGGGCTGGCCACTTTTGCACCATGATGCGCGATCGCGCGTCCGACGATGGAAATAATGGGCTGCGCCCACGAACGCGGAATTGGCGCTGCGTGGCATCACGGCTTGTATTGCTGAATCACGGCTTTCACATCCTCGGCGGACCAGCCGCCCTTCACGCCCGCGGGCGTGCCCGGCCCGGATGGAAAACTCACGAATTCCACCGCGCTGCCATCCTTGCGAATGTGCTTGTACTTGCCGTCCACCAGCACGACCACCGGAACATGGCGGGTGATGCCGAGGGCCTTGAGCCGGCGCTCACCCTCGGGCGTCTCCATGTCCACCTCGACCACCTTGAGCTTGCCGCCCTGCGCGGCCAGCCACTCGCGCAGGGGCTTGAGCGCGGATTGCACCGGCGGGTGTGCAAAGGCAATGATCTCGACCATGGGCTGCGCTGCCCATGCGGGTCGGACGGCCATGGCGAGGGGAAGGGTCAGGGCGCCAAAAGCCGTTTGATTCAGGAACTGTCTGCGGTTCGAGGACATGCGGTGTCTTTTTTCTGGGGGCTGGATGGCGCGGGCTGTCTTTGGAGGGCTTGGCGCTTTAGGGGCAGTTGTTGTGCAGTTTCCACTTGGCCTCGTGGCCGATGGCCTTGGCGAAGTCGGGCACCGTGCAGCGCTCGGCCTCGGCCGGGTCGATCGGCGCCGCCGCTGTTGCGGGCGCAGACGCCCCGGGCGGCGCCACGGTGCGCAGCTCGGGCGGCGAACTGCTGTAAACCCATTGCGCGACCAGACCCACACCCACGACAAAGACCGCAAGGATCCAGAGTTGCGCCAGATTGCCGCCGGCCCCGGGTTCGGGCGGCGCCTCGCACACACCGCCCGGACACAACTGCGCCTGATTCCTGTTGAACATGTTGTAGAGCTTGCAGCCGATGCAGATGCCGAAGGCGGTCTCGAAAAACAGCAGCAGCAGACAGATCGAGCAGACGATCAGGTTGATCGGACCCACGACCCTGTGGATGACCATCAGATACAACATGGCCAGCGCCAGCACAAAGCCAATGGCCCAGGCGAACCGCTTTTGCGGGGCGCCCACGTAGTCGGGCTGCTGCTTGCGAACGACCCACTGGCCGAGGATCAGGCTGGGGGCGAAGCGCGGGTTGATGAAGATGCGGATCGTGAAGTCCAGCAGAAACATCACGACAAACACCCGCGTCGGCTGGAAATTGCCGACCAGCCAGGCGTTCATGAACGCAATCATGGCCGGCAGGAACAGGATGCCGGCACCGGCCCGGACCGCGCGCTCGTTGAGGACGGGCACGCTGTATTCAGGGAGTTTTTGCCCAAATTGAAAGATGGATTGATTCATGTTGTGCCGCGATGTCCGTTCAGGCTGAAGTTTTGATGCATCTGGCTGACGCTGCCCGATGCGGCAAGTGTCGCCGAAGCTGGCTCACAGCACCCGGTTGAACCACAGCAGCGACAAGCCGCCCGACAGCAGCGCCAGCACGGCCGCCGCCAGGGCCAGCAGGCCGGAGATCTCGGTCTCTTTCTTCTCCACCGTCAGGCGCGAGCCCAGTTTTTCGTAAACGGCCCTCAGGTTCTCCGCGGTGCCGGCGTAGAAGTATTCGCCCTGCGTCTGCAGCGCCACTTTTTTGAGCGTCTCCTCGTCCAGGCGCACGCGCATCGACCAGCCCTCGAAGCCGATGGTCTCGCCGTCCACGGTGCCGATGCCCACGGTGTAGATGCGCACGCCGCGGTCGGCGGCCATCTTGGCGGCCTCCAGCGTGTCCACGCCGGTGGTGCGCTGGCCGTCGGTCAGCAGGATGATGGCGGCCGAGTTGTAGGAGCCGGGGGCCACCGGGGTGAATTCCTTCTGCGGCTCCTTCGGCGCCGCGTCAATGGCCATGGCGCGTGGCCGACCGCTGGCGCGCGCCACGGTGTCCAGGTCGATGCCCTGGTCGGGGAACAGCTCGGCCAACGCGATCACGATCGCGCTGCCAATGGCGGTGGCGCGCTGCATCTGGAACTTGTCGATGGCCGCCACCAGGTCTTCCCGGCTGAGCGTGGGCGGCTGCACCACCTGGGCGGTGCCGGCGAAGGCGACGATGCCCACGCGCACCTTGCGCGGCAGTTCCTCCAGGAAGGCCTTGGCCGCGACCTGCGAGGCCACCAGCCGGTTCGGCTTGACGTCGGTGGCGCGCATGCTGCCCGAGACATCCATGGCCAGGATGATGGTTTCCTGGTCCGACGGCAGCGTCACCACGGCGAAGGGCCGGGCCGCGGCCAACAGCATCGCCGCGAGCGCCAGCAGGAACAGCACCGGCGGAACATGCCGGCGCAGGCCGGGGCCCTTGCCCAGGGCCTCCTTGACGATCGACAGGCTGGCGTAGCGCAGCGCGAGCGCCCGGCGCCGGCGCAGCAGCCACAGGTAGAGCAGCACCAGCAAGGGCAGCGTCAGCAGCAGCCAGAGGAATTGGGGCCAGAGGAAGGTCATGGTCGCGTCCTTGGGGTCCTTGAATGCGCCGGATCAGGCCGCTTGGTGCAGGTGGTGCGGCAGGCTGCCGCCGGTGTTGCGCCGGGTGCGCTGGCGGCGCAGGTCGGCGAAACGCACCACCGCGTCCACCAGATCGCCGCCGGTGGACAGCTCCAGCGTGTCCACGCCAGCGTGCGCCAGCGCGGCCCGCAGTTCGGCCTCGCGCTGGGCGGCGATGCGTGCGAAGCGCTGGCGAAAGCCCTTGTCGCTGGTGTCCACCAACAGTTGTTCGCCGGTCTCGGCATCGCGCACCGGGATCAGGCCCAGGTCGGGCAGGGCGAGCTCCAGCGGGTCGTGCAGGCGCACGGCCACCACCTCGTGGCGCAGGGCGAGTTGCGCCAGCGGCTTTTCCCAGCCCGGCTCGCTGATGAAGTCCGACACCACGAACACGGTGGAGCGGCGGCGCACCACGTTGCCGGCCGCCGTCAGCAACTCGTGCAGCCGCGTGCCGGTGCTGTTCTTGGTCTCGGGGCGGTGCTGCAGGGTGTGCAGCATCTGCAGCACGTGGCGGCGCCCGCCGCGCGCCGGGATGACGGTGTCCACCCCGGTGCCATAGACCAGCGCGCCCACCCGGTTGCCATGGCGTGTGAGCAGGCGCGCCAGCACCGCCACGAATTCGGCCGCCACCCCCTTCTTGCGCTGGTAATCTGAGCCGAAATCCATCGACGGGCTCAGGTCGAGCAGGAACCACGCGGCCATCTCGCGGTCTTCGGTGAACACGCGCACGTGCGGCACCTGCAGCCGGGCCGTCACGTTCCAGTCGATGTGGCGCACGTCGTCGTGGTGCTGATACTCGCGCAGGTCGGCCAGGTCCAGCCCGGCGCCGCGCATCAGCGTGCGGTAGTCGCCCTGCAGCAGGCCGTCGAGCCGACGGATGACGGACCATTCGAGCCGGCGCAGCACCCGCTCGGCGCCGCCGGTCTCGCCCGCCGCAGGGTCAGTCCGGACGGGTTCAGGTTGCGCCGATTCTGCGGTGCTTTTCCGGCGAAACGGGTTTCTGAAGACCATGTCAGGCTGCGAGTTTTTCGTGTTCCAGCGGCTTGGCGGGCACCGGAATCTTCGCCATGATCTTGCCGATCACCGCGTCGGCCGAGAGTCCCTCGGACAGCGCCTCGTAGGACAGCACCAGCCGGTGGCGCAGCACGTCGGGCACCAGGTCGGTCATGTCCTCGGGCAGCGCGTAGCTGCGCCCACGCAGCAGGGCGAGGGCGCGTGCGCCCTCGGTGAGGTTGATGGTGGCGCGCGGGCTGGCGCCGAAAGTGATGAAGCGCGCCAGGTCCTTGAGCCCGGCTTTCTCCGGTGTGCGCGTGGCGGCTACCAACTTGACGGCGTACTGGATCAGCGACGGGTCCACATAGACCC
>JAABQG010000094.1 GCA_011391595.1 Hydrogenophaga sp.
TGTTTCCGACATTGCCTGCCCCTGGTGCGCCGTGGGCCTGGGCGCGCTGGAGCAGGCGCTGGACACCCTCAAGGGCACGGTCAGTGCCGAGCTGCATTTCCAGCCCTTCGAGCTCAATCCGCAGATGCCGCCCGGCGGCCAGGACATCACCGAGCACCTGACCGAGAAGTACGGCTCCACGCCCGAGCAGCAGGCGCAGATCCGCGCCACCATCCGCCAGCGCGGCGCCGAGGTCGGTTTCACCTTCAACCCCGCCGGGCGTGGCCGGGTCTACAACACCTTCAACGCGCACCGCCTGCTGCACTGGGCCAGCCTGGAAAACGCTGGCAAGCAGGTGGCGTTGAAAAAAGCACTGCTGGCGGCCTACCAGGGACGCGGGGAAAGCCCGGAGTCGCCCGAGGTGCTGCTGGCGGCCGTGGCTGTGGCGGGGCTGGACGGGGTTCGTGCCAGCGCAATTCTGGCCAGCGACGAATTCGCCGCCGAGGTGCGCGCGCAGGAGCGCTTCTATCAGAACGCCGGCATCCATTCGGTGCCCGCAGTGATCATCAACGACCAGCATTTGATCTCCGGCGGCCAGCCCGCGGCGGTGTTCGAGCAGGCGCTACGGCAGATTGCGGCGACGCAGGCAACCCAGTGAGCCAGCCGGTTTTTGCTGTCACCTTCGTCTGCATGGGCAACATCTGCCGCAGCCCCACGGCCGAAGGCGTGTTCCGCCAGAAGGTCGCGCAGGCGGGCAGGGCGCAGCAGGTGCAGATCGATTCGGCCGGCACGCACGACTACCACTGCGGCGCGCCGCCCGATACTCGCAGTCAGCAGCACGCTGCCCGGCGCGGCTACGACCTGTCGGACCTGCGCGCGCGCCAGATCGTGGCGCTGGACTTCGAGCGCGCCGACCTGTTGCTGGTGATGGATTGGGACAACCTTGCCCGGACGCGCGCGCTGTGCCCGACGCAGCACCTTCCCAGGGTGCGCCGGCTCACGGAGTTCTGCCTTCGCCTGAGCAGCCCCGTGGTGCCGGACCCGTATTCGGGTGGCGCGGCGGGCTTCGAGCGGGTGCTCGACCTGATCGAGGACGCCTGCGACGGACTGCTGGTGCATGTGGCCGCCCAGCTGGGGTCGGTGGCACCCGGGCCGCGTTGAACCCGCCCCCGACCCGCAAGCCCCGGACGCCTGCGGGAATTCAGACCGCTAGGCGGCCGATTGGCGCCATAGGTGGGACGCTGTATCACTTTGGAACGGGTTTATCTTCAGATTGATACCGAATAAAGTATCTGTTTGATGCCCTTAGAGACTGTTTCCATGACCACCCCGCTTTTGCCCACCCTGTTCATCTCCCATGGCGCGCCGCTGTTCGCCACTGACGCCGGTACCACCGGCCCGGCGCTGCACGCCTGGGCGCAAGCCCATGCCCCCGCCGAGGCCTTGCGCGGCATTGTCGTGATGTCACCTCACTGGATGGCGCGCGGGCCCACCGTCATGACCAACCCGGCACCCGCCACCTGGCACGACTTCGGCGGTTTCCCAGCCGCGCTGTACCAGCTGCAATACCCCGCGCCCGGCTCGTCGGAACTTGGTCAGCAGGTGCTGGCGCTGCTCCAGGCCGCGGGCATTGCCGCGCAGGCCGATGCGCAGCGTCCGCTGGACCACGGTGCCTGGGTGCCGCTGATGCATCTGTATCCGCAGGCCGAGGTGCCGGTGGTGCAACTGGCGCTGCCGCTGGGCGCCGACCCCGAAGAGGTTTTTGCGCTGGGCCAGGCCCTGTCGGCGCTGCGCAGCCAGGGCGTGCTGCTGGTGGGCACCGGCAGCATGACCCACAACCTGGGCGAGTTCTTTGGCGGTGGGAAGGAGCCGGCGCCCTATGTGCAGGAGTTCAGCCGTTGGGTGGAATCGGCCGTCATGCGCGGCGACCGCACCGCGCTGCTCAACTACCGCGAACTGGCGCCGCACGCGCGCCGCGCACACCCGACCGAAGACCACTTCCTGCCGGTGTTCTTTGCGCTGGGCGCCGCCGGCTGGGGCGGCGACACACCGCTGCAGACCGACTACATCAGCCGGGAGGTGATGTACAGCATGCTGGCGATGGACGCGTTCGCCCTGACAGGCCCGGAAAGCCTTCCATGAGCCGGAATATGAACCAAAATGGCACGAGCCCATCGTCGGAGGGTCACTAGTTGCTATCACTATTGCATCGTCCACCCGCGCTCGGGGTGAAGGACCCGTGGCTGCTGGTGCTGATGCACGGTGTCGGCAGCAACGAGGAAGACCTGTTCGGCCTGGCCGATGAAGTGCCCGCGCCGTTCCACGTGATCAGCCTGCGCGCGCCGTTCGTGCTGGGGCCGGGCAGTTTCGCCTGGTTCGAGTTCAGCGTGGCGCCCGACGGTTCGCGCCGCATCCACACCGCGCAGGAGGCGGGCAGCCGCGAGGCGATTGTCCGCACGGTGCAGGCGGCGGCGCTGCAACTCGGCGTGTCGCACGCGCGCGTGGTGCTGGGCGGTTTCAGCCAGGGCGGCATCATGGCGCTGAGCCTGTTGCGCACCCAGCCTGCGCTGATGCAGGCCGCGATGGTGATGCACAGCCGCCTGCTGCCCGAGGTGGACGCGCTGGCCGTGCCGCCCGAGGCACTGCAGGGCAAACAGCTCTGGGTCAGCCACGGCCTGCAGGACGGGGTGATCCCTGTCGCCAGCGCCCGCGCCATCCGCGATCTCGCGTCCACGCTGCCGCTGGTACTGCGCTACCAGGAATATCCCGGAGCGCATGAGATCCGCCCGGCGGAGCTGCGGGCGGCGATGGCGTGGCTCGCAGAGCTGACGGCTTGACGCCCTGCGGTCGGACGATGTCCGCAGTCAGGCCGCTTGCCGTGACCGGCTGGTGCCATGGTCCGGCAGCAGCTTATGGTTCAAGCCCCAATGCGCCAGCGCTGCCATCAGCACAACGGATTCACCTTCGGCAACGAGATCGTCCACCTCGGCCAGGCGCACACACAAGCCCAGAACCTTTCTGCGAAGGCCTGGGTCATCGATCTCGCCCATCAGTTCGGCCAGGGTGTACTCGTCCACCGGACAGGCATCGGCCCACGCGAGCTGATTGCTCGACAGCAGGTCTGCACAGAACTGGTCGATCACTGCATGCAGTGCGTCGCGTTCCAGCCCCAGCTTCTGGTGCACCGCGAGTTCATCGAGCAAGGCCAGTTCAGCCGCGGCAACATCGCCGTCGGCAATGACGGTCAGGGCGACGATGCGGGCAGCGGCCTGCGGGCTGTTCTGGGCATATTTGCGCATACGCTTTTCCTTGTCTCGGGTTGGGTTGAATGGCGATTGAGAACGCCATGCAGCCAGTGTCAGGCGGGGAACCCGTTCGGAAAAGCAGATTTACCGGAACCACGACTTCGCAAAAAGGGGACTCTCATCGCCACAGCTGTGCCACATGCACATACAGCGGGATGCCGATCAGTATGTTGAACGGAAAGGTCAGTCCCAGCGACATGCCGAAGTACAGCGAGGGGTTGGCCTCGGGGATGGCATGGCGGATGACCGCCGGCACCGCGATGTAGGACGCGCTGGCCGACAGCACCATCAGCAGCGCCACGTTGCCGGCGGACATGCCCAGCATCCAGCCCAGCGCCAGTGCAATGCCCGCATGCGCCAGCGGCCCGGCGATGGCATAGACCAGCAACCAGGCCGATTGCCCTCTGAGCTTGCCCATGTTGCGCGCTGCCAGCAGGCCCATGTCCAGCAGGAAGAAGGCCAGCATGCCCTTGAACAGGTCCACCGAGAAGGGCTTCATCGCCGCTTGACCCGCCTCCCCGGTCAGCACGCCGATCAACATCGCGCCCAGCAGCAACAACTGCGCCCCGTCGGTGAGGGCTTCGTGCAGGATGCGACCCAGCGGGGCGTTCCCCGACCCCGGTGCGCCCGCCGTGTCCGCCAGCGCGGCCTTTCGGCGCACATGGTTGGCCAGCACCACCGCGAGCACGATGGCGGGTGACTCCATCAGCGCCATGGCGGCCGCCATGTGGCCGCCAAAGGCGATGCCATGGTTGTCCAGGTATTGCACGGCCGTGATGAAGGTGACGGCGCTGACCGAGCCGTAGGTCGCGGCAATCGCCGCGGCGTCAAACCCGTTGAGGAAGCGGCGCAGCGTCAGGTAGCCCAGCACGGGCACCAGCGTCGCCATGCCCAGCGCGGCCGCCAGGCTGATCAGCACGTCTGCCGTCAAGCCGGACTGGGCCAGGGAAAAGCCGCCCTTCAGCCCCAGGGCCATCAGCAGGTAGAGCGACAGGAAGCGCGAGATCTGCGGCGGGATTTCCAGATTGGATTTCAATGACCCGGCCAGAATGCCGAACACGAAAAACAGGATGGCGGGGTCGAGAAAGCTTTGCATCGGCGGAAGTATCGCCTCAGTCGAAGAAATCGTTCAGCCTGAACTTCTTGCGATGGTGCCTGCGCACGGGCCGGTGCAGCGACGGGTGGCGCCGCGGCAGGCAGGACATTTCGTGCGCGACTTTCAAGGTGTTGCTGAAGTGTCCAAGGCGAGCCTGGCGCTACGGCCGCGCGCGGGCTTCTGGCTGCGCTGAAGACTGCGCGTCAAGACCCTCGTGGCCCGGGCGAGGGAGCGGTCCAGCGCGGTGCGCCAGTCGCGCGCCAGGGAGGCAATCACGACAGTGCCGGCGCTGTCGGTCTTGAGCTCCACCTGGCAGCGCTTGTCGATGCCACCGCGCGGCCCGTTGACGTCGGAAAACTGCACCTTGGCGCGCGGCACCAGGGCCCTCAGGCGGCGCAGGGCGAAGCGCACGCGGGCGATGGACAGCTCGCGCATGGGGGTGGCGTCGGCGTCGCGGGATTCAACAATGATCTGCATGGAAAGGTCTCCGGCGGGTTGAAGGAAGGCCGAAGATAGACTGCACCCGGATTCTAAAAAAGCAGATAATTTGTTATCGATATTCTTGAAAAAACTGCGCATGAGCACCCCGTTCAACTACAAACATTTGTACTACTTCTGGGTCGTGGCCAAGGAGGGCGGCATCTCGCGGGCCGCCGACAAGCTGGACATGGCCGTGCAGACCGTGAGTGCGCAGGTGCGCGAGCTGGAGCGCTCGCTGGGGTACGCCCTCCTGAAGCCCGCCGGTCGTGGTCTGGTGCTGACCGAGGCCGGTCTGGCCGCCATGCAGCAGGCCGACCAGATTTTTCAACTGGGCGAGGCGTTGCCGGCACTGGTGCGCGATGCGGTCAGCACGCCTGCGGTGCGTCTGGCCGTCGGCATCTCCGACGGTCTGCCCAAACTGGTGGTGCACCGTCTCCTGAAACCGGCCCTGACGGAGCCGAACTTGCGGCTGCTATGCCATGAGGGTGAACTGGACGATCTGCTTGGCGATCTGGCGCTGCACCGGATGGACGTGGTGCTGTCGGACCGGCCCGCACCCACGAACCCCAACATCAAGCTGTACAGCCATGCCCTGGGATCTTCGGCATTTGCCTGGTATGGCACGGCCGAGCTGGTGAAGACCGCAAGGAAGAACTTCCCGGACAGCCTGGCCGACATGCCGGTGCTGCTGCCGACGGCCCATACCGCCGTGCGCGAGCGCCTGGACCACTGGTTCGAGCAGAGCGCCATCCGCCCGCGCATCGTGGGAGAGTTTGAGGACAGTGCCTTGCTCAAGACCTTTGGCGCCAGTGGCATGGGCCTGTTCCCGGCGGCTGAATGGGTGCATGAAAACCTGCTCGCCCATTACGCCGTGATGCGCCTGGGCCCCTGCGAAGGCGTGACCGAGGAGTTCTTCGCCATCGGGACCGAGCGCAAGGTGAATCACCCGCTGGTGCAGCGGCTGCTGCAAACGCCGCTCTAGGCCTTTCCGCTGCGGGCTGCGACGTTGGCGGTCCGAACGCTCAACAACATGGTCAGGGCCAGGATGCCGACCACCACGCCCAGCGAGATGGCGACCGGAATCTTGTAGAGGTCGATCAGGCACATCTTGGTGCCGATGAACACCAGGATCACGGCCAGGCCGTAGTTGAGCAGGTGGAACTTGTTGGCCACTGCCGCCAGCAGGAAATACATGGCGCGCAGCCCCAGGATCGCGAACACATTGCTGGTCAGCACGATGAAGGGGTCGCTGGTGATGGCAAAGATGGCCGGAATGGAGTCCACCGCAAAGATCACGTCGGTCAGCGCGATCAGGCAGATCACCATGAACAGCGGCGTGGCGATCTTTTTGCCGTTCTCGACGGTCCAGAAATTCTCGCCGTCGTAGTGCTTGCTGACCGGCAGCAACTTGCGCAGCAGCTTCAGGGCGGGGTTGTCTTCCAGGTCGGGCTCCTTGCCAGCCGCCCACCACATTTTCACGCCGGTAAGGATGAGGAAGGCGCCGAAGACATACAGGATCCAGTGGAACTCGGCCAGCAGCCAGCCGCCCACCAGGATCATGATGGTGCGCAGCACGATCGCGCCGATGATGCCGATCATCAGCACCCGTTTCTGGAAGTGCGAAGGCACCGCAAAGTAGGTGAAGATCATCAGGAAGACAAAGATGTTGTCCACCGCCAGCGATTTCTCGATCAGGTAGCCGGTCAGGAACTCCAGCGACTTGGTGTTGGCCATCTCGGTGGAGCCCGTGCTGTCCTTCACAGCCCACCAGAACAGGCCGTTGAACAGGAAGCTCAAGCCGATCCAGACCAGCGACCAGTTCAGCGCCTCCTTGACACCGATGTCGTGCGAGCCCTGCTTCTTGAGCACGACGAAGTCGATGAACAGCGATACCAGCACGATGCCACCGAAGGTGGCCCACAGCCACAGGGGCGCAATTGTTTCCATGTCAATCCAGCCTCTAGGTTTTGAGTACAGCAGGCGTCCCAGCTTGCAGTGCCTGTGTGGCCTGTCAAAGGGCCGCCACAAAGGTGTCAACTGAGTTTAGTGAAAAATAGCCATCTTTACTCTGATAAAAACGCACCTTAAGTTCGTAAAAACGGGAGCAATGCGGCGTCTTTTTCTGCGTCGCCGCAGGTCCGTGAGGCGGCACCAAGGGCCCCTTCAAACGACGAAGCTTGGACGCCATGCATCTGATACCGATCGAAGGTGTGCGGCCATGACGAGCCCGCCGGGCGGGTCGGCGATGACAGGGCCCGCCGCACATGAGCGACTCGCGCGAATCTACAATCGTCTCTGGCTTGCCCGGCGTGCTGGTCAGGGGCCAGCCAGCCCAGCGTTTTGCTTCTGGAGGAACCTGTTCACCATGCATCTCAACACATTGCCCGTTCTGGCCCTTGTCACCGCACTTGCCCTGTCAGGATGCGGCAAAAAGGATGACCCCATCACCCAGGCCG
>JAABQG010000095.1 GCA_011391595.1 Hydrogenophaga sp.
CCAGAGGCAGCAGGGCGCATAAGGCCATTAGAAGCAAGGTGAAGCGTAGTAGCTGCATATCAGTCGTTTGTCGTCTGCAGCGTGCTTTTCTTACAGCGGCGAACCTGTGGCGAAAAGTCTGCTGTCAATTTATCCCGCAGCTCAGATCAATCGCCGCTTTGCTCAGTTAACAACTGAGACGCTGATCGACCTCATGGTCCGGTGCCGGTTGCGCTGCACCATCCCAGTCGGTTGCCCAGTCTGACTTGATTTGCGCCCCGTCATCCATTTGCGCATCACCACAGTCATCCCAAAGCGGTGGCCCGCGTGTCGGGAATGAGCCGTTACCAACGTTCGGTCTGGAGGAGACAAATCGCAAATTGCTATTACCGGTAAGGTTCTGTTCTTGCCAGTCGCAGTTGAGTCGAGCAGTTTCATCGGCCTTTACCGGTAGTAGCCATTCACGATCTGCAAGTTGCACTCGCAGCCGAGCGAAGGCCCTTGTCCTTGAGTCACCCGGCTGCACACATCAAGGTCAGCGCACGCCAGCCCGAGCAAACGCTATTTCGTCGTCAATGCGAGTTCCGCGCGCGGCGTCCAGGGCGCTGCAGCCGGGCTGGTCGCTGAAGCGTTCGGAGCCGGCGCCTTGTCAGGCGCGATTTTCGGCGCCCCGAGGAACAGGCGCTCCGGCGGCAACTGGCGCGACGCCAGATAGTCGCGCACCACCAGGCCCCGCTTCAGGGCCAACTCGCGCATCAGCTCGTCCGTGGCAGGAATGTCTGCCAGCAGCAACGCCTCCATCTCGGCCTGAGGAATGTCCTTGGCCATGCCGACGAGGTTGCGGGGCTTCGGGATGTCCGCGCGCTTGTACACCGCCTTGAGCAGGGCCGGATAGTCGGCCGGGCTCACCGTCACAGTCGCGGTACCGACTGCAGTGGTGCTCCCGCCCTGCACGCGGCGCTGCTCGGCCTGCACCAGTGCCTGCAGGCGCTCACGCTTGTAGGCTTCGCGCTCGACGTCCAGACGCGCGGTGCCAGCCACGGTCATCGTCAAGGAGGGGCGGTCTGCCAGCGCCTTGACCACCTTGTCCAGACCCTCCGCGGCCTGTGGCGCCAGAACGGCGCTGCCGGGGGCGAAGGCCACCATGCCGAGCTCGTCCCCGCCACCGCCAAAAGCGTTCGCCAGCAAAGTGAACGGTGCCGTGATGGCCTTGGTGATCAGGTTGACGATGACTTTCAGGATGACGGATCCCAGGCTGAACTGGGGGTCGTTGAGTGAACCGGAAATCGGCAGGTTGATGTCGATCACCCCGTTGCGGTCTGCGAGAAGCGCCACCGCCAGCTTCACCGGCAGACTGCCGGTGGAGCCCTCGACCTTGTCGCCAAAAGTCAGCTGGTTGAGCACGATGTTGTTGCTCGCCGTCAGCTGGCCACTGGGCAGAATCTTGTAGCCCACGTCCACGCTGAGCTTGCCGCGCTCGATGCCATAGCCCGAATACTTGATGGAATACGGCGACAGCGGCGACAGCTCCAGGTCGCGCATCTTGCCCTGGATGTCCAGCGCCAGCGGCTGTGCCAGCGGGTTGAGCTTGCCCAGGATCTCCAGCGAGGCAGTGGCGCCGACGCGCCCGCGCAATTCGAGGTCCGCCAGTTGTGGCGAACCTTCGGGCGAGACGCTGGAAAACGCGCTCAGCTTGCCCGTGAGCTCGGTCATGTCGGCCGAGTAGTTGGGCTTGATGAACCGGTCGGAGAAGTACACCCGTCCGCCCACCAGGCTGACCGGGCCGAAGTTGATGACCGCGTCGGTTGACGCGGCGCTCGCTTTCGCCACGTTCGCCTGGGGCGCTGGCCCGGCACCGCCTTGCGAGTCAAGCTGGTTCGCAGCCGGCTTCGGCGTTTCGTTGCCCGCGACGGTTTTCGTGGCGTCCTGCGCCGCAGACGGGGTGGCGACCGTCGCAGTGGCGCCCGCCGGCGCACTGCCCGCCGGGGCCTTGACGAGGTCCTGCAGGTTGAGCCGGCCACTTTCGCTGAGGATCACCCGCGCGTAAAAATCGCTCAGGGCCGTCTCCTTGACGTCCACTCGCGTCGGCGTACCCGGGGCCAGCGCGATATCGAGCCCGCGCAAGCTCAGGCTTTTCCAGGCCAGCAGTTCCTCGTCACCGGCCATGCCGGTACGGCTGACCGCCGGGCCCGCCGCAGCGACTGCAGTTGCACCGGCTCTGGCCACCGGTGACGCCCCGGCGGCTGCCGTGCCCTGGACGCTGTTGGCCCGGAAAGCGTCGATGGCCGAATCCCCGCTGATCCGCACGCTGGGACCCGCCGGGCTGCTGGCGAACTTCACCGTTCCCTTGAAGCTGGCGTCCGCCCGCAGCAATTCGATATTCAACGCGTCGCCAAAATAGGGCTCGAAAGCGTGGACCGGCAGATTCACCACCTCGACCGCCCCCTGCGTGGCGACCGGGTTCAGGCCCAGAGTGCCGCGGTAGCTGAGCCGCCCGGGTGGGGTCTGCCCGGCACCGATGCCCGCCGCCACTTGAAGTGCCGCGGGCTTCTTGCCGTCCAGCGCAAAGTTCTGCAGCTGCACCTTCAGCGCCGACACCTCGAAGGCCACCGGCCGGGGCGCCGCGGCATCACTCCAGCCCACCGTGCCGCCACTGAGCAACAGGTCGTTGATGGCGAGCTTCCATGGGCTGGCCTCTTTCGCCACTGGTGCGGATGGCCCTGCGGCATCGCCTTTCGAAGGAGCGCCAGCGGGGGCAGAAGCGCCGCCTTTCAGCCATTTTTCGACCATCCAGCGACCGTCGGCGTCGCGCTCGACCTTCAGCCTGGGGTTGGTCACGGCCAGTTTTCCGAGCGTCGCGGACATCGCGGCGGGGTCGATCTCGGCATCGGTCAATTCAACGCGCTGGATGCCGGCCAGCAGCTGTTTACCCTGGGTCAGCGCCAGTTTGTCCAGCGTCAGGCTGTCCACCTTGAGCTTCAGGTCGAAGGTGCTGCCCTTTTCCTTCTGCAGGGCCGGCACATTCGCGCCCAGCGTCCAGGCCACCCCGACGGCCGCGTTCAGCGTGCCGGCCAGCGTGGGCTCCAGAAACTGGGCGACATAGGGCGCGCCAAGGGAAAGTGGCAGGTCGCTGACGGTGGCCGTCATGTTGGCAACTGACGCCAGTGCGGTGCCACTGAAGCGCAGGGCCGCCGGTGCGGCTGGGGCCGCCACCACCAGGGCTCTTTTGGGTGCATCGGCCACTGGGGCGGTGCCAGCCTCCAGCGCGGCCGATCCGGTGAAGGGAATGGGTTGCACGCCGGGCAGGTCCACCGGCAAGGCGATGCCCGATGCATCCAGGGTCAGGTCGCGCAGTGCCAGGCGCGCGGGCGTGCCCTTGCCGAGGGCCGTGGTGTCGTCCGTCCAGTCCATGCGGCCGCCGCGCACCGCAACGGTCGCCACATCGACCTTCCAGCCGCCTGAAGGCGACTTTTTCACCTCTTTTTGGCCCTCAGCCAGCGCGGTTTGGTCCTTTTCAGCTATTGTTTTTGAAGCTTTCGTCACGCCTTGCCCAGGCGGCGCGCTCAGGTCCAGGTTCAAACGCCCGTCACGGGCGCGGTGGACTGTCAGCGTCGGTGCGGTCAGCTCGACCGACGCGAGCTTGACTGTCTGTGCCAGCGGGCGCACATCGGCCAGGACCGCCTTCAGGTTGTCAAAGGCGAGCAATTCCTGCTGTTGGGTATCCGCCAGCTTGACGCGGCTGACCTGCACCACCCCGCTCAGCCGCACGGCAGGCGCGGGGTTTTGCTCGAACGCGACTTTGATGTCGGCATCGACCACCGCAGCCAGCAAGCGCACTGGCACGCTGGCCGGGATGTAGCCCAGGTAGGGGGTCAGATCCATGGCCTGAAGCTTGACCGTGGCGTCAGTTTTGCGGGTCTGGGCAAACGGCGTGGTCTGGCCCGCGCTGTCGAACGCACTGCCGTTGAGCTTGAAGGCCAGTTGCGGTTCGGTGTACACCTCCCTCTTGGACTCCAGGTTGCTCAGGAAAGGCACCGCCAGGCGCACGTCGCGCAAGGTGTGGGTCTTGCCGACGGTCTGGTCGGTGAAGTCGAGCGATCCGCCGTTGAGGGCCAGGTTGTAGAGCGCGAACCTGGCAGGTTCGCCAGGCGGCTGGTCAGCCGGCGGTGCGAGTCGTTGCAGGATGTCGTCAATGTCGTAGCGGCCCTCACCGGTGTGGGTCAGGCGGGCGACCGGCTCGTCCACCGTGATGGCGTCCACCACGGGCGCCAGGCGCAACAAGGACTGCAGTTCGGTATCTATATAGAGGCGCTTGATGCGGAGCTGGTCAGCTTTCCCGTCTGCCGTGGCAATCGCCAGGTCAGACAAGGTCAACGCCAGTGACCAGGGCCTGAAATCCACGGCGCCAAGGGTCACTGACCGGCCGAGCTTCTCGCTGGCTATTTTCTGGGCGTAGTGCTTGAGGAGAGGCGGCACGGCCAGCCAGCTGATCGCCCAGAGTGCGGCCACGCCCCCCAGCGTCCATGCGGCACGCCGCGCCCATTTGTTGTTCTGAAGGGTTTGAGTGTCCATGGGTCTGATTTTCCGTCGAGGTGTCAATGGTGCCACGACTCAAACAGTCCGTGCGGCAATGCCCCGGCAACCCGGAAATGTGAAAGCCCGGTCAACAGGCGAAAAGCCAGCCGACCGGGCTTGACGGCGGACGAACGTCCATGCCGTCGACTTTGGCAATGGGAAGACGGATGTTCCACATTGCACTGGAGGCAAGAGATTGCCTCCACAGGTTGGCCGGGGCTGCTTTGTCGTCTGCCCGGAGGCCGCGACTCGCTCCTGTCGGCGCGATGCTCGATGTCATTCAAGCAAATTCAGTGTAGCCACTCGCGCGAAGCGATTCAAATCGGCTTTTCCAATCAAGGACCGGCGAGTGATTGTTTTCCGGGTCTTGCAAACCAGCCGCATTGGATGTTGAGCCCCATTTTTGCGTCTGCAAGCGACGCCAAAACAAGGGATTTGATATGCAATATTTAATCTAACTCACCTATTTTTAAGTATTGACTCGATATGAATGCGGCCCATAGAATTCAATCGTCCCCCAAAACCTAGGGACAACCCGAACCCGCTGCCGCTCCCAACGGCCAGGTCGATTCCGCGAAAACCAGTCAACCCGACGCCTCGCTGAATGGACTGCGTACCAATCCAAACGAGGAGCCTGCCGTGTGAAGCTGCCTGCAGCATCACGTGCCAGAGCTCCCGCTACGATGAGGAAATGCTATGACAGCGCTAGGAAAAGTGACTCGAGGCTTGCGCACTTTTGCGAGTGACATTGCCGACGGATTTTTCGAGATCACCCACAACAGCTTTGCCCTCCTCGGGCTGGCCGTGGTGTTTGCCGTGATCACCTTGACCGCCCGGCCCGACTTGCGCCAGGCCGGCGAAGAACAACTCGTGAGCTGGCTGAGTGCCCGCCAGGTGGCCGTGCTCGGATTCGAGCCCGAGCCCGAGGCGTCCGAGCGCGCCACCGCCACCAACCCCAAGGATCTGCCCAAGGAGCAGGCGGCCGTGGCCTACTGGCTGAGCAAGAAGTACCGCGTGGCGCCCGAGCCCCTGAGCGCCCTGGTGGCCGAAGCCTACGAAGTGGGCCAGCGCACCAAGCTCGACCCCACCCTGATCCTGGCCATCATGGCCGTGGAATCGAGCTTCAACCCGTTTGCCCAGAGCGCCGTGGGGGCACAAGGCCTGATGCAGGTCATGACGCACATCCACTCGGACAAGTACGAGAACTTCGGCGGCAAGTTGGCCGCGTTCGATCCGGTGACCAACCTGCGCGTCGGGGTGAAGGTCTTGCAGGAATGCATCGCCCGCGCCGGCTCGGTCGAAGGCGGCCTGAAGCTGTACGTGGGCGCCGGTAACAACGAGACCGATGGCGGCTATGCCGGCAAGGTCTTGAGCGAGCATGCCCGGCTGACCCAGGTCGCCAGGGGCCGTACTTTGCCCACGACCCAAAGCGCCGGCAATCCGATCGTGCCGGTGGTGGATAACGGCGCGAGCGCGCCGCGCGAAGAGAAAGTCGCCTCGAACTACGGCATGTAGGCGCTGGATGCCCGGGCATATTGCGCTCGGCTACACTCGATACCGTGCGCAACTGGCGATAGGCGCGGCCTCCCCTGCGGAGATGCCGCGTTGACGTGGACTCCCGACAGGCCTTCTTTCGGACAACCACTGGGAAGCGCACCGCCCCTGCCGTCCTGGCTTGTCAGGCGGGTTCCGGGCGTTCAGCCGTTCGCCTGGGCAGCCCTTGTCACCGCACAAGGAACACCGTCTTGAAGGACTGCCATGTACGACCGCAACATTCTCATTGAACAGACCGATCCCGAAATCTTTGCCGCCATCCAGGCGGAAAACGCCCGGCAGGAACAGCACATCGAGCTGATTGCCAGCGAAAACTACGCCTCGCCCGCCGTCATGGCGGCGCAGGGCACGCAGCTGACCAACAAGTACGCCGAAGGCTACCCCGGCCGGCGCTACTACGGCGGCTGCGAGTATGTGGACATCGCCGAGCAGCTTGCGATCGACCGCGTCAAGCAGATTTTCGGCGCCGATGCCGCCAATGTGCAGCCCCACTGCGGCGCCTCGGCCAACGAAGCTGTTTTCCTGGCCTTTCTGAAGCCTGGCGACACCCTCATGGGCATGAGCCTGGCCGAAGGCGGCCACCTGACGCACGGGATGCCCCTGAATATCAGTGGAAAGTGGTTCAACGTCGTCTCCTACGGCCTGGATGCCTCGGAGGCCATCGACTATGACGCCATGGAGCGCAAGGCGCACGAGAGCAAGCCCAAACTGATCATCGCCGGCGCCTCCGCCTACAGCCTGCGCATCGATTTCGAGCGTTTTGCCAAAGTGGCCAAAGACGTGGGCGCGATCTTCATGGTCGACATGGCCCATTACGCCGGCCTGATCGCCGCGGGCGTCTACCCGAACCCGGTGCCACATGCCGACGTGGTGACCTCCACCACCCACAAGAGCCTGCGCGGACCGCGTGGCGGCATCATCCTGATGAAATCGCAGCATGAAAAAGCCATCAACAGCGCCATCTTCCCCGGCCTGCAGGGCGGCCCGCTGATGCATGTGATCGCCGCCAAGGCGGTGGCCTTCAAGGAGGCATTGACCCCCGAATTCAAGACATATCAGCAACAAGTGTTGATAAATGCGCGCATCGTCGCCGAAACGCTCGTATCGCGCGGCCTCCGGATTGTCAGCGGACGCACCGAAAGTCATGTCATGCTCGTCGATCTGCGCGCCAAGGGGATCACCGGCAA
>JAABQG010000096.1 GCA_011391595.1 Hydrogenophaga sp.
ACAAGTGCCGCAAGGACTGCGCCGGGACCCACCACAGCAAGGCCAGCGGAATCAGGCCACCAAACACCAGCACTTCGATCGTCACGGTCCGCTTCGATGAAGCGACCGTGCCGGTCCCTTCGTCACCGGTCTCGCCTGAGCCCGCCGCCACGCCACGTTCCTGGCCCGGCCCGAGCCCCGGCAACACCAGGCCTGCAATGCGCAGGCCGTGCGAGGCGCCGGGTTCACGACGAAATGACGGCCATTTCACGAAAACACCCCTCCGGATGACGTCCAGAGCGCCGGGGACAGCGCGAAACAAGCCATTTGCATGCTCAGAAAAAGTAGCGAAGCCAAGCCGAAACGGACTGCGTGGCTTGCGTCAGGAAGGCGCTTTGCACGTTGCCGTACGAACCTTCGAGGCGGAAATCAGTGACCCTGGTCAGCGGTACAACCAGAGTTGCCCGCACGGTGTACACAAACTCGTTGGCGGGCCATTGCTTCCCGACCCAGCCATCCAGCGAGCCAAGCACGGGACCATTGGGGCCTTGAAGTCCATCGGGCCCGCCCACCTGCACCAGGGTGCTTCCCACGCCAAGGGTGCGGTAGTCACTGGCCAGAACGCTGTTCGCGGCCAGGGTCTCCGCAAGGATCCCGCCACGCAGCGCCGGCGGCAACTCGGCGACCACCTTGTTGCGCTCCGCGCTTCCCGAAACGCGCCAGGTCCATACCGGCGCTCCAGCATAAACCGTGCCGCCCACCTCTCCGGCCACGAGGTTGCCGTGCCCCAGGCCATCCCCCTGACGGGTGTGGTAGTTCTGTACCGCCAGTTCGATCCGCCCGTAGGAGGCAGGCGTCAGATTCGCAGTCAGGCCGGCGGTGAGCCGGTCGTTCGCACCAATCAGGCGCATTGCCGCTGACACATCCGTCACCCGATTGACCCATCCGTCAAGCCTGAACTGCAGCTTGCGGTTCAGGGGCTGGGAGTATTCAAGGCGGCCAAACGTCAGCGAACTGTCCGAGCGCTGGTTCACACCCACCGTCAGGCGGGTCGGCGCGACACCGCGCAGTGTGTAGTCCGCCGCGAACGAGATCTGGTTTTCATCTTCAATCCCTCGCACGTTGAACAAGTCGCTGTCCGTGCGAAACTTAAAATTGGTGACTTCGGCACTTGCCCGGACCGCGTCCAGCGGGAGGCTGAATGCGCCGGTGGTTTGCGTGATGCGGAGAACGCCCAGGTTGCTCTGGGAGACCTTCAGTTCCGCAAGCCGCGACACCTTGCGTTTGAGTTCGGCCTGCAGTTGCAGCAACATCACGCGGGAGGTCCCCTGCGGGTCTTCAAGGCTGGCTTCGACCAGCAAAAGTGCCTCGCTGTTCCTGCCCAGGCGTCGCAGTGCGGTGACGCGATCCTGGACGGAGAGTTCTTTTTCCCTTTGCAGCAGCACTTCGGCCAGCATGAGCTGGTCGTTCAGGCCCAGAGCGACGGCGAGGGTCAGGTAGGCCGGCAGCGTGTGGTTGTGGGCTTTGGCGCGCGAAAGCCAATCGGCCGCTGCAGCATATTCTTCCTGGGCCAGACTGGACGCCACCAGTTTCTCGTAGACGTCGGCATCCGTATAGCCACGCGCCAGCATGTCCTTGAGCACCTGGTCGGCCGCGCTGTCTCCCTCGAGCCCGCGCAGGGCTGAGGCATAGGCAAGCAGCAAGGTCTTGCGCTGCGCCGGTGACAACGTGTCCATCGTGCCCATTGCCGTCTTCAGATGGGGCAGGGCATTGCTGCGAATGCGCCGGGCTTCGTCCGCCCGGCCCGCCCGCGCCAGTTCGTCGGCATAACTGACTTGCCACGGGTAGTCGTCCGGGCTGGCCTTGACCTGCCTGGCATACCACGTCAGCGACTCGTCCACGCGCTTGAGTTGAAGCAGCGCCACGGCGTAGGGCGCCCAGTACGCTGGATCGGCCTCGGCGTCGGGCTGCCATTGCTGCAACCTCTCGGCCAGAAGCGCCTTTTCCGGTCCACCACCAATCTGCAGCCACAGCCACTGAACGCGGTCGGCCGACGACGTGGGGCTGGCGGGCGACGCGCCCTGCTGGGCCGTCACGGTCAGTGGCACCGCCAACACGCAGCAACCGAGCGCGCAGGCCAGCGCAATCTGGCGCATCTGTTTGACGGCCTTGAATTTGCTCGCAGGCGTGTGCAGGCGGTGGCTCATGGGGAAACTCCATAGGGAAGCATGTCAAGACCTGGATTGGCCACCCACGGGGAGAATCCCAGCGCGGCAATGCGCGCCGCCGTGTTCCGCGCCAGTGCGACATCGCCTGGCGCGACGTAGTCAATCACCGTGACGGGCAGCCCATGGCGCTGGCGCGCATCGGTCAGCCGCGCCAGCAGCCAGTTGCGATCTTCGGGGCTCACGTTCACGTACTCCAAGGTCTGCGCATTCCAGCCCTGAAACAGCGACTCCGCGACCACACCCGAGACGATGGAAGCCAGCTCGGGGAGCACATCAAAACCCCGGTTCAACAATAGCTTGACGCCGTCAAACCGTTCATGCATTGCGCGAATGAGGTTGACCAGCGCCCTTGACTGGGCTTGGCGATCCACTGGATCCTTCACGGCCATCTGGTAGCTGTCAAGCGTATCCAGGAAAAAACCACGGTAGCCGGCGGCCCACAGCCCCGCCATGCGATCTTCAAGCAAATAGCGCTGCCAGTCCGGGTGGGTCAGGTTGGCTATGCGGCTTTGCCACGCAGCGTTGGCGCCTGAAAACAGCGCCTGCGGCAGCGCATTTGTCGAGGCACGCCAGCCTTCCGCTTCACCGACACTGACATAGGCAAATACATCGCTCCCATGGCGGGTCAGGCCCGCCAGATCGGTCACGGCATCGGCCTCCACCACCACGCGGGGGTACCGTGACAGCGCAGCGACCGGCACCGGGGAGCCGTAGTAGAACGCGGTGTTCAGCAGCGGGAGCGCCTTGCGGCGCTGCAACAGGCGCAGGAAAGACGCACCGAGGGAAAGAAAGCCTTCTTCTTTTTCAGTAGCTGACGTGCGTCGCACCGGAATGGCATCCCGCAGGCGCCAGTTGGCAGATAGGGAGGGATGCGACATTGCGGTGCTTCAACGCGCAGCGCATGCAATTACTCGTCGTCCTCGGCCCAACGGGATGAGGGGCCCTCATCCTCGCCGGATGCCGACGAATCCATATCCACGACGATGACCACTTCGCCGCCGAATCGACCGACGCCGAGCGTCTTCATCAGGGTCTGTTCTTTTTCCGGGTTGTCGAGACGCAGGAAGCAGATCGCCTGCTTGGTCCGCTCCTGCATGGTGGTCAGGATATCGAGCTGCATGACGCGCCCGAACTGACCGGCAAGCGTGTGCAACGCTGGCTTCAAGGTTGCAACGTCAGGGCATTGCCGTAACTCGGTGAGTGCACTCATGTTGATTTCCCTCTTTATTTGTTACCCGCGTGTGCATGCAATCTGCCGGCACATTCATTGGGGCTTAGGATACACTACATCGTAACAATTTGGTACTCATTTCCTGACCCTGTAACAAATTAGGGCTACTTTTCTAAAGTTCGGAATTTTTCGATGAGATTGCCCGACCGAGCCGGTGCGGCCGTTGACTTCGCCGTCTTTTGAAGCGCCAATAGACTGATTTTCCCGCCTCTTCAGAGTACAAAGCTTGACGCCTGCATCCACCGATCCGAACCCCGTCGAAAAGGCAAAGGCGGGGGTTTCCGATGCGCAAGCCACCTGCTTGCCGCCGCAGGATGGGCTCTTGAACCTCGCCGAGCACACCGCGCGCATTGGAAGCTGGACCCTGCCGATCCCCGGGGAAACCCTGCATTGCTCCCGCCAGTGCGCCACCATGCTGGGCGTGGCGAACGGCGCAGCGCTGACGCTTGCGGCGCTGGCGGCGACTTTCACCCCGGAGTGGCGCGTCCGCGTCGCGGCGCACTTCCAGGCTTGCCTGAACCACGGCACCGCGTTTGACGAGGAAATGCAGATCGCGGGAACCAGCCATCAAGGCAACTGGGTACGGGTCATAGGCGAGGCGGTGCGTGACGCCGCCGGCAGGATCGTCCGGTTGCAGGGCGTTCTGCACGATATCTCGGCCCAGAAACAGGCCCAGCGCGAGACGCTCCGGCTGGCCATGCGGCTGACCACGACGCTGGCCAGCATCACCGAAGCCTTCGTCACTGTCGACCGCCAGTACTGCTACACCTATTTGAACAAGGAAAGCGAGCGATTGCTGCAAGGCACCATCGGCGAACTGCTCGGCAAGCCCATCTGGGCGGACCGGGGCGAGGCCATGGGCCAACGCCTTCGCGAACAGCTGCAACGGGCATTGCAGGGCAGCCATCGGGTC
The DNA here is from genome assembly GCA_011391595.1 of Hydrogenophaga sp. Classification (GTDB taxonomy): domain Bacteria; phylum Pseudomonadota; class Gammaproteobacteria; order Burkholderiales; family Burkholderiaceae_C; genus JAABQG01. The sequence continues at coordinate 4,352 of JAABQG010000096.1, forward strand.
GAATTCGAGGAATACTGCGCCCCACTCGGCAAGTGGCTGGAGGTGCGGGCGTACCCGTTCACGGAAGGTCTGGCCATCTACTTCCGTGACGTGACGGAGCGACGCAAATCACAGGAGCAACTGATGCTTCTGGAGACCAGCATCTCGCGCCTGAACGACATCGTGGTGATCGCCGAGGCGCTGCCCGCGGGCGAGGCGGCCCCCAGCATCGTCTTTGTCAACGACGCTTTCGAAGACCGCACCGGTTACCCGCGCCACGAAGTCCTGGGCAAGACGCCGCGCCTGCTGCTCGGCCCGGACCTGCAGTTGCCGGAATTGCGCCGCATGTCGGCCGCCTTGTCCAAGGATCAGCAGGTGCGCAGCGAGTTGCGCATTTTCCGGCGCGACAAAAGCTGGTTCTGGCTTGAAATGGAGGTGGTCGCCGTGCTCTCGGCGACGGGCGAACTCACACACTGGGTGGCCGTAGGCCGCGACGTCACACGGCGCAAGGCTGCCGAGGACGAAATCCACCAACTCGCCTTGTATGACCCGCTGACGGGACTGCCCAACCGCAAGCTGCTGCAGGACCGGCTGAAGGGCGTGCTGTCACTGGATGCGCTCACTGGCCGCCATGGCGCACTGATGTTCATCGACCTGGACAACTTCAAGATTCTCAACGACACGTTGGGCCACCACACGGGCGACCTGCTGCTGCAAAAGGTGGCCGAGCGCTTGACGCTGTGTGTGCGCAAGACCGATACGGTGGCACGGCTGGGTGGGGACGAGTTCGTGGTCATGCTGAGCGACTTGGGCGAGGACCCGGCAGTGGCCGAGTCCCGCGCGCGCATCGTGGCCGAGAAGGTGTTGGCGCAACTGCGCGAACCGTTCGACCTGGACGGCCACCGGCACTTCGCCACGTCGAGCATCGGCGTCACTGCGCTGGTCAGCGGCGGCAGTGACGGCGTGAGCGAGCCCCTCAAGCAAGCCGACCTTGCCATGTACCACGCCAAGGCGATGGGTCGCAACACGGTGTGCTTCTTCGACCCCGCGATGCAGGCGGCTGTCAGCGCCAACGCGGCTGTCAGTGCCGACCTTCGCACCGGCCTGCGCGACCATCAGTTCATGCTTTACTACCAGCCCATGGTAGACCGTGGAGGGCGCGTTTCGGGGCTGGAGGCCCTTTTGCGTTGGCAGCATCCAAAGCACGGTGTGGTGGAGCCCATGGCATTCATTCCCGTCGCCGAAGACACGGGGCTGATCCTGCCGCTGGGTCAATGGGTGCTGGAAACCGCCTGCGCGCAACTGACCGCCTGGGGCCGCCATCCGCAGATGGCGGGACTCACGATTTCGGTCAATGTGAGCGTGCGCCAGTTCCGCCACCCGGACTTCGTCGACATGGTGATGGCGACCATCCATCGCACGGGCATTTCACCGCAACGCCTCAAACTCGAGCTGACCGAGAGCCTGCTGGCCGACCGCATGGAGATCACGCTGGCCAAGCTGGGCACCCTCAAGGCACTGGGCGTCACGCTGTCTCTGGACGACTTCGGCATGGGCTATTCTTCACTGTCGCTGCTCAAGCGGATGCCGCTGGACCAGCTCAAGATTGACCGCAGTTTTGTCGCCGATGTGCTGACCGACCCGAGCGATGCCGCTGTCTCGCGCGCCATCATTGCGCTGGCACAGAGCCTGGGCCTGGATGTGGTGGCTGAAGGCGTCGAGACCGAAGCACAGCGCGCGTTTCTGGCCGAGCAGGGTTGCGACTATTTCCAGGGCCACCTGTTTTGCGAGCCCTTGCCGGCTGATCAACTCGAAGTCTTCATGCAGGGGAAGTCCCTTGTGACAACAACGGCGTCCGTCTGACCCACGCACCCGATGGACAACGTGAGCACGAACTTCCCACCATCATCATTTCATCGAAATCATGGCCACAAGACCTTCCATCCTCCTGACCGGCGGCGCCGGCTTCATCGGCAGCCACACCTTTCTCGCGCTGTGCGCGGCGGGCTTTGAGCCGGTCATCCTGGACAACTTCTCCAACAGCAACCCGGCCGTTCTGGAGCGGCTGGAACGCCTGCGCGGCCAGCCGGTGACCTGCGAGCGTGGCGATGTGTGCGATGCCGCGCTGGTGCAAACGGTGATAGCGCGCCATGGCGTGGCAGCCGTCATCCACTTCGCCGGCTTCAAGGCGGTGGGCGAAAGCGTGGCCAAGCCGCTCAAGTACTACGCCAACAACCTGGGCGGCATGGTCAGCCTGTTGCAGGGCATGGAGGCTGCGGGCTGCCGCGCGCTGGTGTTCTCCAGCAGCGCCACGGTGTACGGCGATCCGGCCTCGGTGCCGATCACAGAGGATTTCCCGCGCAGCCACACCAACCCCTACGGCCACAGCAAGCTGGTGTGCGAGGACATCATGGCCGCCATGTGCATCGCCAATCCCGCGTGGCGCATGGGCGTGCTCCGTTACTTCAACCCGGTGGGCGCGCACCCCAGTGGCCTGATCGGCGAAGACCCCCTGGGCATCCCCGACAACCTCATGCCCTATGTGGCGCAGGTGGCCGTGGGCCAGCGCCCGCACCTGAACGTTTACGGCAATGACTACCCCACGCCCGACGGCACCGGCGTGCGCGACTACATCCACGTCCAGGACCTGGCGGCCGGGCATGTGGCCGCGGTGCAGACGTTGCTGGGCCGCGCGGACAGCTTCAC
>JAABQG010000097.1 GCA_011391595.1 Hydrogenophaga sp.
GGGGTAGTCGTAGAAGCCGCCGCCGGCGGCGCGGCCGGCGCGCTTGAATTCCTTCACCATGCGCTCCACCAGCAGCTCACCCGCCGTGGCGGTGTAGGCCTGGCCCTCGGCGGCAAAGTCGGCGCGGGTCTGCTCCATCACGTGCACGCTTAAAGACAACGAGGTCTCGTCGATCACCGCCAGCGGCCCCACGGGCATGCCGACCTGCATGGCGGCGTTTTCGATCACCGGCGCGGGAATGCCTTCCTCCAGCATCGCCGCGCCTTCCATCACGAAGGTGCCAAAAGTGCGACTGGTGTAGAAGCCGCGTGAATCATTGACCACGATCGGGATCTTGCCCAGCGACTGCACGTAGTCGAAGGCGCGCGCCACGGTCTCGTCGTCGGTCTGCTTTCCGCGGATGATCTCCACCAGCTTCATCTTGTCCACCGGGCTGAAGAAGTGGATGCCGATGAACTTGGCCGGATGGGCGCTGGCGGTGGCCAGGCCGCTGATCGGCAGGGTGGAGGTGTTGCTGGCAAAGAAGCCGCCCGGCGCCAGCATCGGCTCGGCCTCTTGCGTGACCTTGGCCTTGAGCTCGCGGTTCTCGAACACGGCCTCGATGATCAGGTCGCAGCCCTGCAGGTCGGCGGCGGTGTCGGTCGGCGTGATGCGCCCCAGCAGCTCAGTTTGGTCGTGCGGGCCCATGCGGCCCTTGTCCACGCGGGCCTGGGTCAGCTTGGCGCTGTAGGCCTTGCCGAGCTCGGCCTTTTCGAGGCTCACGTCCTTCAGCACCGAGGCAATGCCGCGGCTGGCCTGCGAGTAGGCGATGCCCGCGCCCATCATGCCGGCGCCCAGGATGCCGACCTTCTTCGGCTTGTAGCGCGGCACGTCCTTGGGGCGCGACTGCCCGGACTTGATGGCGTTCAGGTTGAAGAAGAAGGTGTTGATCATGGCCTTCGCCACCGGGTTGACCATCAGGCCGGCCAGGTAGCGGCTCTCAATCCGCATCGCGGTGTCGAAATCGACCTGCGCGCCTTCGACCATCGCGCACAGCGCGGCTTCGGGGGCCGGGTACAGGCCGCGCGTGGTCTTCTTGAGCATGGCGGGCGCCACCACCAGGCCCTGCGCGATGGCCGGGCTGCTCGGCGTGCCGCCGGGCATCTTGTAGCCCTTGCGGTCCCAAGGGTGCTGGCAGGCTTCGGCATTGCCTTGCACCGAATCGATCCAGGCGCGCGCTGCGGGCATCAGCTCGGCGTCTCTGTCGACCAGCGCATGCACGAAGCCCAGCTTCTGCGCCTCGGCCGGGCCGAAGAGCTTGCTCTCCAGCAGGTAGGGCTGGGCGGCCATAAGGCCGAGCTGGCGCGTCATCTTGGTGATGCCACCGCCGCCAGGGATCAGGCCCAGCGTGACCTCGGGCATGCCGAACTGGGTCTTGGGGTTGTTCACGGCGATGCGGTGGTGGCCCACCAGCGCCACCTCCCAGCCGCCGCCGAGCGCCGTGCCGTTCAGGCAACTGACCACCGGCTTGCCCAGGGTTTCGAGGGTGCGGAAGTTCTTCTTGATGCGCTCGATCTCGACGAAGACGCGCGAGGCGTCCTCGGGCTTCATGCGCATCACGCCCTTGAGGTCGGCGCCGGCAAAGAAGGTGCTCTTGGCAGAGGCCAGGATGATGCCGCGAATCGCGTCTTTGTCCTTCGCCACCTGGGCCGCCACGGCGTCGAGGTCGTCCTGCCATTGCAGGGACATGGTGTTGACGGGCGAGCCTTCCTCGTCGAAGGTGATGACGGCGATGCCGTCCTGGACGGCGTACTGGATGGTCTTGAGTTTCATGTCGCAGGATTCCCGGGGTTCAGATGCGTTCAACGATGGTGGCGATGCCCATGCCGCCGCCCACGCACAGCGTGGCCAAGCCGTAGCGCAGTTGGCGGCAGTGCAGTTCGTCGATGAGGGTGTTCAGGATCATGGCGCCGGTGGCGCCCAAGGGGTGGCCCATGGCGATCGCGCCGCCGTTCACGTTGACCTTCTCGTGCGGCACGCCCATCTCCTTCATGAACTTCATGGGTACGGCGGCGAAGGCCTCGTTGACCTCGAACAGGTCGATCTGGTCGATCGTCAGGCCGGCCTTGGCCAGCGCCTTGCGCGTGGCGGGCATCGGACCGGTCAGCATGATGGTCGGGTCTGCACCGCTGAGCGCCACGGCCACGATGCGCGCACGCGGTTTCAGGTTGTGGGTCTTGCCCGCGGCTTCCGAGCCGATCAGGATCGCCGCCGCACCATCCACGATGCCCGAGGAGTTGCCGGCATGGTGCACGTGCTGGATGCGTTCCACCTGCGGGTAGCGCTGCAGCGCCACGGCGTCGAAACCCATGGCGCCCATCTGGTCGAAAGCCGGCTTGAGCGAGGCCAGGCCCTCCATCGTGGTGCGCGGCTTGATGAATTCGTCTTCGTCCAGGATGGTCTGGCCGAGCCAATCGGTCACGGGCACCACCGAGCCGGCAAAGCGGCCCTCGGCGCGCGCGGCAGTGGCGCGTTTCTGCGACTCCAGGGCGAAGGCATCGACGTCATCGCGGCTGAAGCCTTCCATCGTCGCGATCAGGTCGGCGCCGATGCCTTGCGGCACGAACAGGGTCTTGCTGTTGGTCTCGGGATCCATCGCCCAAGCGCCGCCGTCTGAGCCAATCGGCACGCGGCTCATGCTTTCCACGCCGCCGGCCACGACCAGGTCTTCCCAGCCCGAGCGCACTTTCTGCGCGGCCATGTTCACGGCCTCCAGGCCCGAGGCGCAGAAGCGGTTGAGCTGCACGCCGGCGCACTGGAAGTCCCAGCCGGCCTTGAGCGCCGCCACCTTGGGCAGCACCGAGCCCTGTTCGCCCACGGGCGCCACGATGCCCATCACGATGTCATCCACCTGCGCGGTGTCGAAGTCGTTGCGGCGCTGCAGCTCGGTCAGCAGGCCGGCCAGCAGGTTGATCGGCTTGACCTCGTACAGGCTGCCGTCCTTCTTGCCCTTGCCGCGCGGGGTGCGGATGGCGTCATAGACAAATGCTTCACTCATGGGGTGGTTTCCTTGGGGCTTGGGCCTGTGGCTAGCGTTCGCGGGCGAGGCCGGGGTGGGACGTCGGGTTCAGCGGTGTAGTATATTCATTTCACCAAGCAACCGCTTTGTAAAAATGCAAACAGTGGGTCGTCCATGCGCATCGCCGTCCTCTCAGACATCCATGGCAACCTGCCCGCGCTGCAGGCCGTTCAGGCTGACCTGGCGCGGCGCGGGGTCGATCTTGTCATCAATTGCGGCGACATTCTTTCCGGCCCGCTGTGGCCGCGCGAGACCGCCGACGCGCTGATGGCGCTGGGCTGGCCCACGATTGCCGGTAACCACGAGCGCCAGTTGCTGACGTGCGCGCGCCGCCCGGGCGGCCCCTCGGACCAGTTCGCCTTCGAGCACAGCACGCATGCCCAGCGCGACTGGCTGGCCGCATTGCCCGCCACGCTGGAGCCGGCGCCGGGGGTTTTCGTCTGCCACGGCCAGCCGGGCGACGACCGGGAGTACCTGCTGGAAACCGTGGAGCCCGCCGGCTCGCGCGCTGCCACCGGCGCGCAGGTGCTGCAGCGCCTGGAAGGCACCGCGGGTACCGGCGCGAGTCTGCTGCTGTGCGGCCACAGCCATCTGCCGCGCGTGGTGCAGGTGGGCGGCACGCTGTGCGTCAACCCCGGCAGCGTGGGCCTGCCGGCCTACGACGACGACCACATCGCCTTTCACATCCACCAGACCGGCTCGCCCCACGCGCGCTACGCCCTGTGCGAACGCGTGGACACCGGCGCTGGCGCCGGCTGGACGGTGGCGCAGATCGCCGTGGCCTACGACTGGCACGCCGCCAGCGCGCAGGCGGCGCGCAACGGCGCAAACGACTGGGCGCGCTGGCTGGCGACCGGGCGCGCCTGAAAAGTTTTCAATTCAACGCCAACCCATCGAGGATTCCATGATCGAACGCACCCTGTTCAGCCCCGAGCACGAAGCTTTCCGCGACAGCTTTCGCCGCTTCATCGACAAGGAAATCGCGCCCTTCCACGAAGCCTGGGAAGAGCAGGGCTACGTGGACCGCGCCGTCTGGAACAAGGCCGGCGACAACGGCTTCCTGTGCGCCACCATGCCCGAGGCTTATGGCGGCGCCGATGCCGACAAGCTGTATTCGGTGGTGCAGTTCGAGGAGCTGTCGCGCGCCGGCGTCACCGGCATCGGCTACAGCCTGCACAGCGAGATCGTGGCGCCGTACATCCTGCACTACGGCACGGAAGAACAAAAGCAGAGGTACCTGCCGAGGCTTGCCACCGGCGAGATGATCGGCGCCATCGCCATGAGCGAACCCGCCGCGGGCTCGGACCTGCAGGGCATCAAGAGCACTGCCATCCAGCAGCCCGACGGCAGCTACCTGCTCAACGGCAGCAAGACCTTCATCACCAATGGCTGGCACGCCGATCTGGTCATCGTGGTCGCCAAGACCAACCCGGCGGCAGGCGCCAAGGGCACGAGCCTGCTGCTGGTCGAGCGTGGCATGCCGGGTTTCTCGGTGGGCAAGCGCCTGAAGAAGCTGGGCCTGAAGGCGCAGGACACGTCCGAGCTGTTCTTCGACAACGTGCGCGTGCCGGCGGACAACCTGCTCGGCGGCAAGGATCAGGAAAACCGCGGCTTCATCTGCCTGATGGAGCAGTTGCCCTGGGAACGGCTGCAGATCGCGATCACCGCCGTGTCGGCCGCGCAGGCGGCCATCGACTGGACCGTGGACTATGTGAAGGAACGCAAGGTCTTCGGCCAGGCGGTGGGCGTCTTCCAGAACACGCGCTACATCCTGGCCGAACTGCAGACCGAGGTGCAGGTGGCACGCGTCTTCGTGGACAAGTGCATCGAACTGGTCTGCGACGACAAGCTCGACACCGGCACCGCCAGCATGGCCAAGTACTGGTGTTCGGACCTGCAATGCAAGGTGATGGACGAATGCGTGCAGCTGTTCGGCGGCTACGGCTACATGTGGGAATACCCGATCACCCGCGCCTACGCCGACGCCCGCGTGCAGCGCATCTACGGCGGCACGAACGAGATCATGAAAGAGGTGATTTCACGCGGGATGGGGCTGGGCGGGCGTTGATTCGGGCCAGGCGGCTCCTGGCCCGAGCCCTGAGGTCTCGCAAGGCGCCCGCTGACCCCGCAGAAGGGTTAACGGCCTGATGCCCGCCGCAAGGCCTCGACCCGCGCCTTCAGCGACGCGGCGCTGAGCACGCCGAAATGCGCATCGACGCGGCGGCCCTGCGGGTCAAGGAACAGGGTGGTCGGCAGGCCGGTAGAGGCGATAGCGCGGCCCAGGCCCGAAGCGGGGTCGAGCAGCACTTCCTGCAGCGCAAGGCCTTCACGGGCCAGGTAGAGGCGCACCTTGTCAGGCGTTTCGCCCTGATTGACAAACAGGAACCCCACGTCCGGATGGCGCTGCTGCGCGGCGGCCAGTGCGGGCATTTCCTCGCGGCAGGGGCCGCACCAGCTGGCCCACAGGTTGACGACCACCGGGCGGCCTTGCGCGGCCTGCGCCAGCGTCTGTGCCTGTCCGTCAGCCAGTCGCGCCAGGGTGACGTCCGGGTAGCCGGTGGGCTCGCCCCGGTGCAGCAGCGCCAGACCGACGCCCCACAGCAGCAGCCCGGCCGTGGCGCCCGCGGCCAGGGGGCGCCGCAGTGCGGGCGCACGCCAGCCGTGCCATAGCAGCCAGGCCAGGCCGCCGGCCAACCCGCTGACCAGATGCCAGCCGCCATCACGGATGTCGAATACTGCGGCGGGACTGTCCGCATAGGCTTGCGCGTTCAGCGCCAGATGGCCCAGCCGCGCTGCGAGTACACCAACCATCACCGCCCAGGTGAGGACGTCGCCGGGCGCGGTGGTGCGCTGGGTGGCGGCGGCCCTGGTGCCCGGGGCGTGGGTGTCGCCCGGCACGCCCGTGGCGTTTTGCGCGTTATCGGGTGGGCTGGCCCCGTCCGGCGGGGTTGGCGGCTGCGGCGACCGGGCGTGCCGCCGCGCAACCTGGTCGGCCACGATGGAGGCCACCACGCTGGCGACGACCAGCAGCAGTGGGGCGACAGGCAGGGCGAGCGGGCCGAGGGAGATGGAGAGCATCGGGATGGGGCTTGCAGGTGATGGAACGCGTCAGCCCAGTCGGTAGTCGTCCATGGACGGGCGCTTCACGGCTTTCACGTACTCCGCCGTGAAACCCGGGAACAGAGATCGGAAG
>JAABQG010000009.1 GCA_011391595.1 Hydrogenophaga sp.
GATGGCCTCGACCAGGTCTTCGTTGAGCGACAGGGAGCGGGCAATCGATCGGCCGAGCTGGGCCACCTCGAGCGAGTGCGTGAGCCGCGTGCGAAACAGGTCCCCCTCATGGTTCAGGAAAACCTGCGTCTTGTAGACCAGACGGCGAAACGCGGTGCAATGAACGATGCGGTCGCGGTCGCGCTGGTACTCGGAGCGCGTTGGCGCTGGCGCTTCCGGATAACGACGCCCCCGTGAACGGGCTGGATCAGCCGCGAAAGGCGCCAGAACCATGATATTTGAGCTAAATCAGTGCTTTCCCAGCGACAAATGGCACTGGTCAGCTATCTATTTGATACCGATCTGACGCGTCATGCGCAGCAGGCATCGATGACTTCGCGAACCAGTGCGTCCGGTGCGCCGCGCAGCGCGGCCTTGCCCACGCCATCGATCACCACGAACCTGATCTCTCCGGCTTCGGCTTTCTTGTCGACCCGCATGAGCGCGAGGTAGCGCCCGGCATTATCAACGGCGTCCAGCACCGGCGCCTTCACGGGCAGCCCGGCGCGCGCCGTCAACAGGGCCAACCGCTGCACGAAAGCCTCGTCCACCAGCCCCAGGCGCTGTGACAGCCGCGCCGCCATGACCATGCCGCAGCCCACGGCCTCGCCATGCAGCCATTCGCCATAGCCCAGCCCTGCCTCGATGGCGTGACCGAACGTGTGGCCAAAGTTCAGGATCGCGCGCAAGCCGGACTCGCGCTCGTCCTGCCCCACGACCCAAGCCTTGATTTCACAGCAGCGCTTGACGGCGTACGCCAGCGCCACCGGGTCGCGGGCCATCAGGGCGTCCATGTTCACTTCGATCCAGTCGAGGAACGCCGGGTCGGCAATCGGCCCGTACTTGATCACTTCGGCCAGACCCGCACTGAGTTCACCCGCCGGCAGCGTCTTGAGCGTGTCGAGATCGCAGACCACCAGTTGCGGCTGGTAGAACGCGCCGATCATGTTCTTGCCCAGCGGGTGGTTGATGCCCGTCTTGCCGCCGACCGAGGAGTCCACCTGCGCCAGCAGTGTGGTGGGCACCTGCACGAAAGGCACGCCGCGCATGTAACTTGCAGCTGCAAAACCGGTCATGTCGCCGACAACGCCGCCGCCCAGGGCATAAAGCACCGTCTTGCGGTCGCAGCCATGACCCAGCAAGGCGTCAAAGATCAGGTTGAGGGTCTGCCAGGTCTTGTGGCCTTCGCCGTCGGGCAACACCACCGTGTGAACGCTTGGGTACCTGGCAGAGAGCGCCCTTATAAGACGCTCGGCATACAGCGGCGCCACGGTGGTATTCGTGACGACCAGGGCAGTCGCTGCTTTGGGCGCGGCCGCATAGGTCTGCGGATCTTCGATCAATCCAGTGCCGATGCCGATGCTGTAACTGCGGTCGCCGAGCGTGATCGGGACGTTTTGGATGTTGGCGTTCATTGGCATGGCCATGAGTTTAGGACATTCCCCGCTTGACCCAGCACCCCGCGGCGGAGCGGTGCGAGCCCCAGCAGGGGATTCAGGAAACAGGGCGCGTGAGGCCCTGAGACACGTCAGGTTTTTGCATCAGACCGGCGAGTTCCAGTTGCATCATGATCATGTTGACCAACGTGGCGACCGATGGGCGTCCGGTTTCGATGACGAAGTGGGCGGATTCCCGATAAAGCGGGTCGCGCACGGCAAAGAGGTCCCGTAGCCGTCCCAGGGGATCCTTGACCTGCAGCAGTGGGCGATTCACGTCATGGCGCAGGCGGCGGAACACTTCCTCCGGCGTGGACCGAAGGTAGACCACCTGCCCCCTTGAACGCAGGTGCGACCGGTTTTCGGCCCGCAAAACGGCGCCGCCGCCGGTTGCCAATACGCCGGGGTGATTCCGGGTCAAATCGTCAATGACCATCGCTTCGATGTCCCGAAACCGCTCTTCGCCTTCGCGCTCAAAGAATTCGCGGATGGAACAACCCAGCCGCTGCTCGATCACCTGGTCGGAGTCAGCAAACGGAACCCCCAACCGGCGGGCAAGCTGACGCCCGACGGTCGATTTTCCAGAGCCCGGGAGACCTACCAGGCCGATCATGCCAAGTGGGCCGTTTCCAATACCTTGTACATCATGCAAGACTCGGCCAGCTTAAAACGACAAAAGGCGCGAATGTAAAGAAATCAGGAATCTTCGACCTGATTTCGCTACAGGCTTGAGTATTCTTGGGCGTCTACCGGTCGCCGTTCGCACCTGGTGCTCGACGTCAACGAATCGCCTCCGAGGAAGTCTGAGTGAAAAGGCAGGGGCACTGACCTGATTCCACCCGCCAAACGCGTTGCTTGCGAACGTCCTAATGACGCGAGCGTACGACGTATTTTATTTATCTACAGACCGACTGTTACGGATATGCTGATTTTGGTACCAGCAGTATCAAATATCGCGACGATGGCATCGCCGATCGCAACGGCTGACAAGGTGACCGTATTTCCTGAAACAACGGCAGTCACCCTTGAGGTATTGTCGCTGACTGCGGTATAGGGAGATGTTCCACCTGAAATCTGATAGGTCTGGCTGGAACCCGGTGTCAACTTGACAACTGAAGGCGCCAACACTGTCAGTTCCGGATTCACATTGGTACCAGGATTTCCACCGCCCCCACCACAGGCACCTAGCGCGATAGCAAGCAAGAAAATGGATGCCAGTTTTAGATACTTCATATTTATTACCCCGTCGAATCAAATCAGTATTAATCAATTAGCGCGCTGTTGCCGCCACCACTTTTGGAGTAATAAACACCAGCATTTCCTGCTTGCTTGTACTGCGGGTCTTGGTCTTGAACAGATTTCCCATGTAGGGGATGTCTCCGAGCAACGGAACCTGGGTGATGTTATCGGTTTCGGTCAACTCGAAGATACCGCCAATCACCACGGTGCCCCCGTTCTCGACCAGCACCTGCGTTCTTACATGTTTGGTGTTGATCGCAATACCCTGCGCGGTGGTTTCGCCACGACTGTCCTTGGTTACATCGACATCCAGAATGACGTTGCCTTCCGGAGTGATTTGAGGCGTCACCTCGAGTTTGAGGGTGGCTTTCTTGAAGGCAACTGCGGTGGCTCCGCTGCTGGTCGACTGCTGATACGGGTATTCGGTGCCCTGCTCGATCAATGCCTTGGTCTGGTCGGCGGTGACCACGCGTGGACTTGCAACGATCTTGCCTTTGCCATCCGCCTCCAGCGCTGAGAGTTCCATGTTCAGGAAACGATTCGCCGCGTAACTGAACAAAGACACCGCAAAGGAAGCAGGGTTATAGCCGCCCTGCCCGACGGCAGGCAGATTCACCAGCGTCGTGTTGAGTGCATCCAGTGCTGTACCGGTTTGCCCGGTCGTCCCACCTATAGCCTCATAGGTTCCAGCACCCGCGACGCGATTCGTGTTGTTCAATCCATAGCCTGCCTCGCCACCGCGAACACCACGCAGATCGACGCCACCCAGCCTGATACCCAGTGACTTGCCGAACGTATCCTGTGCCTCGACGATCCGTGCCTCGATCAGCACCTGCCGCACAGCCACATCCAGTTTTGTCACCATTTCCTGAATCAGGACCAACCTGGACGGAATGTCCGTCACGAACAATTGATTCGTCCGCGGTTCGCCAAACACGGTGCCGCGCGGGCTTAACAATTTCGCACCCGCTTGAACGCTCTGGTTTAAACCACCGGTGCCCGAAATTTGTCCCAGAATGTCATTTACCTTGGTGTAATTCAGCTGAATGGAAATACTCTTGAGCGGCTCCAGGTTCTGAATCGCCTGATTTGCTTCAAGTTCCTGCTTCTCCTTGGCCGCCAATTCGTCTCTGGGCGCAATCCATAACACAGTGCCCACTTTGCGCATGGCCAATCCCTTGGCTCGAAGGATGATGTCAAGCGCCTGGTCCCAAGGGACGTCCTTCAGGCGAAGCGTCACCGACCCAGTGACCGTATCGGATGTCACGATATTGAAGTTTGTAAAGTCGGCAATCACCTGGAGAAGCGAACGTACCTCTATATTTTGGAAATTCAACGAAAGCTTTTCACCCGTGAAGCCTGTCCCCTGAACCAGCTTGGTGGCGTCGACTTTCAGTTGGCGCACCTCAACGACGAATTGGTTGTCGCTTTGGTAGGCGCTGTGTTCCCACGCGCCGCGAGGTTCAATCACCATGCGGACCCGGTCCCCGTTCTGGAACGTCGTGACCGTCTGAATCGGTGTACCGAAGTCGGCGACGTCAAGGCGCCGCCGCATGCCCTCGGGCAGGGACGACTTCAGGAACTCAACCACCAAAGTTTGCCCCTGCTGCTTGATGTCCACGCCGACCTGGTTGTTGGCGAGATCGACAATCACGCGCCCAGCTCCCTCACCGCCCCGCCGGAAATCCAGGTCCTTGATCGGCAACACGTCACGATTGCGGTTTTCGGCAAATACCGGCGCCTGCGCCGTCACTGGGGCTGCCGCCTGGACCGGCTCAAGCGTGATGAACAGGCTCTTTCCGCGGATCTCCGTCTTGTACCCCGTGGCCTGCTTGAGGTTCAGCACCATCCGGGTCCGGTCACCTGCCTGCACCACGTTGACAGACCTCAGGTTTCCCTGATTGATCTCGACGGTTGGACGGCCCAAGCCATTGGTGACCCCGGGCAGATCCAGCGCAATGCGGGCGGGAACCTGAATGGAAAAACCGCCCGGCACGGCCGGCAATGGCTGCGCCAAGTCGACCCGAATGACTTCCGAGCCTCCCTGAATGGAGCCGGTTACGGCCTCTATCGTATTTTGGGCATAGGCCGACAGGGAGATGAGCAACGCACCCACCATAGATATGCCGCGGCCCAGGTGCCGTAACACCGGGTTATGGTTATTCTTCATTTCGACCTCTCTTGCAATTGCAGTGTGGCAGCACGTTCAATCCATTCACCTGCGGCATCCTGCACAATCTCCCGCATGACGACCTCGGTCTCGGACACTTTGGTGATCCGGCCGTAATTCGGCCCAAGATAATTACCCCGCTTGACCTGATACAAAAGGTTGTCTACCTTGACGATGGCGACCAGTTGTCCGGCTCTATTGAGACTGCCCACCATCTTCATGCTGTCCAGCGGCATGCTTTCCAGGGGTTCCTTGCGGCGGTTGAGTTCAGGTGCTACGAGCGCTGCATTGGAGGTCGCAGTCCCAGACTCCTGACGCAAAGCCTGCGCCAGTCGTTGAAGACCAAAAGGTTCTGCTGCGACGTCAACCACATATTCCTGAGGCGTAAACTTCTTGGGTTCCTGAATCGGAGGGATGTTCGGCTTGGCCTGGCTGCGCTGCAACTTCATCCACTCCTGAAGTTCCTCCTCACCTGACCCGGCACAACCGGCCAGAACCAGGGCAGACGCCAAAACCCACGTGAATCCTCGGGCGATCATTTTTTGGCTCCCTTGTTCGCTGGTGCAGCCTTGCGTTGGGCCGCGACCTCTTCAGGGTCCAGATAGCGGAATGTCTTTGCCGTCGCGTCCATGGACAGGGTGCCATCTTTGGCCGGCAGAAGCGTCAGGTTGTTCAAGGTGACGATGCGTGAAAGGTGCGCAATATCTGAAGTGAACGAGCCAATGTCATTAAATCGGCCGGTCACGCGAATCGCAATGGGTAATTCGGCGTAGTACTCCTTGACGCTGATCTGTCCAGGACGGAACAAATCAAACTGAAGGCTGCGCCCAAGCCCGGCCTGATTGATGTCCGATAGAAGCGCATCCATTTCGGCCTTGCTGGGCAATTGCTTTTCAAGTTGCGTCACATACTGCAAAACCTGTTCGCGCTGCTTTTTCAACGCCTCCAGGTTGACGGCCTGTGCAACCTTCTTTTTGAAATCCTCGCGCAATTCAACTTCTTTTTTCTGTTCGGCCTCAAGTTGCACAGCAGAGTCTTGAAGCCATGCGTACCACAACCCCGCCACTACAAAAACAGTGACAAACAGACAAAGCAGGTAACGCGGCAGTTCAGGCCATGAAGCCGGATCCTTCGGGTCGAGATTTCGAAATTGTTTCTGGATATTGCCGGACAGTTCCGAGAGACTGGCCGCCTTGGATTTACTAGTCACCATGTTCTGGTCCCTTTACGGCTTTACCGATGCCGAGCCAGCCCCGCGCGTGACCGCGGAGGCGACAGACGCAACGCCGGCCGGAGAGGTGGAAATCGAGGCCGAACCGACGGGCGCAGAGGCAGCAGAAGCTACACCGACGGGCGCAGAAGCTGGCCGCGCAACTTCACTGGCGCGCAGAAGCCGGACACGGACTGTGAAATTGGAAACCCTTCGCTGGTCTCGCGCGCTCAAGGCAAGATTTGAGGCCACAATTTCAACGAGTTCAGGGCGTTTCAGCCACTGGCTGTTGTTTGCAAGATTGCGTAACAATTCAGAGACGCGCTCATTGGATTGCGCTACTCCGGTGACCGTTACCGTCTGGTTATCCTGCTTAAGCGAAGTCAGATAGACCCCGCTCGGCAGTTGGCGAACCAACTCATTGAGCAAGTGCACAGGAAGATTTCGATCTGCCTGAAGATCCTCAACCGCCTGCTGTCGTGCGCGCAACGACGCAATTTCATTTTGAAGCGTGGCAATGTCCTTGATCTGGAGTTCAAGAACCTTGATCTCGCTTTGCAGATATTGATTCTTGCCACGCTGGCCGGAAATCTGCGCCTCGTACCAGGCATACACAATTCCACCCAGAACGAGACCGAGCACTGCGGACGCAACGAGGGCGACATAAAAGAGTTCGCGCCTGCGCTTGCGTGCAGCCTCGCGATGCGGCAGAAGGTTGATCAGTATCACTGCAGAAACCTCCGCATGGCAAGCCCGCATGAAGTCAGGTAGGAGGGTGCCTCGCGGCGCAGTTTGTTCTCACGCACACCGCCACCGATCTCCATGCCCGCGAAAGGATCTACGACACTGCAAGGAAATGATGTCTGCTGCGTCACAGCAGCGGTCAACCCAGCCAGCGCCGCCGAACCCCCGGCCAACATTGCATAGTCAACGCGGTTGTAGGGCGTACTTGTAAAAAAGAACTGCATGGCCCGACTGATTTCCTGGGCAAGGCTCTCGACGAATGGCTGCAGGACACTTTTCCCATAATCATCGGGAAGATCCCCGCTGCGCTTCTTGGCCTCCGCCTCCTCCGGGGAAAACCCATACTGACGAACAATCAGTTGCGAAAGCTGGGCGCCACCGAACGCCTGGTCACGGTCATATAGAACTTCCTGATTGCGGATGACCTGCATGCTGGTTGTGAAAGCGCCGATCTCAAAAAGCGCAACAATCGCGTCAGCTCCATTGTTCGGCAGGTTTTCGATCAACCGGCTGACAGCCAGCTTGGACGCATAGGACTCAACATCCAGGATGACCGGATTTAACCCGGCCGCCTCTGCGATGCCCTGTCGATCCTGAACCTTGTCTTTGCGCGAGGCCGCAATCAAGACGTCCACATCCCCCGAAGACGCTGCGCTCGGCCCGATCACACAAAAGTCCAGGCTGACCTCATCAAGGGAAAAAGGGATGTACTGGTTGGCTTCGGACTCGACCTGGACCTCCAGTTCCTTCTCACTCATGCCACCGGGCAAAATAATTTTCTTGGTGATGACCGCCGAAGGCGGCAGCGCCATGGCCACATTCTTGATTCGAGTCCCGCTCTTTTTAACGACACGCCGCACCGCCTCAGCCACTTCGTCAAACTTTTCGATGTTGCCATCGGTGATCCAACCCGTCTCCAGAGGCTCCATCGCGTAGCGCTCCAGTATGAATTGGCCCGACGCATCACGGCCGAGTTCGACAAGCTTCACACTGGACGAACTGATGTCGAGCCCGACCAGTGGTGCGGGCTGCCGGCTAAATATGGACGCCAAAGAAATCACAAAAGACCCCTGAACCCAACCATGAAGCGGCTGGAAAACTTAAGAAATCACTTCAATGCTATCAGTAAGCCCCTTGTCCGGCAAAGGATTTCCGGCTGCCCCCCCCATCAAAACGTTGCCAAAAGCCGACGTCGGCGCCAGATGCCATAGTTTCCGACAACGACTGGCGTTGGCGATTTTGCAACAGGTAACAATAGGACAAGCCCCGTGCCAATAGTGATTGCACAGATTTTTATAATGACCAAGCGCATCTGCGCAATCATCATTTATGCCCGCCAAGCCTCAACGAACTGAATCAGCATCATCTCCAGGTCAATCTGGAGCACCGCGCTCAAGCTGGAAAGCGCGCCTGGTTCGCTTGATGGTCTGGAGCGCAGGTTTGGCACTTGCCGGCATCGCGTCAGTGGGATTGGCTGTTGCAATCGCCCTTGCTGCGGCGTATCCCAATCTGCCCGATATTTCGGACCTCTCCGATTACCGACCCAAACTGCCACTTCGAGTCTTTACATCTGACGGTGCGCTGATGGGCGAGTTTGGTGAGGAGCGGCGCAATCTCACCCCCATCAACGACATCCCGCAAGTCATGAAGGATGCCGTTCTCTCCATTGAGGACGCGCGTTTCTACAAGCACGGCGGGGTGGACTACCTCGGGGTGATCCGTGCCGGACTGGCCAATATGGGTCGCCTGAAGAGTCAAGGCGCATCCACGATCACCATGCAGGTTGCGCGAAACGTGTACCTTTCTTCGGAAAAAACCTATACCCGAAAGATCTACGAAATCCTGCTGACATTCAAGCTGGAGCACCTTCTGACCAAGGACCAGATTCTTGAGATCTACATGAACCAGATCTTTCTGGGCAACCGCGCCTATGGTTTTGCTGCGGCTTCGGAAGCCTACTTCGGCAAACCCCTCAAGAATGTATCCATAGCCGAAGCGGCGATGCTGGCAGGCTTGCCCAAGGCGCCCTCGGCTTACAACCCGATCAATAATCCCAAGCGTGCCCGGTCTCGCCAGCTCTACATCATTGAACGCATGGAAGAAAACGGCTTTATCACACCAGCGCAGGCCGAAGTTGCAAAAAAGGAAGAACTCAAGATCAAGACGGGGCCTGACAACACCCGCGTCCACGCCGAATACGTCGCGGAAACCGTTCGGCAGCTGATCTATGCCCAGTATGGCGACGAGACCTACACCCGCGGCCTGAACGTCTACACAACGCTCAAGGCTGCCGAACAGGACGCTGCCTATCGGGCCATGCGCAAGGGCATCATGGACTACGAGCGGCGACAGATTTACCGGGGGCCCGAACAGTTCATTGATCTGCCTGCCGACCCGAAAGAGCGGGAGGACACCATCGATGACGCTCTGACCGAACATCCAGACAATGGCGATGTTCTGTCTGCAGTCGTCCTGGACGCCAGCCCAAAAAAGATTGTCGCGATTCGACAAAACAGCGAAATTATCGAGATCACGGGTGACGGCCTCAAGCCGGCGCAATCAGGCCTGTCAGAAAAAGCCGCGCCAAAGATCAGGATTCGTCCCGGCGCGGTGATCCGGATTGCCCTTACGCCCAAGAACACTTGGGAAATCACGCAACTTCCTGAAGTCGAGGGGGCATTCGTGGCACTGGACCCGCGCGACGGCGCAATTCGGGCACTTGTCGGCGGCTTTGATTTCAATAAGAACAAGTTCAATCACGGCACGCAGGCGTGGCGGCAACCCGGTTCCAGTTTCAAACCCTTTATTTATTCAGCGGCGCTGGAAAAAGGCTTTACGCCGGCCACCATTGTCAATGACGCTCCCTTGTTTTTCGATGCCGGCGTGACCGGGGGCCAGCCTTGGGAGCCCAAGAACTACGACGGAAAATTCGAAGGCCCGATGCCCTTGCATACGGCACTGGCCAGGTCCAAGAACATGGTGTCGATCCGGATCCTGCAGGCGGTGGGCGCACACAATGCCCAGGACTGGATTACACGCTTCGGATTTGATGCCGAAAAGCATCCTCCCTACCTGACCATGGCGCTGGGTGCGGGCTCCGTCACTCCGATGCAGATGGCCACCGCCTATTCCGTGTTCGCCAATGGTGGCTACCGCGTCAACCCCTGGCTGATCACCCGGGTTTCGGACCAGAAAGGCAAGGTCCTGATCGAAATCAAGCCGCCCGTCCTCGGTGAGTCGATGCGCGCCGTCGACGCGCGCAACGCCTTCATCATGAGCCGTTTGCTTCAGGAAGTGGCGCGTTCCGGCACCGCAGCCAAGGCCCAGGCGACGCTGAAGAGGACCGACCTGTACGGCAAGACCGGTACCACGAATGACTCCATTGACACCTGGTTCGCCGGCTACCAACCGACACTTACAGCAGTCGTGTGGATGGGTTACGACACACCACGCTCGCTGGGTGATCGCGAAACGGGCGGAGGTTTGAGCCTTCCAGTGTGGATCAATTTCATGGAAACCGCGCTGCGCGGCGTTCCCGTCAAAGAGTTGAGTGTGCCGGAAGGTGTCGTAAATTCAGGCGGCGAATGGTTCTTCGACGAGTTTGTTCACAACTCCGGCGTCAGCAGCCTGGGACTCGAGGAAAAAGGAGCCGCCGGGGCTTCGCCCGGCGGGGCGGGGACCCAGGATATGCCGCCCACGGACGAGCGAAAACGCATACTTGATCTGTTCAAGAACTGATCATGCAGAGAAATCCAGTTTGACCGCCGCCTGTATGCTGGCATCACGGGACAGGACGGAAAAAAATTCGCCCTGCCCCTTGGTGTCCAGCCACTGGGTACCGTCATACTTGAAGTGGTAGCCGCCTGATCGCGCGGCCAGCCAGACCTCATGCAGGGGCTTTTGAAGATTCACCACGATCTGGCTCCGGTTTTCAAAGGTCAGCGTGATCATGCCCCCCACCCGCTGGTTATCGATGTCTGCATCGGTTTGATCATTCAAGCGGTCGCAGGTGGATTCAATGCTTTTGAGCAAGCTTTCTGCGCGGTCCATGAATTCAAGGTCGGTCATTACAATTTGCCCATGTTGAAAGTTCGCCAAATTCTAGTCACCACGATTGTCCTTGTGGCAGGCACGGTGGTATTGAGCGGTTGTGGGCAAAAGGGTCCGTTGATCCTGCCGCCGCCATCAGCGACCACGGCACCGAAACCAGCCCCGGCAGCCCCCGGGCCCCTCATTCCGGCTCCCGCCGCATCGTCGACCCAATGAACCCATCCCTGCTTCCCGGACAGCCCCACTTTGCCTACCGGGGCGATCAGCTTTTCGCCGAGGACGTCTGCCTGGGAGAACTGGCGCGAACCTACGGCACACCGTTGTTCGTCTATTCGAAGGCAGCGATGCTGTCCGCGCTCGCGGCTTACCAGCGGGGATTTGCCGGACGCAAGGTGCAGATTTGCTACGCGATGAAGGCCAACTCCTCCCTCGCCGTGCTGCAAGTGTTCGCCCGGGCGGGTTGCGGCTTCGACATCGTGTCTGGCGGCGAACTCCAGCGCGTGCTGGCCGCAGGCGGCGATGCCGCGAAGATCATTTTTTCCGGCGTTGGAAAGACACGAGAGGAAATGCAGCAGGCGCTCATGGCGGGTATTGGATGCTTCAACGTGGAGAGCGAAGCCGAACTTGAAGTGCTGAGCGAGGTGGCCACGCGTTGCGGGGCAACAGCCGCCGTGAGCATCCGGGTCAATCCGAATGTGGACCCGAAAACCCACCCCTATATCTCCACAGGACTCAAGGGCAACAAGTTCGGCGTGGCGCATGAGCGTGCACTGCAGGCCTATCAGCGCGCTGCGGCGCTGCCCGGACTGCGCGTCGCGGGCATTGACTGCCACATTGGCTCGCAGATCACGGAAGAGCGCCCCTACCTCGATGCAATGGATCGCATCCTCGACCTCGTCGATTCGATTGAGGCTGCCGGCATTCCGATCGGGCATATCGATTTTGGCGGGGGACTCGGCATTGACTACAACGGCGACACGCCACCGCAAGCGGATGCCCTTTGGGCGCATCTGCTGGCGAGGCTGGATGCCCGAGGCTACGGTGCGCGTGAGCTGATGATCGAGCCGGGTCGCTCGCTGGTGGGCAATGCCGGCGTTTGCCTGACCGAGGTACTCTACCTCAAGCCCGGTGAGCAGAAGAACTTCTGCGTGATCGATGCCGCCATGAACGATCTACCGCGCCCCGCGATGTACCAGGCCTTCCACCAGATCGTGCCTTTGGAGCGCAGGGCGGGGCCGGCATCGATCGTTGACGTCGTGGGCCCGGTTTGCGAGAGCGGCGACTGGATCGGGCGTGACCGCGCATTGAACGTCAGGTCAGGCGACCTGCTCGCGGTCCTCTCGGCAGGGGCCTATTGCATGAGCATGGCCAGCAACTACAACACGCGCGGCCGGGCTGCAGAAATGTTGATCGACGGGGCCGCAGCCCGCCTTGTGCGGCGACGTGAAACGGCGAAGGATCAGATGAGTGGAGAAATTTTGTTGGAATGAATGATCCTGTTTTGATAGCTAGGAAAGTCCAACTGACGCTGGATGAGTCCATTTTTTTCTGGAAAATCTGACGAAACGCCAGCCTAGCAGGCCGCCGAGGATCGCGGCATACACCGCGACTTCGCCGAAGTCGTTCTTCCCCGCCCGCATCCAGAAAAAATGGAGAATTGCCAGTGCGGCGACGACATGGACCGCCTTGTGCAGCATCTGCCAGCGCGCAGCCCCGAACGCGCGGATGGCCCCGTTGAACGACGTGGCGGCCAAACAGGTCAAGAGCAGGAAGGCCGAAAAACCGACCAGGATGAACGGACGCTTGGCGATATCCCTGGCGATATCCGCCACGTCAAAGCCCATGTCGAACCCGCTATAGCTCATCAGATGCAGCACGACGTAAAAATATACAAAAAGCCCCAGCATCCGGCGGAAACGGGCCAGCGCCGGCGTCGCGGTGATCACGCGCAGCGGTGTCACGGCCAGCACCAGGCACAGAAACCGCAAGGTCCAGTCCCCCGTGGCGCGAATCAGGAACTCGGCGGGATTGGCACCCAGCTGATCATTCACCGCCCCATAGACCAGACCGGCCAACGGCAGCAGCGCCAAAATGAAAACCAGGGGTTTGGCGGCTGGGTGCAACAGGACACGGGACAACCGCATCAGAAATTCTTTTTCAGATCCATGCCTGCGTACAACTGTCCGACCTGCGCCTCGTAGCCGTTGAAAAGCAAGGTCTTGCGTTTCTTGGCAAACAGGCCGTCCTCGCCAATGCGCCGTTCAGTTGCCTGACTCCACCGTGGGTGATCGACATTCGGGTTCACATTGGAATAGAAACCATACTCCTGGGCAGCAGCCTTGTTCCAGGCGGTGGGAGGCTCCTTTTCGGTAAAACGAATCTTGACCAGGCTCTTTGCGCTCTTGAAACCATACTTCCAGGGCACGACCAAGCGCACCGGAGCACCGCTCTGGTTGGGAAGGACTTCGCCGTACATGCCAAATGTGAGCAATGTGAGGGGGTTCATGGCCTCGTCGAGGCGAAGTCCCTCGACATAGGGCCATTCCAGCACCCGAGAGCCCAAGAAGGGCATCGTTTTCGGGTCGGCCAGGGTGACGAACTCCACGAATTTCGCGTTGCCGAGCGGTTCGACACGCTTGATGAGTTCGCTCAGGGAGTAGCCCACCCAGGGAATCACCATGGACCAGCCCTCGACACAGCGTAGCCGGTAAATTCGCTCCTCCTGTGCGCTCAGCTTGAGCAGGTCTTCAATCGTGTACTTCGCGGGCTTCCTGACCAGCCCTTCCACTTCCACGGTCCACGGCGTGGTTTTCAGGGTGTGGGCATTCTTCGCCGGATCGGCTTTGTCGGTCCCGAACTCGTAGAAGTTGTTGTAAGTACTCGCATCCTTGTAGTCGGTGAGCTTTTCCATGGTCATCGCACCGGCAACGCCAGATTTCCCGGCCGCCAGTGCGGCGAGTTTGCCCGGACGCTGGTAAGTCGCCGTCTGCGCCAGAGCGTCGCGTGCCGCCCATGTCGCCAGCACCGCCCCGGCCGCACCACAGGCCATCAATCGCAGCATGTCGCGACGACCCTCGTACGTGGCGCGCGCGGTGATTTCGCTGGAAAAGGGGTGAATGAAACCGTCGTCAGAAGACTTGATGAGCATGGGGCGATCCTTGTTTCAGGTTTCGTCGCAGGACGATCCTCATTCTTACAAAGTTCCGCCGAAAGGTCCCCGGGACGCGGTGATACCCCGATTCGGCGAGGCGTCATTGCCCGCTGGCAATGAACCAACGTACGGCGGAAAGGTCAGATGCCCGAAATGAAAAGGGCGGGCCCTTCGACAAGACCCGCCCTGGTATGGCGCCGAGGAGACCGGGCAAGGCTCAACGAGAAACCAGCATCCGGAAAGTTCGACTCGTCAAATCAACCGCCCTCGCCATCCCTATGCATCGATCAGGATTGCAATGGCCACGGCACAATGATCAGCGCAAGCCCGCGATGTAATCAGAAACCGCCTTGATCTCGCGATCGTTCATTTTCGCAGCAACACCGCTCATCTGGACACTGTTCTTGCGAACACCGTCCCGAAATGCCACCAGCTGGGCAACAGCGTAATCGCTGTGCTGGCCCGCAATATGGGGGTACTGGGCCGGAATACCGGCACCATTGGGGCTGTGGCAACCCGCACAAGCTGCAACCTGCCGGTCTGGAATGCCACCGCGGTAGATGCGCTCACCGAGCGCGACCGTATCCTTGTCCTTGGCAAAACCGGGCTTGGCTTTCTTGGAGGCCAGCCAGAAGGCGATATTTTTCATGTCGTCTTCGCTCAGCGCCGCAACCATGCCACTCATGATGGCATTGGCCCGCTTGCCCGACTTGAATTCCTTGAGCTGCTTGACCGTGTACTCAGGATGCTGCTGGGCCAGCTTGGGGTTGGCCGGGATCATGGAGTTGCCATCGGCGCCGTGACATGCCGCGCAGACGGCAGTGAAGCTGGCTTCACCCTTGGCGAGATCAGGTTTGGCGACCTTGGCGGCGGCTTTTTCGTCTGCGGCCACGGCAGAGGCGGCAAAGAGGACGACCATCAGAAAAGAGACAAACAGCTTCATGGCGGAGTTTGGAGTAGGTTGGCGCAAAACCACATGATTCTACAATGCCAACTTGGGTTTTCCCCAAGTAACCAAGGTCCCTGGATGAACCCCACCCCCTCCGCTTCCGAATCGACCACTGCCACAGTGCCCACGCCGGTGATCGCCATGGGATGGATGCATACCGCGCGTTTCCTCACCACAGCGCCACAACTCCACTTCCTGCCGCCGCTCGATGTGCCTGAAATCGCCTTCGTGGGGCGTTCCAACGCCGGCAAATCGACCTGCATCAACACCCTGACGCAGCAAAAGCAGCTGGCTTTTGCGTCCAAGAAGCCCGGCCGCACCCAGCATATCAACCTGTTTGCGCTGGGGAAGCAGAACGTGACCGACGCCGTGCTGACCGATTTGCCTGGCTATGGCTACGCTGCCGTACCCAAGCAGGACAAGATCCGCTGGCAGCAGGTCATGGCCAATTACCTGGTCAGCCGCGAAAATCTGACCGGCATCGTCCTGCTGTGCGATCCGCGACTCGGACTGACTGAACTCGACGAGATCCTGCTCGACGTGATACGCCCGCGCGTCGCGGCCGGGCTGAAGTTTCTGGTGCTCCTGACCAAGTCCGACAAGCTCACCCGGGTCGAGGCCAACAAGGCGCTGTCGATCGTCCGGCTGCAAGCTGGCGGTGGCGAGGTCAAGCTCTTCTCTGCACTGAAGAAGCAGGGCGTGGACGAGGTGGCGCAGTTGCTTTGGCAGTGGGCGCACCCTGTCGTGCGGACGCCGAAAGCCGAGCCAGGGGTGACCACCGCGGCCCCTGCCTCGGACAATCCAGCGCCATTGGCTCTGCCCTGAGCCGCCGGTTTCGTTTCAGTAAACCGCCGGCTCGCCCGGGGGCCGGGTCTTGAAACGCTTGTGAACCCAGTAGTACTGCGCCGGCATGGTGTCGATGTAATCCTGCAGTCGCAGGTTCATGAGCGCCGTGTCCGCCTCCAGATCATGGGTCGGGAAATCCGTCCAGGCCGGATGCACCTGCACTTCGTAGCCTGTGGAAGTCATGCGGGTGGTGATCGGCACGACCTTTGCACGCCCCAGTCGGGCCAGTCGCGACAGCGAGGGCACGGTTGCCGCCGGAACGCCATAAAACGGCACGAAGATAGATTCCTGCGGCCCGAAATTCATGTCGGGCAGAAGGTAAAGAACCTCTCCTGAGCGCAGCGCCGCCACGATGGGCTTGAGCCCGTCCGCCCGGTAGAAAAGCCGCACATGGCCAAACCGGCGCCGACTGTCCCGGATCCAGGCGTCAATGGCCGGATTGGGCTGCGGGGTGTAGATCGTGGTGTAGTGGCGATCCACCTGCAGGCTCAAAGCCGTGGCGCCCGCATCGAGACCATAGAAATGAGGCGCAAAAATGACGGTCGGCGCACTGCCCTCCAGTTCGCTGACCGCGCCCGTCATACGAAGCCGCATGCGCAAGACTTCGGGCGTGCCATGCCAGAGCCAGGACCGGTCCAGAAAGGACTGTGCAAAGAATACGAACGACTGGCGCGCAAGTAGCTCCCGCTCCGCTACCGACTTCCCCGGGAAGCACAGCGCCAGATTGGCCAGAACCACCTTGCGCCGGGGCGCCGCGAGCCAGTAGAGAACCCGACCCAGGAACGCCCCAAAACCGCGGAGCCACGCCAAGGGCAGTGGCGCAATCACGCGCATGAACAAAATACCAGGATGCAGCATCAAGCTTCTTTCGCCGGATCAACCCGGGGCTGCTTGTAGCGTCCATACCCCCACAGATACTGTTGCGGGCATTCCCGGATCAGGCGCTCCATTTCCTGATTGATCTGCACGACGGCCGCATCCAGATTCGCAGCCAGTGGCGCCTGCATTTCGCGAAAATGCAGACGGAAGCCGCGTCCCCACGACAGACGCTCGCCCCAGACCAGCAGCACCTTCGCGCCAGTCTGCAAGGCCAGGCGCGCACTCAAGGTCATCGTGTAGGCGGCTTGCCCAAAAAAGGGCGCCCACTGACCCATTCCCTCAGGCGGCACCTGGTCGGGTAGCAACCCCACCGCCCGCCCTGCACGCAAAGCCTTGATCATCTGTCGCACACCCGCCAATGTCGTCGGGGCAGTCTCCAGCCCCGGTCGCTCCCGTGAGCCTTCCAGCACATCGGCCAGCCAAGCTTTTCGCGCTGGCCGGTACAGCACCACGATTGGTCCGTGGGTCGGGCTGTAACGCTGCGCCAGACCCTGTGCCGTGGCCTCGAAACAGCCCAGATGGGGCGTCAGGAAAACCACGCCCTGGCCCGATGCATAGGCGGCATCCACGCAGGCCGTGCCCTCCCATTCCACACGGGTCGGTGCGCCCAGCCAGACGCGTGGAAGCTCGGTTGCCATGCGCCCCGCATGACCCACCGCAGCACTTACCCGTGCAAAGGAATAGCCCGCCAGCGCAGCGTTGCTCAGAAAGCGGCGGCGGTACGTCGGGGACAGCAGGAAAGTCAGCCAGCCCAGCACCACCCCCAGCGCGTGCAGGAGCCACAGGGGGCAACGGGAAAGCAACCAGAAAAAGGCAGACATTGAAAGCTTGATAAAATCCTGACGTCGCCGAGTTAAATGAGCAACTTGCAGGGCGACGTTAAAAAAAATTCTGCTAAAGCGTTCGCCGAGGCTCCGAAGCCGATGGCAGCGCAGGAAATGCATGCTATCAGCCAACACAGGAGTTTATTCAAATGGCGAACGACTTTCTCTTTACCTCTGAGTCCGTCTCTGAAGGCCACCCCGACAAGGTGGCAGACCAGATCTCGGATGCAATTCTGGACGCAATCTTCGTGCAGGACCCGCGTAGCCGCGTGGCCGCCGAAACGCTGACCAACACCGGCCTCGTCGTACTGGCTGGCGAGATCACGACCAACTCGCACGTGGACTACATCCAGGTCGCGCGCGACACCATCAAGCGCATCGGCTACGACAACACCGACTACGGCATTGACTACAAAGGCTGCGCCGTGCTGGTGGCCTATGACAAGCAGAGCAACGACATCGCCCAAGGCGTGGACCATGCCAGCGACGACCACCTGAACACCGGTGCCGGCGACCAGGGCCTGATGTTCGGCTATGCCTGCAACGAAACGCCCGAACTGATGCCTGCGCCGATCTATTACGCGCACCGGTTGATGGAACGCCAGGCCCAGTTGCGCAAGGACGGCCGCCTGCCCTTTCTGCGTCCGGACGCCAAGAGCCAGGTCACGATGCGCTATGTGGACGGCAAGCCACACAGCATCGACACCGTGGTCCTGTCGACCCAGCACAGTCCCGACCAGAGCGAGACGCAGCACAAGATGAAAGCCTCGTTCACCGAGGCCATCATCGAGGAACTCATCAAACCCGTGCTGCCCAAGGAGTGGTTGCAGGACACCCGTTACCTGATCAACCCGACCGGCCGCTTCGTCATTGGCGGCCCGCAGGGCGATTGCGGCCTTACCGGCCGCAAGATCATCGTGGACACCTACGGTGGCGCCTGCCCGCACGGCGGCGGCGCATTCAGCGGCAAGGATCCCTCCAAGGTGGACCGCTCGGCCGCCTATGCCGCCCGCTACGTGGCCAAGAACATCGTCGCCGCCGGGCTGGCGCGCCAGTGCCAGATCCAGGTCGCCTATGCGATCGGCGTGGCCAAGCCGATGAACGTGACGGTGTATACCGAAGGTACCGGCGTGATCCCAGACGAGCGCATTTCCGAGATCGTGCAGGAAGTGTTCGACCTGCGCCCGAAGGGCATCATCCAGATGCTCGACCTGCTACGTCCCATCTACGAGAAGACTGCTGCTTACGGCCATTTCGGCCGGGAGGAGCCGGAGTTCACCTGGGAGCGGACCGACAAGGTCACGATGCTGCGCGATCTCGCCGGACTGAACTGAGCCGGATGGACACCCGCCCAAGGCGTCCATCACTGAGCTTTGCAGCGAGGGTTTCCGACTGCGAAATGGCATAGCAATGCAAGAAGGCGCCCGTTGCGCCGTGCGTTATGCTGGTCCATGCACTCTGAAACCTTCATCCCCGGCAAAGACGCCTCGCTCGAAGCCACCATCACCACCCTGCAAGACAAACTGCAGGCCCTCGGCTTCCATATTGAAGAAAAGTCCTGGCTGAACCCGGTGGACGGCATCTGGTCGGTCCACATCCGCGACCGGGACTGTCCACTCCTGTTCACCAACGGCAAGGGTGCCACCCGGCTGGCCTGCCTGGCCAGCGCGCTGGGTGAGTTCTTCGAGCGCCTTTCAACCAATTATTTCTGGACCCACTACTACCTGGGCCCCGAGGTGGCCGACCGGCAGCATGTGCACTACCCGCAGGAGCGCTGGTTCAAGCCGAGCGAAGACGGCGGCTGGCCCATCGATCTGCTGAACCCCAAACTGCACAAGTTCTACAACCCCGATGGCAGCGTAGACGCCAGCGCGCTGGTCGAATTCAATTCTGGCAGCGCCGAGCGGGGCATCTGCGCCATTCCCTACGTGCGCGAACGCGACGGCGTGGTCACGTACTTCCCGGTCAACATCATCGGCAACCTGTATGTGAGCAACGGCATGTCGGCCGGCAATACCCCCGCCGAGGCGCGCACGCAAGCGCTGTCCGAGATTTTCGAGCGCCACATCAAGGGCCGCATCATCAGCGAAGGCATCTGCCTGCCGGACGTGCCGGAGGCCGTGATCGCCCGGTACCCGCGCATTGCGTCCGGCGTCGCCGCGCTGCGCTCGGCAGGCTTTGGGATCCTCGTCAAGGACGCCTCGCTGGGCGGCCAGTACCCGGTGATGAACGTGACCCTGCTGAACCCCAACGACCAGGGTTGCTTCGCCAGCTTTGGGGCGCACCCGCGTTTCGAGATTGCCCTTGAGCGTGCACTGACCGAACTGCTGCAGGGCCGTGCGCTGGACGCGCTGGGGGGATTCCCCGCACCGGGTCTGGATCTGGACGAAGTCGCGAGTTCGCCCAATATCGAGATCCATTTCGTCGATTCCAGCGGCGTCATCCACTGGAAGTTCCTCGGCAACCAGCCCGACCACGCCTTTTGCGACTGGAACTTCAGCAACACCACCGCGGAAGACTACGCCTGGGCCGTGGACCGAATCCACCGCGATGGCCGTGAAATCTACGTGGCCGACTTCAACCACCTGGGCGTCTATGCCTGCCGCATCCTGGTGCCCGGCATGTCCGAGATCTACCCGGTGGACGATCTGGAGTTCGAGAACAACAGCATCGCCAACGACTTCCGTGAAGCCGTCCTGAACCTGCCCGATCTGGACGACGAAGAGTGCTCGGACCTGCTCGACACCCTGAACGAGTCCGCGTTGGCCGACCAGCGGCTGGTGGCGCAGGTGATCGGCCTCGCGGCGGATGCTGGGTCGTTCTGGGCCGACCTTCGCGTGGGCGAACTCAAGACCCTGCTGGCCTTGGCCATCGGCGACGAGGCCGCCACCCTGGAAGGCTGCGATTGGGTGCGCAACTTCGACCAGCTCAACCCCCAGCGACGCGCCGTCTACGCCTGCATCGAAAGCCTCATCCGCCTGGCGGACATGGGCGACACCGGCCCCTACCTGGACGCCTTGCGTCACCTCTACGGCGCTGGTGCCGTGGCGCAGGCCCGCGCGCTGATCATGCAGACCGACCGCTTCATGGGACTTTCCGCCCCCGGACTGTCACTCGAAGGCTGCGAAATGCACCGCAAGCTGCTGGTGGCCTACGACAAGATTCACCGGCGGACCGCCTGAGCGACACGCCCCGAGCCGTCAGACGCAGCCGGTGGGCTTGGGCAGGCCCCCGTATTTGGTGATCGGCTTCATCGGGCCGGTCATCCAGAGCTTGAACACCGCGTTCTGGTCTTCTTCGAGGTATTTGGCGAACTTGCGGATCGGCGGAACGCTGCTGAATTCCTCGTAGTACTCCCGGGCCTTCAGAATCTGGTTCCACTTGGCCTCGTCGAGTTCAAAGCCGTCGGCCTCCGCCATGGCCCGGCCAATTTCCTCGGTCCACGCATTCATGTCCGTCAGGTAACCATCCCCGTCGCGATCAGGCAGATTCATTAGGAAGCTCTCTTTCTTGAAGTGAAGTCATTGTGGACCAGTCCACCAGCTTGGCCGGCATGCCGGCTACCCGGCCGGCATGGCCGCTGAATGGCCACTCCCGCCCGCGTGATACTCGACAAATCGGTCGAGAAAACGGCGCAAAAAACCTTCGGTCTGCGCGCCATGAAAACGGTCAATGACGTATCCGCGGCTGTAAGCGATGACGGTCGGGAACCCCTTGGCCTGGTGCCGGCCGGCGATGCGCATGTTTTCGTCGGCGTCAACTTTGGCCAGAACGAATTTCCCGTCGTACTCCCTGACCAGTCGTTCCAGCATGGGCGTCAGCACACGGCAGGGGCTGCACCATTCGGCGCCAATGTCCAGCAATACCGGCACCTCCTGCGAGCGGTCAAGCACCAGCGCATCAAAATCGGCTTCTTCGACGTCGTAAGATAAGTCCATGGCTTCGGGGAATCTCGATCAGGTACGGGGGCCAGTATATTGTTCAAGCCGGTTTTGCGCAGGGGTCCGGCGCATATCCGCACTGGCCGATCCATTCCGAGCCCTGTGCTTTGAGGTCGTGCTCCCTGCTTCGGGCCGTCAACGGCTCGCGCGATGCCCCCCGATCCGCGGCCTGTGGCCAGGCGCCGGCCGGCACTCCATTGCGCCGTGCATGGGTATCATGAAGCCGGCAGCCGTTTTTCATTGGAGGTCCCCCATGAACGCCAGAATCGAAACGCTCCCCAGCGCGCAATACCTTGCCGACACCCATGAGGTGAGCAACCTCTCCAGCGAACTCTGGGACTACAACATGTACACCGGCGATGCCGCCCTGAGGGAATCGGTGCAGCGGGAAGGGGGCGCGTGGGCCGACAGCGAACTTGCGGACTTCGGCAAACTGACCGGTTCGGCGGACTACCTGGAACTGGGGCATCTGGCCAACAAGTTCCAGCCCGAGTTCGATACCCATGACCGGTTCGGCAACAGGATCGATCTGGTGAAGTTTCATCCGGCGTATCACCAGCTCATGAAGACCTCGATCGAGCACGGCCTGCACGCTTCGCCCTGGACGGCGCCCGGGCCCGGTGCGCATGTGGCACGCGCCGCCCGGACCTACCTGCACACCCAGGTCGAGGCCGGCCACGGCTGCCCCATCACCATGACTTTTGCCGCACTGCCCTCGTTGCGCCTGCAGCCCGACCTGGCCCGGATCTGGGAACCCAAGATCACGGGACGGGTGTACGACCCGCGCAACGTTCCCATGGAGCAGAAGGAGGGCATCACCATCGGCATGGCCATGACGGAAAAACAGGGCGGCTCCGATGTGCGCACCAACAGCACGCGTGCCCATCCGGTCGGCGTGGGCGGGCCCGGCCAGGCCTACGAACTCGTGGGGCACAAGTATTTTGTGTCCGCCCCCATGTGCGATGCCTTCCTGGTGCTGGCGCAGGCGCCCGGCGGCCTCTCGTGCTTTCTGTTGCCGCGCTGGCGTCCCGACGGAACCAAGAACCCGATGCAGGTGCTGCGCCTGAAGAAGAAGATGGGCAATGCGTCCAATGCCTCGTCCGAGACCGAACTGCGCGGCGCGCTGGCCTGGATGGTCGGTGAAGAGGGCCGCGGTGTGCGCACCATCATCGAAATGGTCAGCATGACCCGCTTCGACTGCATGATCGGCTCCAGTGCCGGCATGCGCATGGCGGCCACCCAGGCGCTGCACCACTGCGCCCACCGGTCGGCCTTTGGCAAGGTGCTGAACCAGCAACCGCTGATGCAGAACGTGCTGGCCGATCTGGCACTGGAAAGCGAAGCCGCCACGACCCTGACAATGCGCATGGCCCGCGCCATGGACCACCGCGCCGACGAGCACGAAGACCTGCTGGTGCGTCTGGTCACCGCCGTGGGCAAGTACTGGATCTGCAAGCGCACCCCCAACCATGCCTATGAGGCCATGGAGTGCATTGGTGGCAGCGGCGTGATGGAAGACAGCATGATGCCGCGCCTGTTCCGCGAATCCCCGGTCAACGCCATCTGGGAGGGCAGCGGCAATGTGCAGTGCCTGGACGTGCTGCGCGCCTTGTCAAAAACACCGGCCGTGGTCGATGCGTTCTTTGCCGAGGTGGGCCAGGCACGCGGTTCCCACGCAGCGCTGGACCGCCACGTGGCCGACCTCGCGAAAGATTTCAAGGACCTTCAGGATTTTGAATACCGGGCGCGTGACATCGTGGACCGCATGGCCCTGGCGATGCAGGCTGCCCTTCTGGTGCGCCATGCCCCAAGCTTGGTGAGCGATGGCTTTTGCCGTTCACGGCTGGAGCAACTGGGCCACCACAACTACGGCAGCCTGCCCCGAGGCGTGGATGTGGCCGCCATCATCGCCCGCGCAACGCCAAGCGCCGATTGAAGGCAGGGACTCAGTTCAGGATCTGAGGCGCCAGAAAACTTCCGGGCGCCATGGATGATTGACGCAGCACAAAAACCTGATTGGCGCCACCCAGAACGACCAGATCGTTCGAACCATCCCCGCCAACATCGCCTATGGCCACGCGCGCTGATGCAACCGGCATGCCGATGCTTGCGCTCAGGGTGAACCCTCCGCTGCCGTTTTGCATGAGTACATTCACGCTGGAGTTGACGGTTGTGGGCGAACCCACCGGGAAAAACCCGACACATGCAAAGTCCGGCCGCCCGTCGCCATTGAGGTCGCCCACCGCCCCGCCGTCAATCCCCTTCACGTCCGCCAGAGAGGTCTGGATCAGTCCAAACGAGCCCGCAGGGTTGCTCTGCAACAGGGTACTGAGACTGGCCTTGTAGTCGATGGTGGACGGTGTGAAGAACTCCACCAGGTCGCGCACGCCATCGGCGTTGTAATCCGTCATTGTCAGCAACTTGCCGTTGACGCCGGTCTGGGGTGACAGCGTTACCGCCGCGCCAAGCGTGCCACCGGGCAATTGATAGACCAGACCCAGCACCGTGTTCGGGACGTAGCCGGTGCGAGGCAGGTACATGCGAAACGCCAGGTCATTGCGGCCATCCCCGTTCAGATCTCCGGTCGCCACGGTGCCGGCACTGCCAGGCAGTGCAATCAGTACCGGCGCCAGGAACGTGCCGCGACGGGAGGGATCCTGGTAGACAACCGTGGCGCCCACACCCGGGGCCAGTGAGTCGGCAACCACGATATCGGGTATGTTGTCTCCATTGACATCGCCAATAGCGACGTCATAGGGATTTGACGGCATGAGATCGAGACGCTGCGGCGCCAGGAAGTGCCCACGATTGACGATGTCCTGCCGCAGCATCCAAACCGCCCGGTCAGCCGTCGAACTGGTACTGCCGACATCGGTCACCACAAGGTCTGCAGCACCGTCGCCATCGATATCAGCCAAAGCCATTTTCCAGGGATAGACGCCGACGACATACGTCTGCGCCGACGCGAATACACCGGTGGAGGTCTGCAGGCGAACCAGCAAGCGGCCTTCACGCTGTGTCAGGCTGCTTGAAAGCTGGGCAAGGGTGATCACGTCTTCGTGGCCATCGCCATCGATGTCCGCAACGAGTACATCGGTGGAAACCCAAAGCGGATACAGCCAGTCATCGCCATCACCACCGCCACTGCCACACGCCAGGATCAAGGAGCTCAATCCCGCAATGGCCCAAGGCCGGACGCGCTGGCTTGAAAACATCAATCCCTCCTTACATTGACGGCAAGACTGATTCGAATAACCGATTGGCCAAGCGTCAATAAGTGATCGTCAGCGTATCTGCGCCAACGACGGCAACCTCCGACAGCCGGGTCAACCCGCCAGCAGGGGTCATCCTGAATCTGAGGGTTGAAGTTGCCGCGACGGCGCCTGACGCATTTTTATCCACTTCAATCAGATCCAAAAGCGCGTAGCCCACCATGGTGTCCGGCTTGACGGCATAGGAGACTTCGACAGTGCCGAGAGGTATGGTTTTGGCACTTGAAGAATAGACCGTCTGTTTGTACAACGGACCCGCATCGCCAATCTTGACGGTTGGGGGGATCGTCACCGGGCCGGTCACCACCGAGTAGAAATCCACTCCTGTTTCGCCCAATGGAAGATAGTTGGTGTCCACATAGAGGGTCACGCTTCCGTTAATGGGCTGCGTGACAACCACTCCATTCAGCGTGCCCGTCACAGTGCCGGTCGTCACTTCTGTCTTCTTGAGCCCCGCAACGTTTTCAAAGTTGGCACTGGCTGGAACGCTTTGCGTCACTGTTCCGTTGCCCGTTATAACTACGCCAGAAATCTCCCCACTGACCGTGAAATTCAGTGTGCTTGAATCATTGAAGAAGTTGACCCAAGCTGTCTGGAGCTGGTAGGTGTCAATCGTAGCGACGGGTGGCGCTACGCTATCCCCACCTCCCCCACCGCCGCATGCTGTGAAAAGAGAAACAAGGCTGACTGCGAGTGCATAGCGAATACTGCGTGACATGACGATCTCCTTGCAAAAGGCGCGAGAGAGAAGGGATCTGCTGTTAGAAGCCACTTTGAGCCCTTCTGGCCCCCACGTTTCTTTATATACGCCGGAGGCATTTGCAAAGTACTGATAAAACTCACCCTTTCGCAAAGTATCGAGCCTGGCAACCGCCTGGAAGCGCCACCGCACCGCCACGGCACTGAGGGCCAGAGCGATTGGGAGCGAAGTGGCGCTCCAAAGGGCGCCAATGCGACTTCATGCGCCCTGGTGAACCGGGCGGTGGCGGCGGCAACAGCGGCTTGAGGGCCGCGACGATGGCCGCCGCTTCCATGCCTGGTGGGTCTCCCCAGGTCAGGACCACGATTCAGCCCGTGGGCTTCTCGACTCGCCTGGCTTCGGCAGCTCAGCCGGTTGTGTGCGGGGCCGAGCCAAGCGCCGGCGACTCCTGGGCGCAGGGTTCGGCTGCCCCTGCCCCTCGACTCCAGGCAGCGATGACTCGTGCAACGAATGAAGTCTTTGCTTCCGTGTACGCCTCCCGGTCCGCGCTGTACTTCTGGGCAAGTCTCCGCTTGAAGTGCGCGTACGCCTCGGCGGCTTCGGGTTGACTGCGCAATGCATCGCGAAAGGCCAGTCTGTCGCGCCACAGCGGGCTATGTATTGGAACGATGTGAAGATGATGCGTCCGGTGGGCTGGCGAGGGCTTGCAGAACCAGTGCATGACATCGGCCTTGTAGGGGTAGTAGACCCAGCCTGCATTCACAACAGCTTCGATCGCGTCTCGCGACGCGTTCAGGGACTTGACGGGCGCCATCATGTCAATGATCGGCTTGGCCATGAGACCAGACACCGCAGTACTGCCGATGTGTTCGATCTGCCCAACGAGCCACGGCGAAAGCACTGCGCTCAGTGTGGCAGCCTCCGCGCTGAAAAGGGCGGGCCACCCAGCCTGGTATGCGACCAGTTCAATCGGGGCATCGGGGGCGTTGTCCATGGACGGATTGTGCAGCGTCACGTCAGGTTCGGCGGTGCGCGGCACGCGCGCGCATGGGGATGGGCCGACGCAGTGTCATTTGGTTCGGTACTGACTCGCGAGCGCTGTTGCAACGCGTCCGATGAGGTCCAAAGGAAAGACCGCACCATACGGGAAGGCAAGGTTGCCCTTCGCATTGCGGAACGGCGCCAGTTCGCTGATGAGTCGCAGATCATCCGGGACGGGCGGATAGATACCGATGTGCTTCTTGAACCCGGCGAAGTAGAAGAAGGTTCGAGCCAGCTTGAACGCCGGCATGTTGTAGCTGATGCAAGGAACCGCCTGGGGCACCCTGGCTTCAACGATGCCGCCAATCTGGCGCAGGATCGGCTGTGCTTGCGGGTGGGCCGCGGCGATGTAGTCGTCATGCGAAGTAAATTTCGGGTGCGTGGGCATGGGGGGCTGAAGGCGTCGCAAGGTCAAACGCCTGTGGGTCCGGTTCATCTTGATGGCTGGGGGTCATGGCCGGATCTCCGGCTCCACCAGTTGCGC
Source organism: Hydrogenophaga sp. (assembly GCA_011391595.1). Classification (GTDB taxonomy): domain Bacteria; phylum Pseudomonadota; class Gammaproteobacteria; order Burkholderiales; family Burkholderiaceae_C; genus JAABQG01. The sequence goes on from JAABQG010000009.1 coordinate 26,976, forward strand.
GAGCAGCTGCAACGACTCCTGCCAGCCCAGGTAGCAGGCCTCCGTCGGGATCATGGCGGGTATGCCCTCCTGCACGACGTTCACCTCCACGCCGCATGAAACCGCCTTGAGCGTGACGGTGGTTTGCATGACACCCGGCAGATGGGGGTCATCAAATTCGGCGGTATAGCGCAGCTTCTGATCGGGCACAAGTTCAAGGTACTCGCCGCCAAACGAATGGCGGTGCCCCGTGGTGAAGTTGGTGAACGACATGGCGTACCGGCCGCCCACCAGGGGCTCCAGCTGGTGCACCTTGCCCGCGAAGCCATGGGGAGGCAGCCATTTGGCCCAAGCGTCCGGATCGAGAAATGCACGATAGACCCGCTCTGGCGGGGCGCGCAGGACGCGGTGCAGCTGAACAGAATTGGTGGACATCATCGCTCCTTGTGATGTGAACTGCCGTCGTCTGTCATGGCGAACCGAAGGGTGTCGAACTCCCCGAGCGATTACTTCCTGGCGAGAAAGTAGGCCACGAGGGCGTTGGCATGCCCATGGCCGAGTCGGTGACCGGACTTGAGCAGGGCCACGTACTCCATATGCTTCATTGGCCCTGCTCCCTGAAGAACGGACATCCAATGCGCGATGGGCTGGCCGTAGGTCTTCTCGATGGATGGGAAATACGACGCTGGTCCTTTGACTTTTTCTTCGCCCGGCATGTTCGTCTCCTGAAAGCGCTGATTTTCAACCCTCAATCCTACGTCCGGTTGACCTAATGGTGCACGCCGTCAGTCACTCCAGGCGTCACTGCGCTACGCGCCGTCACCGTGTGGCACAGCCCTGAACTCCGGTCGCGCTTCTGCCGATGCCGAGCAGTCGACCAGTCGTTCGAATCGCTCTGCGGGAACCGCATCCGGGGACATTACCTCAAAATAAGTAGCAAACAAAAACCATCCGACGCTGGCATAGGGCCGTTTCCCTTGCATTTCTTGCCTGGAAACGCCTCCAGCCGCCTCACCCCGCGCTGGCGCCGAGCCGTCGAAGAGTCTCGGCGTCAGGTTGGCCCTGGTAGAAGACCTTGAGCGCTTTGGCGAAGCACGGTTCGTCGGGCGCGACCGCATGAAACAGGGTGAGGCACGACCGGAACTTCATCGCATCCACTTCACCCAGTATCTCGACAGCCGTGCGATCGGCATGGCCGAGGATGGCGTGGACGCAGGCCACCAGTCTTGGGCCCAGGACGGGATGGGCCAGGTAGGCCGCCGCTTCGGCGCGGCCGGCGATCCCATACTCACGTGCCATCGCGCTCCTACCCAGCTCCAGCAGTTGCGGCAGGATGTACCAGATCCAGTGCGTCCGCTTGCGCCCGGCCTTGAGTTCGGCCAGCGCTTGCGCATAGTCCCGATCCTGGGCGCGGACAAAACGGTCAAGGTTGGCGAGTGGCTGCATTTTGGCGGAAGGGTGTGCCGCGTTACCGCTGTTGCCTGACATTGCACGACAAGACGTGTTCAGCCGGCCGCCGTAGCGGTCGCCACCGTCCAGGCCAGCACGAGCTGGGCCACAAAGTACGTCGGCCAGCCCCACAGCCGGTTGACATAGCCTTGCTTCACGAAGCGGTCTCGCGCGACCGAGAGATCGGAGGCGGTGAACAGCAACGCACCGACCAGCACGGCCCAGCGTTGCGAAGCGAAGGCGTGCCCTGCCGCGGCCACGCACATGGCAAGGATGACGACGACATACGCCAGCACCGGGCCCTTGAACTCTTTTGGCGCATTCGGCATCAACCAGCGCAGCACCACGGCGCCAAACAACCCAGCCACGACGACGGCCACGACCATGGCCGGGACGGACAGCGCGCTCGACAGGAACGCTGCGGCAAACAGCACATGCGACAGCAGAAAGGCGCCCAGCCCGCCCATGAACGCCTTGGGCGCGCGGGAGAGCAGCAAGGCATCGCCCATCCATCCGAGCACCAGCGCGCCCAGAATCAACTGCCCATAGGTTGACCCAGTCGCGCCGAGCGCGACCGCAACCCCCACGAAGCAGGTGCTGGCAGTAAGCTTGGCGATGACACGCCCAAGCGGCAACTCCTTGCGATCAACGACCAGGAGAACGATTACCGAAACAAGGCAGGCGGCGGTCAGGGTGACGGGAGAGAGCATAGGCATGGACCGGGTTGTGAAAGTGGTGTCTGGCCGCAATCAAGCTTGTTCGGAAAAAGCGCTAATCCTCGTTTCGCCTCGCACTGGCGAGGGCAATGGCAACCGCAAGTGCAAATGCGAAAAGCAACAACCACTTCGCAGATGCAGCCATCGCAGCCAGAGAATAGGGCCAGGTGACGCCAAACCGGGGCACCTCCGTGAGCCAAAGGTGAAGCGCATTCTCCACCGCATCAAATGCCGCCGCAAGCGGCAGCGCCCAGGCAAGCCAGCGGCGGTACTGGGGCTGCAGCGCGCCAAACAGCTGCGTCCGCATCGTCAGCAGGTAGCCGAACAGCCCATAGCCCACCAGCAGCGCATAGTCGGCCGGCAGATGCATCCTGAACCGGTGAAGCGGCTCGCCCGTCCACTGGTGCACCACCTCGCCGAACGCGCGGGGCGTGAAGGCGAACTGCAACGCCAGAATGTTCGGCTGCAACGGCGCCAGGTACCAGGCGATCGCGCACAACAGGGCCAGTGCCGCAACGCCGGTGAGCCAGACCAGATGCATGGTGGATCGTCTCCGCAAAATAACCGTTTCAGCGCAGCGTCAGCGTCTCAGCGGCGGCGTATCGACGCGGGAGTCCGGAACCGTCGCAGCAAAAAAGCGCCGCTTCCTCGGCGTTCCCGTCGTGCCAGATGCAGAGGATTTTTTCGCGCTCTTTGTCATGCCACTTCTCGAGACGGTTGGAGCTTCGTTACTCGTGAAATTGCTGCCTGATCCCAGAACCCCTTGCGAACTGTCAGGCGTCATCTGGCAGCCAGGCTAGGAACGCCTGCGTCAGAGAGTGTGGACCCGAAGTACATGCGACTGACACCCGCTCGTGCCGCGGCCGCCTCGCATGCACGACACGGCCGCGACGTGGAATACAGGGTGGCGCCATCGAGCATCTCGCGGCCCAGTTTTCGCTGGGCATCGCGAATGGCCTCGCGCTCAGCGTGCGCATCAGGATTCTGGTTCTTGACGACCCTGCTTGGGCCTTCCCCCATAAGCGCCCCATTGAGTACAAGTACCGCTCCGTAGGGTTGATCACCCCATGATTCTGCGAGGCGCTTCATCTCCGCTGCAGCCTCGAACCACCGCCGCTCAGGTTCGACCTTGTGACCCTGCGCTCGACCCGCGGAGGTACACGTGGCAAAGAACAGTGCCACCGCTGCGGAAATGACCGTTCGGCGATCGTAGTGAGGAGCTTCGCGGCGCACGCTGGCTCTCGTTAACGTTCGTGTTCAGCGGCTGCCGAAGGCAGTCCGCTGGCACGCGGGGTTAGGCCTCGAGGTTCGGTTCCACCGCAGAGCACAGCTTTGAATTGCTTGAATTGCGCACGACAAGCCCATTCACTCATAGTGCGTCCACATTCGCAAGACACGAATGACTCTTTCCTTGGTGAAGACCTCATACACAATGCGGTGCTGAATATTGATGCGGCGCGAGTATGCCCCCGCAAGATCTCCAACCAACTTCTCATAGGGTGGTGGATTTTTTAGTGGATTGGTCGCAAGAACTTCAAGTAGTTCTTGCGCCTTCGGTTTGAGTCCGCAGGCGGCAAGCTTCTTGGCATCTTTGAGCGCCTGCTTGGCAAAAACGATCTCCCAACTCACCACTTCAGTGCCTTCGCACTCTTTGCCAACGGTTCGGCCATGCCTGCCTTGATGGATTCGCGCATACCTGGAACCGCAAGCAGGTACAAGGTTTCTTGTATGGCACTCCAGTCTTCAGCCGACAGCAAGACAGCGCTGGTGCGTCTTCCGGAAATGATGATTGGCTCATGAGACTCTGCCGTCTCGTCAATGATCCGGTAGAGGTTGGCGCGAGCTTCGCTGGCGGTAAGTGTATGCATTCAATTCCCCCTCAGAGTTAAGTAGAACAGTACGCAATTTCGTACGTTTTGTCAAACCTGAAATGTAGGCGAGGTTGTCCCCCATGTCCGGGTTGACGCCGAGCAGGAGGTACACGCCAGAGGTTTCCGTTTCCTCGCGGGCAAGAAGGTCGTCGAGCTCGTTTCTCGGTGCGGCGAGCGCTTTGCCGGTCCCGTGGGACACCTCACTGACACGAAGGCGGCGGGCATCTCCATGCGGCAGGAAGAGCTTGATCGTTGCAGATGTCATGCGTGACCATAGCCTCGCCATCGAAAGATCATGTGCTTGCCGGGTTCGCTTCTTCTGCGACGGAGCCCGCTCAGATGGCGACATGAGCGCCTGTGGCGGCATTGAAGCCTGCGCACAGCAGCGGCGTCAGGTGGCGCACTTCGCCGCCGCTTTCCATGTCGCGCTGCCGGGCTGCTGGCGCTCGGTGACGAGGCCACAGGTGCGCCGCCCTCTGCGATGGCGAGTGCCTATTTGGCCGCTTTGACGAGCGCATGGAGCTCACGCTGCATGGCCTGCTGCTCTTTGATCGACTTCACGAGGCGTTTGTCCGCCTCGCTGGCAATTTGGCGCAGGAGCTTGGCGTCCGGGTCCTTCCAGTCGCCGCCGGAGTTCCGCGCCATGTGCGCCACTGCACGCGCGAACTCCGCCAGGCTCGATTCGTTGCTGCCGCCGCGGGCGGGCATCGCGCGCACACCCACCCATGCGTGCCCGGTCAAGACATGCTGACCCTCGGCGATCAGCGGCGCCCATGCCGCCCGATCACCAACTTTCGGCGCATGCGCCACGCCGGTTTCGTGGCAGGCCATGCAAACCGATTTGTAGACCTGCTCGCCGGATTTTTTGCCTTGCAGGAGAGTCGACTGCGCCGAAGCGGCATGACAGAAAAGGAGTGCGATTGCTGGTGCGAAAAGGCGTGTGTGAATTGACATGGCAGGAATGCGGGTTGAATGTGAAGTTTCGGGCATGGACGCAAGAACAGGCGTCAGACAAACGTTACCGTAATCCGTAGCACCTCGCAAATACCCCGCTTGGTATCAAGAATCCGGTGCCTGCACCCCTCACCGGAAATCCCGGCTCCCCGTCATCAGGTCGCCCAGTAGCGGCGTCAGGTCGCGCAGGCGCGTGGCGATCAGGTGGCGCACTTCGCCGCCACTTTCCGCGTCGCGCTGCCAGGTGCCTTGCACCGCCAGCAGGCGGGCGTGCACCAGCTCGCGGCGCTGGCGCTCGCGCAGGGCTTTCCAGACGATGACGTTGACGGTGCCGGTCTCGTCCTCCAGCGTCACGAAGGTCACTCCCTTGGCGGTGCCGGGCTGCTGGCGCACGGTGACGATGCCGCAGGCGCGCGTGGGGGTGCCGTCGGGCAGGTTGCGCAGCTGGGCGGCGGTGAGCAGCTTCCAGCGGGCCAGTTCAGGGCGCAGCAGGGCCAGCGGGTGGCGGCGCAGGGTGAGGCCGGTGGCGGCGTAGTCGTGGGCGATGGCCTCGCCCTCCCCGGCTTCGATCAGCGCCAGGGGCAGCTCGTGGGTGGGCGCTTCGCGCAGCAGTTCGGGCGCGCGGTGCAGGGCCGAGGCGTCCCATACCTGCTGGCGGCGGTGGCCCGAGAGGGCGGTCAGCGCGTCGGCGGCGGCCAGGGCTTTGAGGTCGCCGGCGTCCAGGGCGGCGCGCAGGGCGAGGTCTTCGGTGGTGGTGAAGGGGTGGTGTTGGCGGGCGGCGAGGATGCGTTGTGCTGCAGTGTTGGTGAGGCTGGCGACCAAACGCAGGCCTAGGCGGACGGGGGGTTGGGGAGCTTTTGATGCAGCCTCTTGGCCCGGATTGGGGAAATTGGGGTCAGAGCCCGATTTCGTCGTGAAGGCCTGGGGTTGATCAAGGTTCTGCGGGATGACGAAATCGGGATCCGACCCCCATTTGGTGGCGGGATCCGACCCCAATTTCCTTCGAACCGCCGCACCTTGTTCCTCCAGCGTGCAGTCCCAGTCGCTGGTGGTGACGTCGATGGGGCGGACTTCGACTTGGTGCCGGCGGGCGTCCTGCACGAGCTGGCTGGGGGTGTAGAAGCCCAGGGGCTGGCTGTTGAGCATGGCGGCGAGGAAGGCGGCGGGCTCGTGGCGCTTGAGCCAGCAGCTGACCCACACCAGCAGCGCAAAGCTGGCGGCGTGGCTTTCGGGGAAGCCGTATTCGCCGAAGCCTTCGATCTGGTGGAAGATGCCCTGCGCGAATTCGGCCGTGTAGCCGCGCTCGACCATGCCGCCGACGATGCGATCAAAGAACTTGTGCACGCCGCCCTTGCGCTTCCAGGCGGCCATGGAGCGGCGCAGGCTGTCGGCCTCGCCGGCGCTGAAGCCCGCGGCCAGCATGGCGATCTGCATCACCTGCTCCTGGAAGATGGGCACGCCCAGGGTGCGGCCCAGCGCCTCGCGCAGCGCCTCCTGCGGGTACTCCACCGGCTCCAGCCCCTGGCGCCGGCGCAGGTAGGGTTGGACCATGCCGCCCTGGATGGGGCCGGGCCGCACGATGGCCACCTCGATCACCAGGTCGTAGAAGCAGCGGGGTTTCAGGCGCGGCAGCATGCTCATCTGCGCGCGGCTTTCGATCTGGAACACGCCCACGGTGTCGGCGGCGCAGATCATGTCCCAGGTGGCGGGGTCGTCGCCGGGGATGTCCTGCATGCGGAAGTCCACGCCGCGGCGCGCGCCGACCAGCGCCAGACACCGGCGGATGGCGCTGAGCATGCCCAGGGCCAGCACGTCCACCTTGAGCAGGCCCACGGCGTCGAGGTCGTCCTTGTCCCACTGGATGATGGAGCGATCAGGCATGGCGGCGTTTTCCACGGGCACCAGGCGCGTGAGCAGGCCCTGCGTCAGCACGAAGCCGCCCACGTGCTGGCTCAGGTGGCGCGGAAAGTTGATCAGCCGCGCGGCCACTTCCAGCCACTGGCACACGCGCAGGTCATCGGGGTCCAGGCCGGCGTCGCGCACACGCTGGGCCGCACCCTCGCTGCCGTCGAACCAGTAATGCTCCTTGGCCAGCGCGTCGATCTGGTCAGGCGCGATGCCCAGCGCCCGGCCCGCGTCGCGCAGCGCGCTACGCGCTCGCCAGCTGATGACCACGGCGGTCAGCGCGGCGCGGTCGCGGCCGTATTTGGCGTAGATGTACTGGATGACTTCCTCGCGCCGCTGGTGCTCGAAATCGACGTCGATGTCGGGCGGCTCGTTGCGCTCGCGGCTGATGAAGCGCTCGAACAGCACGCTCAGGCGCGCGGGGTCCACCTCGGTCACGCCCAGGCAGTAGCAGACGGCCGAGTTGGCCGCCGAGCCGCGCCCCTGGCACAGGATGCCGCGCCCGCGCGCAAAGCGCACCAGGTCGTGCACGGTGAGGAAGTACATCTCGTACTTCAGCTCGGCAATCAGCGCCAGCTCGTGCTCGATCTGCTTTTGCACGGGGGCCGGCACGCCGGCGGGGTAGCGCACGCGGGCGCCCTCCTCGGTGTGGTGGCGCAGGGTCTGCGCGGGCGTGGTGCCGGGCAGCACGGTTTCCATCGGGTACTGGTAGCGCAGCTCGTCCAGGCTGAAGCTGCAGCGCGCGGCGATGACGGCGGTGTGGGCCAGCAGCTCGGGCGGGTAGAGCGCGGCCAGGCGCAGGCGCGGGCGCAGGTGCGCCTCGGCGTTGGGCTGCAGGCCGAAGCCGCACTGCGCCACCGGTGTGCCCAGGCGCACGGCGGTGAGCACGTCGTGCAGCACCTTGCGCGAGCGCACGTGCATGACCACGTCACCGGCGGCGACCAGCGGCACGCCGGTGCGGGTCGAGGCTTCTTCAATCTGCGTGAGCCACAGGTAGTCGTCCAGACCGTGCAACAACTCGGCCGCCAGCCAGAAATGGGGGCCAAATTGGCACCTTCCCATCGTCAGTCGGTCACAGAGTGCTTCCAGAGTGATAGCACTTCGGGTGAGCCGGTCCGGCGCCAGGAGGATCTCGCAGTCTTGCAGGCGATCGGCGGTGACGTCATGCCAGCCCAGGCGGTACTCGCCCTTAGGCGCGGCGCGGCGGCCGGCGGTAATGAACTCGCAGAGATGGCCCCAGCCATTCAGGTTGCGTGCCAGCGCGATCAGGCGAAAGCGCCCGTCGCCGCCGTCGAGCACGAATTCGCTGCCGGCCAGCAGCTTGAGGCCGAGCTTCTTCGCCTCCGCATGCGCGCGCACCAGCCCCGCCACCGAGCATTCGTCGGTGATGGCCAGCGCGGTGTAGCCCAGCGCATGGGCGCGCGCCACCAGTTCCTCGGCGTGCGAGGCGCCGACCTGGAAGCTGAAGTTGGTGCGGCAATGCAGCTCCGCATAGGCGGGAAGGCCGGGGAAGCCGGCGGAAACCGGTAACGGGGTAACCATGGCGAGGATTCAGTCGGCGCCGGGCCGCCCCAAGCCGACTGCGGCACCCTCGGGGGGCAGCGCAGTACACGCAGTGACAAGCGTGGGAGCCGTCATGTCAGGCAAACAGGCCATGCAGAAACCACCCCGGCTGGGCCCCGGCCTGCGCCAGCCGCTCGCGGTAGATCCACAGCAGGCCGGCCTGCGCGCTGCGGGCGACGAAGTAGTCGCGCAGCGCGGCCGGGGCGGCGGCGGTGCCAGTGGCGTCGGGCTCCCACCAGGCGGCCTCGATGCGCTGCGGCCCGGCCAGCAAGGTGAGCGGGCCTTGATACAGCGGGCGGTGGCGCTGCACCGTCAACCGCTGCGGCGTGGCGAGCAGCCAGGTGGGGTAGAGGGCGTCGGGCTGCAGGGTGGCGGTAGTCGCCTTTCCAGCCCGAGCCTGTTTCATGTTCCGTTCGGACTGAGCCTGTCGAAGCCCCTTCGATGAACTAAGGACAGGCCCTTCGACAGGCTCAGGGCGAACGGACGATGGCTCAGCCCGAGCGGATAGCGCGTCTTCAGCCTCCGGGCGCAATACAGCGGCTCCCGGTGGCTTGGGAACCTTCTTATTCGAATTTTTCAAGCTTTTCGGGCCACTTCCCAGCGTCTTCTGGTCATTGTTTGCTATTAACTGCGGAGCATCCACCGCCGCCGACCAGGCCTGCATGCGTTCGGGCCGGTGGTCGGCGCGGGGCTCGACGCGCTGTACCTGGGCCGGGCCGAGGCGCGCGCTCAGGCGCTCGACGAGCTGGTACAGGCTGTCGCCCTGGCGGCGGTCTTCCAGCAACAGGCTGGCGCTGGCGCCGGGCAACGGCGCGGTCTCCACCGTGGCCAGTCGCAGCGCGATGGCGGGCGCGGCCAGCGTGATCCGCGCCAGGTGCTCGGCCAGCAGGCGCTCGAAGTGGGCCATGTCCAGCGTGGGCTCGGCGGTGCGCACCAGCAGGTGGTCGTCGGTGGGGCCGTTGCGGCGGCGGTCCATCTGCCAGCCCAGGCGCAGCACCAGCGCGCCCTGCCGGCGCGCCTGCAGCCAGGCGTGCAGCAGCGCCAGCAGGCGACGCGCGCCAAACAGCAAAGCCGAGGCGGTCTCCACATGCGCGGGCAGCTCCAGCGGCTCGTCGAACTGCTCGGGCAGCACGAGCCAGGGGTAGAGCTCGGGCCGCGCTCCGAAAGCCTGGTCCAGCGCGTCGAGCAGGCCGTCACCGAAGCGGCGCACCAGTCCCCCGCGCGGCAGCGCGCGCAGGTCGCCCCAGGTGCGGCAGCCCAGGCGCTCCAGCGTGGACCGGTGCGGCCGGGCGGCGGCGAGCGCGGCCAGCGGGAGCAACGCGGGCGGCGTGGCGGCGGGCCCGGGGGCGCCGTGGCGGTGGGCGTGCAAGCGCTCAAAAAGCCGCCCGATCGCTATCAAGGATGTAGCGCCTTGTGACCATTCCACGCTGGGTTGAGGCTGATTGGCCTTAAAAATATGCTGCAGCAGGGCCCGTCGGCCGCCAAACAGCCGTTCGCTGGCCGAAATCTCCAGCACCACCACGCCATCGGCCAGCGCCACGCGTGGTGTGAATTGCAGGGCGCGCCAGCTCCACAGGCGCAGGTCCGCGTCCAAGCCAGGGGCTGGCGGCAGCGGCGGCGCCTCAACGGGCGGCGGGGGCAGCAAGGCGATCCAGTGCACCGGGACCTCCGGATGGGGCTGCGCCTGCGGGAACCCGGGTGCTGACCAGCGCCGCCAGCACAGAGCTGGCCGGCGGCTGGGCGGCCGGGGCAGCGGCAGGAAGGGCCACGCCGCTGCCCTGGCGGCGGCGCACGGACTGCTGGCGGCAGGCCTCCAGCAGCGCCTGCAGCCGCTCGGGCCGCGCCGGCAGCACCAGGGGTGTGATCAACGGCGGGCCACGGCGCTTGAGCAGGCGCAGCGTCAGCGCGTCCGCGCCCTCGCCCTCGCCTGATTCCAGCAGCAGCCGCAGCACGGCGGGCGAGGCCTCGTGCTGCGCGGCGAGCGGGCGCATCACGAACAGGCTTTGCTGGAAGTTCTGCGCGGCCATCTGCAGGCGGCGCAACTGCTCGGGACGCACCTGCGGCAGCCAGGCCAGCACGGCCGCCACGCCCGCACAGCGCAGCGCCTGCTCGCAGGCCCAGACGCGCGCCGCCGTATCGGTGGCCAGCGTGGGGCCTTGCAGCACCAGCAGACGCGCGGCGTCCAGCCCCTGCGCGGCCAGCCCCGGCACGAACGGCCGGTGCGGCGGGTTGACCAGCACCAGCGCGCCGGGCGGCTGCCCCGGCTGCGTGCACGCCACCAGCGCCGGCAGCAGCAGCCGCCATTCGCCCTGCCCGGCCTGCGGCTGCAGCACCTCCACCAGCGCCCCCACCGGCCACCCGCCGTCGGGCAGCACGGCATCCAGCGCTGCATGGCCCGTGGGCCGCGTGGCACCCACGTTGCGCGCGAGCTCGTCGGCGCGCCAGACGGCGCCGGCCCCCAGGGCCTCAGGCGCCGCCGAAGCGGGCCGGGCACGGGACAGGGCCAGAGAAGAAGCAGGAGACAACGCGGGGGATGGCATGGCGCAAGCCGGCAACAGGCCTCGACAACGAGGGGTGAAAGCGGTCCTGAATACTGTACAGATGAACAGTATAGATGGCTTTCGGGGGCTTGCCAATCCGGTGCCTGGCCCGGCCCTGCGCCGGGGCATGGTGCAAGGCGGAGTACCCGGGATCAGGTCGGCGGGGCGCTCGGCGCAGCGAAATCAAGGAGGAGGCCAAAGGCCGGGGGACATTCGCGGAGCGGAGTGCCCCGCCGGCCTGATCCCGCCCACACGGACCGTCCGCCAAGGATCAGGGCGCCCCGCTCAAAGCAGCCCAGGAATCAACCACCAGCTGCGCTTCTTGTACGCCGCCCACTCGGGGTAGCGCGACATGCTGGCTTCCTTCAGGACCATGTTGACCGAGAACAGCCCCAGCCAGACCCAGGCCAGCACCACTACCGGCAGCCAGTGCCAGACCATCAACGCGAAGCTGCCGTAGATCATCATCTCGCCCAGGTAGTTGGGGTGGCGGATGTAGCGGTGCATGCCGTCGGTGATGAGCCCGCGCTTCACGCGCAGGGTGAAGTACTTCTGCGCGTCGGCCGCGATCATGATGACCGAGCCCAGCATGCACAGGCTGATGCACAACGCGAACCAGACGTGATCCGGCAGCGGGTACACCGGCCGCACCGTGCCCGAGATCAGCAGCCAGCCGAACACCCAGTACCAGCCCAGCACACCCAGGAAGGCGTTGATGCCGCCGCCGAGGGTGATCTTCACCTGCCAGTTCGGGTCGGGGAAGGCCAGGTCCTTGACCAGCCAGACCAGGCCGTAGGTACCGTGCAGCGCCAGGTAGATCCAGGCCGCGGTGGAGGTGTTGCCGTACCACCAGATCAAGAAGCCGAGGAAGAAGAAGGTGCCGCCCTTCTGGAAATTGATGACCCAGGCGAACTTCCACGGCCGCGGTCCGCCCAGGAAATCCTGCGACAGCCAGTTGTTGAACCGGCGCAGGGCCAAGGCCCAGGCGGGCGCGGCGGACGCCGCGGCCGGAACCGCGGGAGACAGGGAACTGGCGGGATCCATGGCGGTCTCCTGAATGGTTGCGGACAGGGCAAGGTTCACTGCATGTAACTCCTGGTCTGTCCCGCAAGTTTTGCGAAAGCGATCGTGAGGGCCGGCCCGTGGCCATCGTCTGTCCGGATTATGAAACCATCTCAGGCATTGGACGAAAGAAGCAGAAGTGCCCTACAGTGGCCCCAGGAGGTACTCAAGCATGACATTGAAAAACTGGATTTGGGCCTTGCTGGCCGTGACGCCCCTGGCCTGGGCGCAAGCGCAGGCACAGGCGCCAGCCGGCGAAGTCAAGGGCACGGCGGTGGTGCATACGGCCGAATCGGCCCGGGCGGTGATGGAAAAGGCAGCCTTGGTGCTGCCTGCGCGCGTGACGGGCGGCGCGGTGTACGTCGGGCCCCTCAAGGATGCGCCCACGCAGGTACGCCAGCGTGCGCCGGTCGTGGTGTTCATGCACGGTTCGTCGGGGCTGGCGCTCAAGGCCATCGGCGAATGGCAGCTTTGGCTCGCCGAGTTGGGCATTGCCAGCGTGGCGCCCGACTCCTTTGCCCTGCCCGACCGGCTGACCTACAAGTCACCCATCGCCGTAGAAACCTACGAGCGGGTGCATGCCCTTCGCCTGTCGGAGGTGCCGCTGGCCGTCGCGGCGGTGCGCGCGGCGCCCTGGGCCGACCCGGCCCGCATGGTGTTGGCCGGCACCAGCGAAGGCGCTCCGGCCGTGGCGCGTTACCGGGGCGCCGAGTTTGCGGGCCGCATCATTTTTTCGTGGAGCTGCGAAGACAATTATTTCGTGCGCACCCACGACACCGCGATCCCGGCGGACCGGCCGGTGCTCAACGTCATCAGCCTGACCGATCCGTTTTTCTCGCCAGCCAACAGCTGGCTGGGCAATCCTGCGGCCAGGGGCCACTGCGGCACCGCGCTCAAGGACCACAAGCAGGCCAGCGTGGTGCTGATTCCCGGCGCGCCCCACACGCTGATCAACCTCCCCGCCGCCCGCCAGCCGGTGGAGGGTTTCCTGCGCGACGTGCTCAAACCCTGAGCCGTCGCCCAGGGGTCGCGCCAGGCGGCGATCAGGTTGGCGCCACTTCCCGCCCCCGCGCATCGTGGCGCACCACGGTGAACGGCGGCAGGCCCTGCATCAGGCGCTTGCCGTAGGACGTGCGCGTGAGGCGGCGGTCGTAGCAGTAGACAAACGCCCGGTCGGTCTCGGTGCGGATGGCGCGGCCGGCCCACTGGGCCAGGCGGATGGCGGTGGCGGGCACCACGAGTTCGCTGAACGGGTCGCGGCCCACGGCGCGCAGCCACTCGGCGCGCGCCTCGCCCACCGGGTCGTCGGGCGGGGCGAACGGCAGCTTGGCGATGAACACGCTCTCGCAGAGCTGCCCCGGCAGGTCCAGCCCCTCGCCGAAGGACTGCATGCCGAAGATGATGGACACGCCACCCGCTTCCACCCGCTCGCGGTGGCGCGCCAGCAACACGGCGCGCGGCAGCTCGGTCTGCACCAGCACCACGTCGCGCAGTTCGCCGGGCAGCGCCTCGACCGCCACGCGCAGCTGTTCGCGCGAGGTGAACAGCGCCAGCGCGCCGTGGCGCACCTCGCGCAGGTCGCGAATCAGCGAGCGCGCCACATCGGCGTTGAATCCGGCGGCGTCTTTCGGGTCGGCAGCGGTCTCGGAGGTGATGAAACGGCCCTGCGCGGCGAAGTCGAAGGGGCTGGAGACCTCGAGCGTGACGGCGGCCGGGTCGCCCTGCAGACCGGACTCGCGCAGGAAAAAGTCGAACTGGCCGCAGCTGGTGAGCGTGGCCGAGGTGACCACCGCACCGCGCACCACCGACCACAGGTGCGAGCGCAGCGTGGCGCCGGGCAGGATCGGGCTGGCGTGCGCCTTGACGACGATGAAATCGCCCACCACCTCGCAGGTGAACCACTTGGCCGCCGGCACCGAGCGTTCCGTAGCCGGGCCGTCTTGCGGGCCGGCATCGTGCAGCAGCAACTGCGCGGTGGACACCACGTCTTCCAGGCGCGGTGCGAGCATGCCGATCTGCGCGTACAGGGTGGACAGACGGCGCGCTTCCTCGGGCTTGTCGCGGATTTCCGCGCGCAGCGCCTTGGCCACCGCGCTCACACAGGCCAGATAGCTTTCGGCCGTGACCAGCAGCAGCCGCAGCGGCTCGTCCAGCGCGGCCGGCAGCTGGCCCTGCGGCAGGCGCGCACGCGCCGGGCCCCAGGCGCCCTTTGGAGCATTGAGCTGCTCGCCATACAGGTCCATCACCAGCCGCGAGAGGTCGAGCAGGGTCTGTTTGAGCTGGCTGGACAGGCGATAGACATCCGCCACTTCGGACACGGCCAGCAAGCCTCCGATGCGCACCACCCGCGTGGCCAGCTTGTCCACCCAGTTGGTGCGCGAAAGGTCCATGGTGCAGGCGAACTGCTCCAGTGCGGTGGCCGGCAGGTGGTGGCCTTCGTCGAGCACCAGCAGGCAGTTGTCCAGGTCGGGCAGCAGGCGCGAGCCCAGTGACGACAGCAGCAGGTCGTGGTTGGCCACGATGACCTGCGCGCCGACCAGTTCCTTGCGGCGGTCGTAATAGGTGCACTCGCTGAACACCGGGCAGTGTTTGCCGGTGCAGGAGCGCGCATCGGCCGCCACCGGGCCCCAGAGCTCGGCCTCGGGCGGGGCGGCCAACGTGTCGCGGTCGCCGCCCCAGGCGCCGCTGGCCAGGTCGCGCGCCATGCCGGCGTAGAACTGCAGGCGGGCTTCGGTGGTCAGGTGCGCGGAGAAGCGGGCGGCGGGCTCGGGCTCCTCGTCGGGGAACAGGTCGTCGTCTTCCGGCGTGCCGCCAGCCAGACGGTTGAGCTTGAGCTTGCAGACGTAGCGCCCGCGCCCCTTGGCCAGCGCAAAGCGAAAGGGCTGCGGCATCTGCGCCGCCAGCAGGGGCAGGTCCTTGTTGACGAGTTGCTCCTGCAGCGCCACGGTGGCGGTGGAGATCAGCACCCGGGTGTTGCGCGAGAGCGCCAGCGCAATCGCCGGCGCGCAGTAGGCCAGCGACTTGCCCACGCCGGTGCCGGCCTGGATCACGGCGATCGAGCGCACCGGCTCGGCGTCTTCGTCCTCCAGCTTGCCCAGCGTGACGTCGGCGAAGGTGCGCGCGACCTGCTCGGCCATCAGATGCTGGCCAGGGCGGACGCGGAAATCGCCGCTGGCGGCAACAACGTTGTCAAAGGCCTGCAGGGCGGCCTGGGCGAGCGTGGAAAGGGACATGGGGAGAGTGTTGCACGACTGGCGGATCTCGGATGCATCGGTCCGGCACCGGGCCTGGCCGCGCTGCTATTGGACCTCGAAAACCCTCGTTTCCATCCGGCCGCTCTTGAAATCACGCCAAATGCCCGTATGATTAGCACTCGTAGGAGTTGAGTGCCAGCATTCGATTCCCGCAAGTTAATGAGCGCTAACTTCGAGCTGGAGTCAGCGCTTTTTGATGACAACCTCTTGTTTCACATTCAAGGAGATCCCATGAAACTTCGCCCCCTCGCAGACCGCGTGATTGTCAAGCGCGTCGAAAACGAAACCAAAACCGCTTCCGGCATCGTGATCCCCGACAGCGCCGCTGAAAAGCCCGATCAGGGCGAAGTCCTGGCCGTGGGCCCGGGCAAGAAAAACGACAAGGGCGAGCTGATCGCCATGAACGTCAAGGTCGGCGACCGTGTCCTGTTCGGCAAGTACAGCGGCCAGACCGTCAAGGTCGACGGCGACGAGCTGCTCGTCATGAAAGAAGATGATTTGTTTGCGGTGGTCGAGAAGTAATTTCTCAGCCTCTTTCACTCTTTCACTCTTTCAATCCCAATTAACTGAATCCGGAGAATTTCAACATGGCAGCAAAAGACGTCATTTTCGGCGGCGAAGCCCGCGCACGCATGGTCGAGGGTGTGAACATCCTGGCCAACGCCGTCAAGGTTACCCTGGGCCCCAAGGGCCGCAACGTGGTGCTGGAGCGCTCCTTCGGCGCCCCCACCGTGACCAAGGACGGTGTGTCCGTGGCCAAGGAAATCGAACTCAAGGACAAGCTCCAGAACATGGGCGCGCAGATGGTCAAGGAAGTCGCTTCCAAGACCTCTGACATCGCTGGCGACGGCACCACCACCGCCACCGTGCTGGCCCAAGCCATCGTGCGCGAAGGCATGAAGTACGTGGCCGCCGGCATGAACCCGATGGATCTGAAGCGCGGCATCGACAAGGCCGTGACGGCCCTGGTCGCCGAACTGAAGAAGGCCTCCAAGGCCACCACCACCTCCAAGGAAATCGCGCAGGTCGGCTCCATCTCCGCCAACAGCGACGAAGCCATCGGCAAGATCATTGCCGATGCCATGGACAAGGTGGGCAAGGAAGGCGTGATCACCGTGGAAGACGGCAAGTCGCTGGACAGCGAACTCGAAGTCGTCGAAGGCATGCAGTTCGACCGCGGCTACCTGTCGCCCTACTTCATCAACAACCCCGAGAAGCAGGCCGCGTTGCTGGACAACCCCTTCGTGCTGCTTTACGACAAGAAAATCAGCAACATCCGCGACCTGCTGCCCACGCTGGAGCAAGTGGCCAAGTCCGGCCGTCCGCTGCTGATCATTGCCGAAGACGTCGAAGGCGAAGCCCTGGCGACGCTGGTGGTCAACACCATCCGCGGCATCCTGAAGGTCGTGGCTGTCAAGGCCCCGGGCTTTGGCGACCGCCGCAAGGCCATGCTGGAAGACATCGCCATCCTGACGGGCGGCAAGGTCATCGCTGAAGAAGTCGGCCTGACGCTGGAAAAAGTGACCCTGGCCGACCTCGGCTCCGCCAAGCGCATCGAAGTGGGCAAGGAAAACACCATCATCATCGACGGCGCCGGCGCCGCCGCAGACATCGAAGCCCGCGTCAAGCAGGTTCGCGTGCAGATCGAGGAAGCCACGTCCGACTACGACCGCGAGAAGCTGCAAGAGCGCGTGGCCAAGCTGGCCGGCGGTGTGGCCGTGATCAAGGTCGGCGCTGCCACCGAAGTCGAGATGAAGGAAAAGAAGGCACGCGTCGAAGACGCCCTGCACGCCACGCGCGCTGCGGTGGAAGAAGGCATCGTGGCCGGTGGTGGCGTGGCGCTGCTGCGCGCCAAGCAGTCGGCTGGCAAGATCAAGGGTGACAACTCCGACCAGGACCACGGCATTGCCCTGGTGCTCAAGGCCATCGAGTCGCCCCTGCGCGAGATCGTGTACAACGCCGGCGGCGAAGCCTCGGTGGTGGTCAACGCGGTGCTGGCTGGCAAGGGCAACTACGGCTTCAACGCCGCCAACGACACCTATGGCGACATGATCGAAATGGGTATCCTGGATCCGACCAAGGTGACCCGCACAGCGCTGCAGAACGCAGCCTCCGTCGCATCCCTGATGCTGACGACCGAGTGCATGATCGCTGAAGCGCCCAAGGATGAAGCGGCCGGCGGCATGGGCGGCATGGGCGGCGGCGACATGGGTGGCATGGGCGGCATGGGCGGCATGGGCATGTAACAGCGCGCTTTGCCAGCCACCGAAGGCAAAAAAAACCCCGCAGGGCGCGAGCCTTGCGGGGTTTTTCTTTGTTCAACAGAGGCGAAGGTCGCTACGGAATGCGCATGTTGATCATGAACATCAGGAACGACCCCGCCAGGGTGGCTTGAGCTGACCAGACCGGCGTGAACTGCCAGGCGAGGGAGATGTTCGCCCCCGGCGAAAAACCCTTGTAATTGAGCGGCACTCGATCCTGGTACTCACCCACATAGCCATACATCACGCCGATGTTCCACTTGAACGACAGCGGCGCGATGTCAAAGATGCCTTTGTAAACGCCACCCCAGGGGAAAACGAAGATGCTGGGCTGATTGAACGAATTGTTGAAAAACGCGATGCCATCGATCTTGCCGTTGGGGTGCTCGCGTTCGACACCCACCAGCCAAACGTGTTCGTAGTCGCCGTTCAAGTTGAAATGAAATACACCCGGACTGATCGACAGGCTCAGCTTGTTGCCGTTGTCGGAAGCAACGGTGGGGGGTTCTTGTGCCAGGGCATGGCCGGCAATGTGGGCCACAATCAGGCCCACAAGGATGCGAATCATTTTTGTCATGAAACTGAAGGGACGGAAAACAGGTGGCGCGCCAAGGACTTGATTTATTGACGCAACTCAAGAACGCAACCGTCGATGTTACCCGCTTGCTGCGCCTCTTTCTGGCACTGTCGCTCTTGTCCACCAGTGGTTGCGCCTGGCTGGATGTGAAGCAGCGTCAATTGATCTACCGTCCCACGACCGGCGTTCCCGCCAGCTTTGCGGGCCTGCCACCCGGCGACCAGCGCTATTTTCTCGACGTTGCGCAAACAGCCGCCGGAAAGTCTGCACCTCCGCCTGAAAGCGGCAACGGCTTAAACGAAAGGCCCGATCCGCCCCGTATCGAAATGTGGTGGCTGCCCAACAAGGACCCCGCCGCACCCACCTTGCTGTATTTCCACGGCACTTTTCGCACCCTGGTGGCCAACGTTCGCAAGATCGAAGCCCTGCGTGAGGCAGGCTTCTCGGTGCTGGCAGTGGAATACCGGGGCTGGGGCCTGAGCACCCCGATCATCCCTTCGGAAAAAAGCATTCTCCAGGACGCCGATATGGCCTGGGCCGAACTGCAGAAGCGCGAACCCCGCCCCGGCATGCGCGTCATCTACGGCCACTCCATGGGCAGCGGCGTGGCGGTGGATCTGGCCAGCCGCCAGCGCCCGCAGTCCAACTACGGCGGCCTGATCCTGGAGTCCGCGTTCACCAGTTTCCCCGACATCGCTCTGGAGGTCGGGCGCGTCGCCTGGTTGCTTGCCCATTTCAGCGGCGAGCGTTTTGCATCGGGCGAGAAGATCGGGCTGGTGGAAAGGCCCTTGCTGATGATCCACGGTAACCTCGACAAGACGGTGCCGATGAATCTGGGTGAAAAGCTGTTTGCCGCGGCCAATCCGCCCAAGGCGTGGGTCATGATCGAGGGCGGCAAGCACAGCGATCTGGACGCGGTCGGACAGGCGCAATACCAGCAGGCCGTTCAGCAGTTCAGGGCCCTGCTGTTGCATCACGCCACCGCACAGTCCCCGGCGCCCGCGGCAGCAGCCGCAAGCGACACGCCGGCCGCATCAAACGGGCCGGTCAGCGCCGGAGTTGCGGCCCAGGGCGTCGCCCGGTAACTACAATTTTCATAGCTGCCGGTGACCATTTCACAATGGAAAAAGGCCGATCTGACTATGAAATGGCACGAATCCGCCGCAGCAGGCCGGCCGTGGACGCGTCCAGGCTACCCGCATCGCCACTGGCCAGGCGCGGCTCGATGTCTTTGGCCAGTACCTTGCCGAGTTCGACACCCCACTGATCGAAACTGTTGATGCCCCAGAGCGAGCCGCTGACGAAGACGCGGTGCTCCTGCAACGCGATCAGCGCGCCGAGGCTGGCCGGGGTCAGATCGTCCAGCAGCAGGAAGGTGCTGGGCCGGTTGCCGGGGAAGTCACGGTGCCCGCCGGCGTCGGCGCTGCCCTGCATCAGTGCCTGCGCCTGCGCCAGCGCATTGGCCAGCAGCATGGGATGGTGCCCGGGCAGGTCGTGTCGGGCCTTCGCCACGGCGATGAATTCGACCGGCACGATATCCGTGCCCTGGTGCAGCATCTGGAAATACGCGTGTTGCCCGTTGGTGCCCGGCTCGCCCCACAGCACCGGTGACGTGCCATGGGTCAGCGCCTGACCGGCCAGGTCCACGCGCTTGCCGTTGCTCTCCATCTCCAGTTGTTGCAGATAGGCCGGAAAGCGGCGCAAAGCACTGTGGTACGGGGCGATGCAACGGCTGGTGAACCCAAGGAAGTTGCGGTACCAGACGTCCAGCAGGCCCAGGTGCACCGGCAGGTTCGATTTGAGTGGCGCGCTGCGGAAATGCGCGTCCATGGCGTGGGCGCCCGCCAGGAATTCACGGAAACCTTCAGCGCCGATGGCGATGGCCAGCGGCAGGCCGATGGCCGACCACACTGAATAGCGCCCACCGACCCAGTCCCAGAAACCGAGCGTGGTGGTGATGCCGAAAGCCCGGGCCGCCGCCACGTTCGTCGTCAGGCCAATGAAATGCCGCGCGATGTCTGCTGCGGCGCCTCCATTCGCCTCGAACCAGCGCTTCGCCGACAGCGCGTTGGTCATGGTCTCGATCGTGGTGAAGGTCTTGGAGGCGATCAGGAATACCGTGCTTCGCGGCTGCAGGCGCTTCAGACAGGCCGCGAGTTCATGGCCGTCCACGTTGCTGACGAAATGCAGGCTTTTGCCTGAATTGGCGAACGCATCGAGCGCCAGCACCGCCATCTGCGGCCCGAGGTCCGAGCCGCCGATGCCGATGTTCACCACGTCGGTGATGGCGGGGTCGGCGCGCAGAACCTCGGCAAGGTCCAGCATCGCATCCAGCGTGGCATGGACCTCCGCGCGTTCGCTGGCCAGCGGGTCCGCGCCAGCCTCACCCGAAATCCCGCGCGGCGCGCGCAACAGGGTATGCAGCACGGCCCGGCCTTCGGTGGTGTTGATGGCCTCGCCCGCGAACATCGCATCGCGGTGGGCCTCGACGCGGCACTCGCGCGCGAGTTGCAGCAGGATTTGCTGCGTCGCCGCGTCGATCCGGTTCTTGGAGAGGTCGGCAAAGACATGCGGCGCCGTCTGGCTGAAAAACTCGAAACGCGCGGCGTCTTCGGTGAAGGCCTGGCGCAGGTCAAAGGCGCGGCCACTCTGCTGGTAGCAGGTGTCGAGCTGGCGCCAGGCGGGTGTCAGGTCGCAACGGGGGCGGTTCATCCAGTTGGGGAGGTTGGCGGTCATGCCGCCATTATCAATCGGCGCGGACCACCGACACGCCGTGATCGGCCAGCGAAAGCCCCACCTCGGCGCCCAAGGCCAGCACGTCGGTCAAATCGGGCGACACCACGAAGATGTTGCCCAGCACGGTCTCGAAGGTGTACTCGAAGAAACTGCCCAGATAGGCAGATTTGAGCAGCTTGCCCGCGATGCCGGCCGCGCGCTCAGCGCCAGCGCGGTGAATGCGCCAGGCCTCCGGGCGCACGGCCACCTTGACGGCGCCCGCGGACACCGACTGCCGTGGGGTGAGGGTCAAGGGTCCGAGCTGCACCTGCCCGTCCACACCCGCCACGCCCGGGAACAGCATCGCCTCACCCATGAAGCCGGCGACAAATTCGCTCTGCGGGAACTCGTACATTTCCTGCGGGGAGCCACGCTGGGCGATATGCCCGTCCACGCTCATCACGATGATCTGGTCGCTCACGGCCAGGGCTTCGCTCTGGTCATGGGTGACGTAGGCCACGGTGAGCTTCAGGCGCTGCTGAAGGCTGCGGATTTCCTCGCGCATTTCGCGGCGCAGGCGGGCATCGAGGTTGCTCAGCGGCTCGTCGAACAGCAGCACCGCCGGCTCCAGCACCAGGGCGCGCGCCAGCGCCACGCGCTGCTGCTGGCCGCCGGAAAGCTCGCTGGGCAGGCGGTCGTCGTAGCCGACCAGGCCGACGTTCTTCAGCGCGTCGCTGACGCGCGCGCGGGCGGCCTCTTTCGCCACCCCGGACATCTTCAGCCCGTACATCACGTTTTCCTGCACGTTCATGTGCGGGAACAGGGCGTAGCTCTGGAACATCATGCTGACGTTGCGGTCTGCCGGGCCCAGCGTGGTCACGTCCTTGCCGTCCATGATGATCTGGCCGCCGGTGGGCATCTCCAGCCCGGCGACCATGCGCAGCACCGTGGTCTTGCCGCAGCCCGAGGGGCCCAGGAGGGTGGTGAGCGTGCCCTTGGGCACCTCGAAACTGACCCCGTTGACCACCAGCGGCGCCGAGGCCTGCAGGCCGTAACGCTTGGAGATGTTTTTGAACTCGACGCCGTGATGCATGGTGTTTCCGCTATGAGGGGTTCAGATCGCGGGCACGGCCACTGCGGCAGCGCCGGTCTTGCGCCGGCCGAGCTTGCGCTCGCCCACCAGGCACTGGATCAGCGCAATTGCCAGCGACATCAGCACGATCAGCACCGTGCAGTAGGCCAGCGCCACACCGTAGTCGCCGTTGCCGACGCGCCCGATGATGTAGGTGGTGGCCAGCTCGTTCTCGGCCGTCACCAGGAAGATCACGGCGCTGACGGTGGTCATGGCACGCACGAAGCTGTACATCAGCGCCGCCACCAGCGCCGGCTTCAGCAGCGGCAGCACGACGTTGAACAGGGTCTGCGCGGTGGAGGCGCGCAGCATCAGCGAGGCCTCGTCCAGTGACTTGTCAAGCTGGCGGAAGGCCGCGGTGCCGGCGCGCACCCCGACCGGCAGGTTGCGGAACATGAAGCACAGCATGATGATGAGCCCGGTGCCGGTCAGCTCCACCGGCGGCACGTTGAAGGCCAGGATGTAGCTCACGCCCAGCACGGTGCCCGGAATCGCGAACGCCAGCAGCGCCACGAACTCGAACATGCCCCGACCATGGAACTCGGTGCGCGCCAGCAGCCAGGCGATCAAGAGGCCGGTGGCGGCGGTGACCGGTGCCGACAAGCCAGCCAGCTTGACCGTGGTGAAGAGCGAGTTCCAGGCGGTGCCGGCCCAGACCAGTCCGAACTGGCCCCACTCCAGCGCGAAGGCGGTCTTGAAGTGGTTCAAGGTGAGGGTGTAGTCGCGCCCCCAGGTCTGCACGAAGCCGCCGGCAAACGCGAACAGGTAGACCACCACGGTGAAGGCCAGCCATGGGTAGACCACGGCGTTCAGCGTGCGGCGCACACCATCGGGCAGCGCCATGGGAATGCCCGCGTCGCCCTTGCCGCTGACCGTGGTGTAGTTCTGCTTGCCGAGCAAGCCGCGCTGCAGGGCAAAGATGCCCAATGCGAACAGCGTGAGGATCCAGGCCAGCGAGGCGGCGCGCCCCTGGTCGTACTGGGCACCGACGATCGCAAAGAAGATGTCAGTGGACAGCACGGAGAATTGCCCGCCCACCACGATCGGATTGCCGAAGTCCGCCATGCTCTCGATGAAGCCGACCAGAAAGGCATTGGCCAGGCCGGGCTTGAGCAGGGGCAAGGTGATGGTGAAGAAGGTGCGGCGACGGTCGGCGCGCAGCGTCTGCGCCGCCTCCTCCAGGCTGGGTGCCACGCCCTGCACCACACCGCGCATGATCATGAAGGCGATCGGCGTGAAGGCGAACATCTGGGCGATCCAGATGCCCAGCACCCCGTAGAACCAGCGCGTGGGCGGGATGCCGAAGGCGTATTCGAGGAACTGGTTGACCACGCCCGCGCGGCCGAACAGCAGGATCAGGCCCAGACCCACGACGAACGGCGGCGTGATGATCGGCAGCAAGGCCACCACGCGCAGCGGCGTCTGCACCCGCGCGCTGGCGCTGCGCTCGGCCATCAGCGCCATCATGGTGCCCAGCACCGTGGTGCCGGTGGCGGTGCAAAGGGCCAGGAACAGCGTGTTCCAGGCCACGCCACAGCGCAGGCCGCCGGCCAGGCAGTTCAGCCCCCAGACCCGCTCGTTGCCGATGCGCTCCTGCAGCGCCAGCAAGGACCACTGGCCTTGCTCGTTCAGGAAGGCGCCGTGCAGCGCCTTGACGACCGGAAACGCGATGAACATCAGCAGCAGCACCGAGCAGCCCACCACGGCCGAGGCCACGAACAGGTCGCCCTTGAAGAAGCCCAGCCGCGCCACGCCGAAGGCCGCGATCATCACCAGCGCCAGCAAGGCCACGAAGGCGCCGATACCGATGCCGAACTGGTTCAGCGCCAGTTCGCCGAACCCGCTGTTGAGGATCTCGAACGACCAGCCCCTGGCGCCGATCATGAAGCCGCTGGCCAGCAGGCCGCCGAAGCCCAGCACCCCGCCGGCCAGGAACCAGCGCCCCTGCGCCTTGCCCGGTGGCACGACCAGGCCAATGGCCGCCACAACCAGCCCCAGCACGCCCAGGAGCAGCCAGACGCGCCCGTGCGCAAGCATCTGCACCAGACCGCTGGCCGTCTCGGGCCCACCCAGGACCTGGGTCAACACGCTGTACCAGGCGGTGTCCTGGATCGCGTACCAGGGCAGGATCAGGTAGGCCAGCAGCCCGGCGAAGAGCCAGAGCCGGACGGGACGGTCAGGGTGCCGGCTCATGGACGCTCAAAGATGAGGTCACGCACGAGAATCAGCCTCGATTCAGGGAAGCGGGCCTAGCGCGGCAGCGAATTGATTTCCTTTTCCCACTTCGCGATCAGGCGACGGCGCTCGGCGCTGGAGCCGTACTTGGCGTAGTCGTAGTTGATCAGCTTGATCTTCTTCGGATCGGGCATGCGCGGGTCGATCGCCGTGGTCGAGTTGCTGGGCAGCTGGAACTGCTTGGCCGCCACGCCGAACTGCTGCGCCCCGGGGGTGAGTGCCCATTCGTAGAACTTCTTCGCCTGCTCCAGGTTGCGCGCACCCTTGATGATGCTCATGGAGCCGATTTCGGCGCCGGTGCCCTCGGAAGGGGTGGCGGAGCCGACCGGAAAGCCCTGGATGGCCTCGGTCGTGACGTCGTGCACGAAGCTGATCGATACCATGGTCTCACCCCGCGCCGCGGCCTTGATGGGCGCGGTGCCGCTGCGGGTGTAGGTGCTGACGTTCTTGTGCAGCGACTTGAGGTAGTCGAAGGCCTTGTCCTCGCCCATGATCTGCACCAGCGTGGCAATCACCGTGTACGCCGTGCCGCTGGAGGCGGGGTTGGCCATCTGCACCTCGCCCTTGTACTCGGGCTTCAGCAGGTCGGCCCAGGACTTGGGCGCCTGTGCTTTCTTCTTGGCCAGCAGTTCCGTGTTGAAGCCGAAGCCCACGGGGCCGAGGTACACCCCCACGGTGCGGTATTTCGCGTCCTCGGCCTGCTTGCGCGCCCATGGGTAGAGCTGCGGCAGCAGCGGAGACTTGTACTCCAGCGTCAGGCCCTGCTCCGCCGCCTGCAGGTGCGGGTCGCCGGTGCCGCCAAACCAGATGTCGGTCTTGGGGTTGTCCTTCTCGGCAATGAGCTGGGCCAGTGCTTCACCCGAACCCTTGAGCGACATGTTGACCTTGGTGCCGGTGGTGCGCGAATACACGGTGGCCATCATGTTGCACCAGTCGGCCTGAACCGAGCAGATGATGTTGACCTGCCCTTGCGCGGCTGCGCCCAGGGATGCGGCCAGGGTGGCCGCCAACAGAATTGCTTTTTTCATGATTTGTTCCGGGAGTGATCGCTGCCCCGTCAGTTTCGCGGTTTGGACAGCCTTGGAATGATAGGGCAAACGCGCACGGCAACCGGCCCCTGAAAAACCCACCGGGTCCCGAATGGCGCACACGTGAGGCCTCGGGCGGCATCTCGCAAAGGTCCAGGGCCGCTCATCAGCTCGTTTTTCGAGCAAAACAAGGCCTGCCCCAGCGCCAAACGGCCATGAGGCGCTACGCTATCGATAGCATCTCAGGTCGGGTCTGGCGAGCGGTTTGCGCGCGGGGGCGCTCAGATCCGGCCTTCTTCGACCGCGTGGCAGGCAATCTTCACGCCGCCGATTTCCAGCAGGGCCGGCCGCTGGGCCTTGCAGCGCTCGTTGACATGCGGACAGCGCGGGTGGAAGGTGCACCCGGTCGGCGGGTTCAAGGGGTTGGGCACCTCGCCCTGCACCGGCGTGCGCGCGCGGCCGGTGTCGTGCATTTTCGGGATCGCATCGAGCAGCATGCGCGTGTAGGGGTGGCGCGGGCTGTCGAACAGCGTGTGCTTGTCGGCCAGTTCCACCAGCCGCCCGAGGTACATCACGCCGACCTGGTCACTCACATGGCGCACCACGGCCAGGTTGTGCGAGATGAAGAGGTAGGTCAGGCCACGCTCGCGCTGCAGGTCTTTCATGATGTTGAGCACCTGCGCCTGCACCGACACATCCAGCGCCGAGGTCGGCTCGTCGCACACCAGGAACTCGGGCTCGGTGGCCAGGGCCCGGGCGATCGAGATGCGCTGGCGCTGCCCACCGGAGAACTGGTGCGGGTACTTCACCATGTCCAGCGGCGACAGGCCCACGGACTTGAGCAGATCGCCCACCTTGGCCTTGAGCTGATCCTTGTCGGTGATCAGCCCGTGCTCGATCAGCGGCTCGCCCACGATGTCTTCCACGATCCAGCGTGGATTCAGGCTGGCATAAGGGTCCTGGAAGATCATCTGGATACGGCTGCGCAGCTTGAGACCGTCGGCGGTCCTGAAGATGCCGTGTGCGTCCAGACCATCAAACTGGAAGTCGCCACGCGTGGGCGCGTACAGCCCCACCAGCAGACGCGCCACGGTGCTCTTGCCACAGCCGGATTCTCCGACCAAGGCCAGGGTCTTGCCTTTTTCAATCTCGAAACTCACGCCATCGACCGCCGCCAAAAACTGGCGCGGCTTGCGCTCCAGCACCCGGTTGAGCCAAGGCGGCGAGACATCGAACGACATGGCCAGGTCACGCGCCTGCACCAGGGGCGGCTTCAACGGTATCGCGCTCACTGGATAACCTCCATGCTGCGCACTGCGGTGCTATTCGCCTTGGGAGCGGCCCGGCGGCTCATGCTGCGGCTCCCGTTTGACCCTTGTCATGCAGCCAGCAGGCGGCCCGCGTGGCGCCCGCCGCCAACAGCCCCGGGCGCTCTCTGCGGCAGCGCTCGAAAACCTGCGGACAGCGCGGGTTGTAGGCGCAGCCCGCGGGAATGGCGTTCAGTCGCGGCATCGCGCCGTCAATCTGGTTCAAGCGTTCGCGGTCCTGGGTCATGTCGGGGATGGCGGCCATCAGGCCTGCCGTGTAGGGATGGGCGGGCACATTGATGACTTCGTGCACCGGGCCGATCTCGGCAATGCGCCCGGCGTACATCACGGCCACGCGGTCACAGGTTTCAGCAATGACACCCATGTCGTGGGTGATCAGCATGACCGCGGCGCCGTGCTGGGCGCAGACCTTCTTGAGCAAACCGATGATCTGGGCCTGCACCGACACGTCCAAGGCGGTGGTGGGCTCATCGGCCACGATCAGTTTGGGTTCGGCGGCCAGCGCCAGGGCGATCACCACGCGCTGGCGCATGCCACCCGAGAACTGGTGGGGATAGTGGTCGATGCGTTGCTCGGGCGCGGAAATCCCGGTGTCCTGCAGCAAGCTGACCGCTCGCGCGCGCGCCTCGGCCGCGCTCACCGGCAAGTGAGCCAGAATGGTTTCCACCAGTTGCTGACCCACCGTGTAGAGGGGGTTCAGCGAGGTCAGCGGATCCTGAAAGATGGCGCCGATCTTGCGGCCCCGGATGTGGCGCATCGCCGCATGATCGAGGTTGTCGATACGCTGGCCTTCGAGCAGGATCTGCCCGCTGGCCACGCGGCCGGGCGGCTCCAGCAGGCCGATGATGGCCGCGCCGGTCAGGGACTTGCCCGCGCCGGACTCCCCCACGACACCGAGGATCTCTCCCGGTGCGATATCAAATGAAATGTCGTCGAGCGCGCGCAGCGTGCCGCGTCGGCCCGGGAATTCGACTACCAGATTTTTGACCTGCAAGAGACTCATCGTGTTGGGACCGTGGTTAGCGAAGGCGCGGGTTCAGCGCGTCGCGCAGCCAGTCGCCCAGCAGGTTGACCGACAGCGCGATCAGCACCAGCATCACGCCGGGGAACACCGTGATCCACCATTCGCCTGAGAACAAATAATCGTTGCCGATGCGGATCAGCGTGCCCAGCGAGGGCGAAGTGGGTGGTGCGCCGACGCCCAGGAATGACAGGGTCGCCTCGGTGATGATGGCCGTGGCGACCTGGATGGTGGCCAGCACCAGGACCGGACCCATCACGTTGGGCAGCACATGGCCACGCATGATGCGCAGCGACGAGACGCCCGTCACGCGGGCCGCCTGGACATATTCCTTGTTGCGCTCCACCAGTGTGGACCCCCGCACCGTGCGCGCGTACTGCACCCAGCCAGTGAGCGAGATGGAGAAAATCAGCACGCCAAACGCCAGCCCATCGCCGCCATTGGGAAACAGGGCCCGTCCGACACCCGCGATCAACAAAGCCACCAGGATCGCGGGGAAGGACAACATCACGTCGCACAGGCGCATCAGCGCCGCGTCGATCCAGCCACCACGAAAACCCGCGAGCAGGCCCAGCGACACGCCCACCAGCACCGACAGGATGACCGACACCACACCGACCACCAGCGAAATCCGTGCGCCATAGATCACCGCGGACAGGATGTCGCGGCCCTGGTCGTCGGTACCGAGCAAGTACTTGCGCGACCCGCCTTCACTCCACGACGGCGGCAGGCGCGCGTCGCTGAGCTCCAGCGTGGTCAGGTCGAACGGATTGTGCGGCGCGACCCAGCCGGCAAACAGCGACGCAAACACGCAGACGAAGGCGATGAAGGCGGCGGCCATCGCTACCGGCGAGCTGCGAAAGCTGTGGCCGATATCGCTGTCCAGGAAACGCGCCACCCGCCCCATGGCCGGTGGTGTGGCTGATGTGCTCATCGATGCTGCTTACGGTTTGACGGTGATGTAGCGGAACGGCATGTTGTTGTCGGCCATCTGGACCAGGTCGACCTTCTTGTTCACACCCCACGCCAGCGCCTGTTGATGCAGCGGCAGATGGCCGATGTCGGCGGAGTGCAGGTCAAAGGCTTCCTTGATCATGGCGTTGCGCTTGGTCTTGTCGGTCTCGGACTGGATCGATCTGGTGAGTTGGTCAACCTTCGGATTGCAATAACTGCCAAGGTTGAACATGCCGGCGCCCTTGTCATCCACACAGGCCATCAAGGCATTGAGGGCGTTATGGGAGTCATACGTGGTCGGCGTCCAGCCCAGCATGTAGAAACTGGTGTCGCGTCGCAGCACCTTGGGGAAGTACGTGCCCTTGGTCTCGGCCTGCAGGTTGACCTTGACGTTGATGCGAGACAGGTTAGCGGCCACCGTCTGGCAGATGCGGGAATCGTTGACGTACCGGTCATTCGGGCAGTTGAGCGCCACCTCGAAGCCATTGGGATAGCCGGCATCCGCCAGCAGCTTCTTCGCGGCCTCGGGGTCGTACGGCAGACGCTTGTTCTGATCCGCATTGAAACCGTTGATGCCGGGGCCCACCATCAGTGCGGTGGGTTTGGAGGCACCGCGCATCACGGTCTTCTGGATGCCCTCGATGTCGATCGCCTGGTAGAACGCCTGGCGCACCCGCTTGTCCTTGAACGGGTTCTTGCCCTTCACGTTCGAGAACTGCAGTTCGTCACGCTTCTGGTCCATGCCCAGGAAGATGGTGCGCAATTCCGGGCCTGCCAGCACCTTCGTGTTGGGCGATGAATTGATGCGATCGACGTCCTGCAGCGGCACCGGCTCCATGACGTCGATCTCGCCGGAAAGCAGCGCCGCAACCCGTGTGGCGTCATTGCCGATGGGCGTGAAGATGACTTCGTTCACGTTGCCTTCGATCTTGCCCCAGTAATTGCCATTGCGCACGAACGTGGTACGCACGTTGGGCTGGCGCTCGCGCAGACGGTACGGACCGGTGCCGTTGGCGCGGAACGAGGCGGCATTCTCGATTCCCTTGCGGCGGTCCACCGGGCGGGTGGCCTGGTTGGTCTCGCTCCACTTCTTGCTCATCATGAACGTCGTGGACAGCGCATCAGGAAGAATGGGGAATGGCGCCTTGGTCTCGATTTCGATCACATGGTCGTTGATCTTGCGCACCTCCTTGATGTCGTTGACGTTGCTCTTCAAGTCGGAGCCCTCGCCCGCGACCCGCGCCAGTGTGAACACCACATCGTCCGCGTTGAACGGCGTGCCGTCGTGGAAAGTGACGCCTTTGCGCAGTTCAAACCGCCACACGGTGGGCGAGGTCTGCTTCCACGACGTGGCCAACGCCGGGGCCAGCGTCAGGTCCTTGTTACGGCCCACCAGAGGCTCGTAAATGTTGCCGGTGACGGACAGTTGCAGGGATTCGTTGAGCGAATGCGGATCCATCGACAGCGCATCGCCCTGATTGGCGATCCGAACCGTCTGCGCAGACGCTATCAGGCCTGTGGCTGAGAGTATCAGCGCTGCACCCATTGCGGGCAGGGTCTTCTTGAAGTTCATGAGGCGCTCCTTGGTAAAAAAACAAATCGGTCAGTTGGCGGATAAGGGCAGGGCCTGCTCGACCAGGCTGGCGTGCAGCGCCGCACCGAGCGGCAGGATCTCGTCGTTGAAATCGTAGCGGCTGTTGTGCAGAAAACAGCTGCCCTCGCCGCCCTGGCCGATGCGCAGGTAGGCGCCGGGCTTGACCTGCAGCATGAAGGAAAAATCCTCGGAGCCCATGCTGGGCTCCATGTCGCGCACCACATGGCCTTCCCCCACCAGGGTCTGCGCCACATCCGCGGCGAAAGCAGCTTCTGCGTCGGAGTTGACGGTGGCCGGATAGATGCGTTCGTAATGCACGGTGGCCGAAGCCCCGAAGCCCAGCGCCACCGCGCTGCACAGGTCGTGCAGGCGCTGCTCGACCAGATCCTGCACCACGGGGTTGAAGGTGCGCACCGTCCCCGTCAGCGTTGCGCTTCCCGGAATGACGCTGAACGCCCCCGGATCGCCAGCCTTCAGGGCACACAGGCTGATGACGGCGCTGTCCAGAGGCTTGACGTTGCGCGAGACGATGCTCTGCACGGCCGTGATGATGTGCGCGGCCACCAGCACCGGGTCCACCGCCATGTAGGCATGGGCGCCATGACCACCGCGGCCGGTGATCTCGATCGTGACGCGGTCGGCCGCGGCCATCATCGGCCCAGGGTTCACGCCGATCACGCCGGGCCGCATCGCCGGCCAGTTGTGCATGCCATAGACCGCCTTGACCGGGAAGCGGTCGAACAAGCCGTCCCCGATCATCTCGCGGGCGCCGGCATAGCCTTCCTCGCCCGGCTGGAAGATCAGCACGGCGGTGCCGTCGAAGTGGCGGGTTTCAGCCAGGTAGCGCGCCGCGCCGATCAGCATGGCCGTGTGTCCATCGTGGCCGCAGCCGTGCATCAGGCCGGCCTTGCCGGATTTCCAGGCGAAGTCGTTGTGTTCGGTCATGGGCAGCGCGTCCATGTCGGCGCGCAGCCCGATGGCCTGGATCTGCCCGGCGGCATCGCGCAGCCATTGGCCGCGGTTGCCCCGGCCGTGGACAACCGCCACGACGCCGGTCTTGCCGATCCCGGTGTGAACTTCGTCCACGCCCGAGGCCTTGAGCGCTGCCGCCACGCGAGCGGCGGTATAGAACTCTTCAAATCCCAGCTCCGGGTGCGCATGCAGGTCACGCCGGAACGCGGTGAGTTCGGGGTGGAGTTCGGCGATGCGCGCAAACGCACGGCCATTGACACGGTATCGCGGCGCCAGCATCAATGTCCGCCGCTCACGCGCAGGCGCGGGTCCACCACGAAGTACAGCAGATCGACCACCAGGTTGATGACCACGAAGATCAGGGCAATCAGGCAAAGGTAGGCCGCCATCACCGGCACGTCGGCAAAGGTCACCGCCTGGATGAACAGCAGCCCCATGCCGGGCCACTGGAACACGGTCTCGGTGATGATGGCAAAGGCAATCAGGCCGCCGAGTTGCAGCCCGGTGATGGTCATTACCGGAACCAGCGTGTTCTTCAGCGCATGGCCGAAATGAATGGCGCGGTCCGACAGGCCGCGGGCCCGCGCGAACTTGATGTAGTCGGTGCGCAGCACTTCCAGCATCTCGGCTCGCACCAGTCGCATGATCAGGGTGAGCTGGAAAATCGCCAGCGTCACGGCGGGGAGGATCACATGGTGCCAGCCATCCAGGGTCAGCAAGCCGCTGCTCCACCAGCCCAGCTGCACCGTGTCGCCGCGACCGAAGCTGGGGAACCAGCCCAGCCCCACCGAAAACAGCAGGATCAGCAAGATGCCGATCAGGAAGGTGGGCAGCGACACCCCCAGCAGCGACAAGGTCATGAAGGCCTGGCTCAGGAACGAGCCCCTGCGCAGGGCGGAATACACGCCCATGGGAATGCCCAGCGCCAGCGCCAGCACGGCCGCAATCGTGGCCAGCTCCATGGTGGCGGGAAAGCGCTCGGCAATCAGGCGCGACACCTTGGCGCCCTGGCGCAGGCTCAGGCCGAATTCACCTTGCACCGCATTGGAAAGAAAGTGCCAGAACTGCACGAAGAAAGGCTTGTCCAGCCCCAGATCGGCGCGTAGCGCACGAATCTGCTCAGGCGTGGCGTCCTGCCCCAAAAGGAAGACGACCGGATCGCCCACGTACTGGAACAGCAGAAACGCGATGAAGGCCACCGTGATCATGACGATCACGGCCTGGAACAGGCGGCGCAGGACAAAGGCGAACATGGATTGTGAAGAAGTGAGTCTGCATGCTAGCAGAGCAAGTGGCGTGCCGCCTTGGGGGTTTCCTTGGGGCTGAAGACGCCAAAGCGCCGCCGGCATCACCTGCAGCCAAAAAAAAGGCCCTTTCGGGCCTTTTCCCTGGTGATGGCCGCTTTATTTCACCATGATGATGCGCCAGTCGAGGCGGTTGTCAGCGCGGTGGACCACATCGATGTTCTTCTTCATGGCCCAGGGAACGATCTGGTTGTGCAATGGCAGGTGCGACACCTCTTCATTGCTCTTCTCCAACGCCTGTGTCAACAAGGACGTGCGCAACTTCAGGTCGGTTTCCTTCTTCGTGCGTTCGATCAAAGCGTCAATCTGCGGATTGCTGAAACGGCCCACGTTGTAGTTTCCGTCACCGCCTGCGCCGACGGTGCGGACCAGCGATTGCAACGAATACAGCGCATCAAAGGTTGGCACCCCCCAGCCCAGCATGTAGATGCTGGCCTCAAACCGCTGGATCATCGGGAAATAGGTCACCAGCGGCAGCGTGCGCAGCTTGGCCTTGACGCCGACCTTCGCCCACATCGCGGTGACGGCCTGACAGATTTCCTCGTCGTTGATGTAGCGGTTGTTCGGGCAGGCAAAGTCCACCTCGAAGCCTTGGGGATAGCCCGCCTCGGCCAGCAGCTTCTTGGAGGCCTCAGGGTCATAGGCAAAGCGCTTGTCAACGCCCTTGGTCCAGCCGTTGACCTGCGGCGCCACCAGCGCACCGGTTGGCTGGCTCAGGCCGCGCATGGTCACCCGATTGATGCTGGCGATGTCGATGGCCTGGTACAGGGCCTTGCGCACGCGCTGGTCTTTCAGCGGATTCTTGCCCTTGATGTTGGAACCCGGGAGCTCCTCACGATACTGGTCCATGCCAAAGAAGATCGTGCGGTTCTCCACGCCATCGATCACCTTGAGGCTGGGATTGCTTCGCATCCGGCCCAGATCCTGCAGGCTGGGGTCCAGCACAAAATCCAGCTCACCCGACAACAGCGCCGCGACACGCGTGGCTTCTGACTTGATGGGCGTGTAGATGATTTCGGTCACGTTGGTCTTGGCGCTACTCCAGCCCCACCACAGCGGGTTTTTCACCAGCACCAGCTTCTGGTCAGGCTGCCATTCCTTGACCAGGTAGGGTCCGGTGCCCATGGCATTGCGGTGCGCATAGCTTTCGTCCTTGGTGCGGATGTCCTTGGGCTCGACCGACTTGTTCTTCTCCGCCCAGGCCTTGCTCATGATGCGCAGTTCGGTCAGCTGATTGAGAAGCACCGGATTCGGGCCCTTCATGATCAGGTCCACGGTGGTGTCGTTGACCTTCACCGCCTTGTCAATGCCCTGGGTGTAGACCGCATAGTTGGAGGTCTTGGCCATCGCACGCATGATCGAGTACACCACGTCGTCGGCGGTGAGCGGCGAGCCATCGCTGAACTTGACACCGGGGCGCAGGACAAAGCGCATCTGGGTCGGCGAAACCTGGTTCCAGCTGATGGCCAGTTGCCCCTCGGGCTTGAAGGTGGTGCTGTTGTAGTACACCAGGGATTCGTAAATCGCGGCGTGCACGCCGTTGCCCAGGGCATTGTTCTGCGAATGGATATCCAGCGTCGGGATATCACTGGCGCTTGACCATTTGAAAGGCGCTGCATGCGCGGGCGCCGCCGCCAAGGTGGCAACCAGGGCAGCAGACAGGAAGGCAAGTTTGGTATTCATGAAAATCCTGGATGTATGGATGATTGATGATAGGGCGGATGGCTACCGACTGAAACAGGGAAAGCCCCAAGGCGCACTACCGCGCGCGCCGATTTTAACAACGTAACAACGCAGATTCCCGCGGCAGCGCGGCGAACCCGGCCCCTGCATCGGGTGTGGCAGGGCTTCAATTCGTTCACTGTGGCCCGCTCCCAGGCGGATCTGCACCTTCGCAGGTGCGCCCCCATCGCGCGCCCATGAAAAAAGCCGCCAACCCGAAGGCTGGCGGCTTTTGAACCATCGTGTTCACAGCTGGCACAAGGCCAGCGCGTGATCAGAAGGAGTGCTTCACACCGAAGTCCAGACCGAAGGTGTTGCCACCGACGCCAGGGGCGATGCCCATGGAGTACACGCCACCTGGGATGAGGGTTGCACCAGCAGCAGACGTCACACCAGAAGCTTTGTTGACGATGTACGAACCCGTGGTGTACAGCGCGGTGCGCTTGGACAGGTTGTAGACATAACCAATGGCGTACTGTTGGCCGTCCAGCAGGTCATACGAGCCACTGCCGAAGGTGGCGGAGCCCTTGAGCTCGCCGGCACCCAGAGGCATCGAGGCACCGATCATGTAGGTTTGGACGTCGAGGTCCGAGTTACCCGTCAGTGCTGCGGTAGCTGGGCTGAGGTCGCCCGTTTCCCAGTTCGCCAGGCCCATCAGCTTGAAGGCACCGAAGTTCCACGACGCACCGATGTTCATGACGTTGTACTGCTGCTGAGGCGCAAAGGTGGTGGCACCCCAACCGAAGGCAACGTCCACGGGACCGGCGGCATAGCCGACGCGAATGCTGCCGACATTGCCATCATTCTTGTTCGGGTTGCCGGCGTCGGTGTCGACAGCTTCACCCATGGCGTACATGGCCTGGCCGTAGAAGCCACCGATCTTGGGCATGAAATAGCCGATGCTGTTGGAAGCACGAACGCCGCCCGAAGTGGTGTTCAGCGTACCACCAGCAATCACGCCCAGACCCTTGAGGGTGAAGTTGGACACGGCGCCGACACCGTTGGTGCCGAACGGATCGAAGATCGTGGTGTTCCAGAAATACGGCACATAGTCACGGCCCAGACGCAACTCACCCCAACCACCAGCCAGGCTGACGGTGGAACGGCGGTTGAAGGTCAGGCCTTGCGACCCGGAGGCAGCGGTAGTGTTGGCGACGTTGTTGAGGCTGCTGGAGGAGCCAGTGCCGTTGTCGTTGTTCACGCCGGCTTCGAGCCAGAAGCTGGCATTCAGGCCGCCACCGAGGTCTTCGGTGCCGCGGAAGCCGATGCGGCTGCTGTTGTAGCCGGAGTTGGTCAGGCTAATCTGGCTACCGCCACCTACGCCATTCGTGCTGTCGGCATCGACGTAGCGAACGGTAGCGTCAACCACGCCGAACAGCGTGACGGAGGATTGGGCCATTGCGGCGCCGGAAGCGGCGGCCAGCACAGCCAGTGCGATCAGTGATTTTTTCATTGCGAGGTTCTCCAAGGTTAAACAGAGGGCTCCGGATCGTTGGGTCACTTGGATGCAAGCATTCAGCGTTCCCGCCGGTTCCCCGGGCCAACCTCCTTTTGGGAAGTTGTTGCAATTGCACCAGAGGACGGCCGGTTTCGCAAAGGATTTGCCCCTGATATTTGCTTTTCGTTGCAGACATGCAACAAATTGAGTCTCAGGCGTGGATAGGGCGCCACAAAAGGCCCAAATACCCCGCAACGGCCCGGTGGCAAAATAAGCCATGACACCCCATTTCTCCACCACGAAACCCGCCTTGGACACCTTGATTGCCGCCGCCGACAGCGCCCTGCGCACGCTGTTTGTGCCACCCCACGCGTCGCGCCCCTGCCCCACCCTGCCCGGTGAGGCCAGCAGCCTGAGCCCTGCGCAGGCCCGTGAGGCGGGCGCGCTGATGCGGGTCAACCATGTCGGCGAGATCTGTGCGCAGGCGCTGTATGCCTCTCAGGCCCTGGCCACGCGCAACCCCGTGCTGCGCGCTCATTTCGAAGCGGCCGCGCGCGAGGAAAACGACCACCTGGCCTGGACCCAAACCCGGCTGGACGAACTTGGCGCACGACGCTCGCTGCTCAATCCTCTGTGGTACGCCGGCGCTTTCGGCATCGGGCTTCTGGCGGGCAAACTGGGTGGAGACCGCCTGAGCCTGGGTTTCGTGGTGGAGACCGAACGCCAGGTCGAGGCCCACCTGGCCAGCCACATGGAGCGCCTGCCCGCCGGCGACCACGCCTCTCGCGCCATCGTGGCGCAAATGCGCGACGACGAAGCCCGCCACGCCGAAGAAGCCCTGGCTGCGGGCGCCATGGGCTTGCCCGGTCCCGTCCGGCAGCTGATGCGCGCCGCGGCGAAGGTGATGACCGCCACCGCGCACCGGCTCTGAGCCGGGCGCCACCCATCCGGCGCGGGCCTGGTGCGTTCGATCGCCAGAAAACTCTCGAATCAATAGCGAACTATGTCCATCTGACGCTGGACTAAAGGTGATTCAGGCCTCAATCAAGTCAAAACCGGTGGTGATGGCGGCTGTCTTGCCGAGCATGATGCTGGCCGAGCAGTATTTTTCGTGGCTCATGGCGATGGCGCGCTCGACGGCCGCTGCCGGAATGCCCTTGCCGGTCACGGTGAACTGCATGTGGATCCTGGTGAACACCTTCGGATCCATGTCGGCCCGCTCACTGGTGAGCCTGACACTGCAGCCGCGCACGTCATGGCGGCCCCGCTTCAGGATCAGCACCACATCGTAGGCCGTGCAGCCACCGGTGCCGGCCAGCACGGCTTCCATGGGGCGTGGCGCCAGGTTTTGTCCGCCATTTTCCGGCTTGGCCGAGTCGGGCGCGCCGTCCATGGCCAGGATGTGGCCGCTACCGGTTTCGGCCACAAAACCCATGCCCGAGCGCGTGCCGCTTGCGCCCGTCCAGCTGACTGTGCATTCCATCGCTTTACTCCGTCTGTGTGGTTCAAAAACACCTGAGCTTCAAAAGTTTCGCCCTGAAGGCCCACTTTGTCGCAAGTTGAGACACATCACCCTGGTGCACTGCAACAAATTATCGCTAAACTGGCGGCAAGCAAGGCAAACTCCTTGCGCTGATTGTCTCCTCCACCCCTCTGAAAAAGGTGGATTGGCCCCGGACCGCAAGGTTCGGGGCTTTTTTCTTGCCCCTATCATTGCGGCCGAGGGAAATCCATGAAGACCGCACCATCCAAAGCCCCCAGGCCTCTCAAGCCCGCCGACTACCTGAAGAAAATCCTGACGGCCCGCGTCTACGACGTGGCGGTGGAGTCCGCGCTGGAGCCGGCCAAAAACCTGAGCCGCCGCCTGCACAACCGGGTGTTGCTCAAGCGCGAGGATCAGCAAGCGGTGTTCAGCTTCAAGCTGCGCGGCGCCTACAACAAGATGGCGCACCTGCCACCGGAGCAACTGGCCAAAGGGGTGATCTGCGCCTCGGCCGGCAACCATGCCCAGGGCGTGGCCCTCGGCGCACACAAGCTGGGTTGCCGCGCCGTGATCGTGATGCCCACCACCACGCCTCATCTGAAGGTTGACGCGGTCAGGGCCCTGGGCGGTGAAGTGGTGCTGTTTGGCGACAGCTATTCCGACGCCTACACCCATGCGGTGGCGCTTGAAAAAAAAGAAGGCCTGACTTTCGTCCACCCCTTCGACGACCCTGATGTGATCGCCGGCCAGGGCACCATCGCCATGGAAATGTTGCGCCAGGTGCAAACGCTGGGCGGGCATGGCGGCGCGCAGCTCGATGCGGTGTTCGTGGCCATTGGTGGCGGCGGACTCGTGTCGGGCGTGGCCAACTACATCAAGGCGGTGGACCCGCGCATCCGCGTCATCGGGGTTCAGATGAACGACTCGGACGCGATGATCCAGTCGGTTGCCGCGAAAAAGCGCGTGACACTCTCCGATGTGGGCCTGTTTTCAGACGGCACCGCGGTCAAGCTGGTGGGCGAGGAAACCTTTCGCATTGCACGCGGCCTGGTGGACGAATTCATGACCGTGGACACCGATGCCGTGTGCGCCGCGATCAAGGACATCTTTGTCGACACCCGCAGCATCGTGGAGCCTGCGGGGGCGCTGGCGGTAGCGGCGATCAAGCAGTACGTCGCGTTGCACAAGACCCGGGGCGAAACCTATGCGGCCATCCTGTGTGGCGCCAACATGAACTTCGACCGGCTGCGCTTTGTCGCCGAGCGCGCCGAGGTGGGCGAAGAGCGCGAGGCCCTGCTGGCGGTGACGATTCCCGAGGAGCGCGGCAGCTTCCGGCGCTTTTGCGAACTCATCGGCACGCTGCCTGGTGGGCCGCGCAATGTGACCGAATTCAACTACCGGATCAGTGACGCGGCCCGGGCGCACGTCTTCGTCGGCCTGACCACGCAGGGCAAGGGCGAGAGCGCCAGGATCGCCGCCAATTTCACCCGCCATGGCTTCGACGCGCTGGACCTCACGCACGACGACCTGGCCCAGGAGCACATCCGCCACATGGTCGGTGGCCACTCGGCGCTGGCACAGGACGAGCGGCTGATGCGCTTCGTCTTTCCGGAGCGGCCAGGCGCACTGATGAAGTTCCTGAGCCTGATGCGTCCGGGGTGGAACATCAGCCTGTTTCACTACCGCAACCAGGGTGCCGACTACGGCCGCATCCTGGTGGGTCTGCAGGTGCCCGAGGCCGATGACAAGGCCTTTACCGGGTTTCTCGAGACGCTGGGCTACCCCTACGTGGAAGAAACCCGCAATCCGGTGTACCGCATGTTTCTGCAGCGCTGACGCCGGGACTTTGCCCTGATTCATCTGGATACAACACTGCGAAAACCATCCACTAGAATCCGTCACATGTCCCTATTCAGCTGGCTCAAGAACACGCCGCAAACGCCACGCAGCCGCGCCGGCAGCGCTCAGAATCCGGCCAACCTGAAGGCTGGCGCAGCCCAGACGACGCAGGAGGCGGTGGAAGCCGCTGAACGCCGAAAGGACGACCGATCGCGGATGCGCGAACTGCTTTACAACGTGGTGCGCGAGACCATGGTTCGCGTCGGCGTGCTCTCCAGCAGCTTCAAGTTCAAGGTGCTGGCCACGGACTCGAAAGGCCGGAAATTCATCGTGATGATGGATCTGTCCAGTGACTTCGGCGGCGAGATCTCGCAGTTGGCGGAGATCGAGGCGATGATCCGCCAATCGGCCAGCAACCGCTACAACATC
The DNA here is from genome assembly GCA_011391595.1 of Hydrogenophaga sp. GTDB lineage: Bacteria > Pseudomonadota > Gammaproteobacteria > Burkholderiales > Burkholderiaceae_C > JAABQG01. The sequence continues at coordinate 66,301 of JAABQG010000009.1, forward strand.
GTCGTCTCGTCGGTCTACTGGCGCGCCGAAGATCCTGCGGTGACGCGCAAAACCGGCGACGTCCATGCTGGGGAGATTTACCGGGCCACGCTGCCGGCGGCATCGGCCGGGGCCGCCGCCACGCCGATACCCGCAGCGGAAAAGGCGAGGCATGAACCGGTGCTGGCTCACGAAGTCGTGGCACTGAAGCAGGCGCTGGGCAGTGCCGCCGCAAAGACTGTCGCGCCGGCGGGCGCGGGCAACAGGGCACAAAAGGCGCCCATCATGCTGACCGGCTATGAAAACACCGAGATCATCGAGTCCGCATTTCCTGCGCACGAAATAGCCGAAACCGAAATCCTCGATGACGAGCCGCGGGAAACGGCGCTGGGTCCGACGCAGTACGGCGAATTGCGCTGAGTTCCATCGTGCGGTTCCTGATGCCGCTGCGTAGCCGGCGATTGGCCAGCAACTTACTTCTTGAGTGGCGGCAGTTCGAGCACCAAGGTCGTCTCGGCCTCGGCGGCAGGTCCCAGCCGGGCCTTGCGCGGCTCAACGGCCTGCAGCACGATGCCCTCGTCAATCTTGCTGCCCACCCGGTAGGGCCTGCCGGGCTTGCCGTCGACGGCAATCAGGGCGGCACCCTGGCTGGATCGATCCGCAACGACACCCAGGAGCACGAAGCGACTGGCCATGCCCGGCGCCGGCGCGACAGCGGCGGCCACCGGCGATGCCCCGAGCAAACGCCCGACGGCCGCCGGGTCGACCGCGGCCTCGGCGGCAAGGATGACGGCCGGCGGCACCATGACGGCCGGCCTCACCGGACCCGCCAGCCGCAAAGCCCACCAGGTCGCACTGGCCGCGGCCAGGAACCAGATCGCCAGCGTGCCTGCACGGGGCCACCACCTGTTTTGCAAGTTTGTCAGCATTGAATGATTATGATTGAACAGAACTACCGGTAAACAGGCCCCGCCCCATGACCCATCGCACCCCAATTTTCAGCCGCAGCACCCCAGCCCGTCTCGTCACGCGAGGCTTCACCCTGATCGAACTGATGGTGGTGCTGGTCATCATCGGCGTCCTGGCCGCACTGATCGTCCCCAATGTCCTGGACCGTGCCGACGATGCCCGGGCCACGGCGGCCCGCACCGACGTCACCAATGTGATGCAGGCGCTCAAGCTGTACAAACTCGACAACCAGCGCTTCCCCACCGCCGAGCAGGGCCTGCAGGCCCTGGTGGCAAAGCCCACGGTCAGCCCGGTTCCGTCCAACTGGAAGCCCTATCTGGAAAAACTGCCCAACGACCCATGGGGACGCCCCTACCAGTACCTCAACCCCGGCGTGAAAGGCGAGATCGACGTGATGTCGTTCGGCGCCGACGGACAGGCCGGCGGCGAGGGCAAGGATGCGGACATTGGCAGTTGGCAGTAATCAGGCCCCCACGCTTGCAACCTCGGCAGCGAAGGGCTTCACCCTGCTGGAGTTGCTGGTGGTGGTGGCGATCATCGCCATTGGCACCGCCGGTGTGAGCCTTGCACTGCGGGATGCCACGTCCAGCACACTGGAGCGTGAGGCGCAAAGGCTGGCCGCGCTGCTGGAGTCGGGCCGCGCCCAGTCCAGAGCCATGGGGGTTCCCGTGCAATGGCGCGTGACGTCCGAAGGTTTTGCGTTCGAAGGCGTGCCCGACAATTCACTTCCCACCCGGTGGCTGAGTCCAGACACCGCCGCGCGCGCCGGGAACCCGTTGCAGCTGGGCCCGGAACCGATGATCGACCCGCAGGTCGTGGTCCTGACCAGCGCCAGCGAGCCCGACCGTGTCCTGCGCGTCGCCACGGACGGGCTGCGCCCCTTTTCAGTCCAGACCGGGGAAACGCCGTGAGCTCCGCCCGTCCGGCTGGCGGGTTCACCTTGATCGAGGTGCTGGTGGCGCTGGGCATCGTCGCGATCGCGCTTACCGCCGGCCTGAAGGCGACCACGGCATTGACGTACAACGCCATGCGCCAGTCCGATATTTTGCTGGCCCACATCTGCGCTGAAAACGAGCTGATCAAGGCACGGCTTTCACGACAGATGCCGGGGGTCGGTGACAGCAGCCAGACCTGTGAGCAGGCCGGTCGCAACTTCTCGGTCAACGTCTCGGTTCGCCCCACGCCAAACCCGTCCTTCCGACGGGTGGATGCCCTGGTCAGCGACGGCGACCTGCCGGTCCTCAATCTGACGACCGTCATCGGCCGTTATTGACGGTGTGCACGCGACGTGAACTGATGCCATGCGCCTGAACCCACGTCACAGCCGCGGCTTCACCCTGATCGAATTGCTCGTGGCGATCGCGGTCATGGCCTTGATGGCGATCCTCAGCTGGCGCGGCCTCGATGGCATGAGCCGCGCACAGACGCAGACCCAGGCGCGCGCCGATGAAGTCCTGGTCTTGCAGGCCGGGCTGGGGCAATGGAGGGCCGATCTGGACGCGATGGCGGAAAGCCCCCAGATCAGCAGCCTGGATTGGGACGGTCGCGTGCTGCGCATCACCCGGCGCGGCAGCACGCTGGTGGACGAGGGGCTCAGGGTCGTGGCCTGGACCCGCCGTACCGGCGCTGGCAGCACCTGGTTGCGCTGGCAGTCGCCGGCACTGACCACCCTGGGCGACTGGCAATCCAGCTGGTCCCAGGCGGAGCGCTGGGCGCAAAACCCGGGTGACGAGGACAAGAAGCGCGAGGTGTCGATCGTCCCGCTGGACGACTGGCAGCTTTTCTACTTCCGCGGTGGCGCCTGGAGCAACCCGCTGTCGAGCGACGGACCGGCCGCAGCGGCCAAGACTGCCATTCCGGAGGGTGTGCGCATCGTCTTGACCCTTTCGCCAGGGCAGGCTCTGAGCGGCCGGCTCACGCTCGACTGGATACGCCCTTCCGTCGGAGGTGGTAAGTCATGAAGCGCCAGAAGGGCGCGGCCCTGCTGGCCGCCATGCTCACCGTGACCCTGGTGGCGACGATGGCCGCCGCTGCCCTGTGGCAGCAATGGCGAAGCGTCGAGGTGGAAGCCGCCGAGCGCTCGCGCGTGCAATCGACGTGGCTGCTGACGGGGGCGCTCGACTGGGCCCGGCTGATCCTGCGCGAGGATGCGCGCAGTGGCGGCGCCGACCATCTTGCGGAACCCTGGGCGGTGCCGCTGCAGGAAGCACGGCTGGCCACGTTCCTGTCGATGGATGTCAGCAACGCCGACGCGGACCGCGACGCCTTCCTGTCGGGCCAGGTTTCCGACCTGCAGGCGCGCCTGAATGTCATGAACCTGATTGACCAGGACAAGATTTCAGTGCACGGCAAGCTGGCCTTTGACCGGCTCTTCGAGCAGCTCGGTTTGCCACCCGAGCAAGTCAACGTCCTCGCGGACCAGTTGCTTGCGGCCAAAAAGGGGGCCAGGAGCGACGGCACCGGGAACCCCCAAGCCCCGTTGATGCCGCAAAGGATCGAGCAGCTGGTCTGGTTGGGCCTGCCTGCGGCTTCCCTGGGCGCACTCAAGCCCTACATCACCTTGCTGCCCGAGCGCACGCAGATCAACCTCAATACGGCCAGCGCCGAGGTCCTGCAGGCCAGCGTGACAGGACTCGACCCGGCCGAAGCGAAACGCCTGGTGGCCGCGCGCGAAACGGCCCACTTTTCGACGATTACCGACGCCGGCCAGCGCTCCGAAGCGGTCAGGGAGGCGTCCAGCAGCGGCCAGCTTTCAGTGAATTCAAGGTTTTTCGAGGTGCGTGGCCGGATTCGCCTGGACCAGGCGGTTGTCGAGGAGCGCTCAGTGGTCCAGCGTGATGGCCTGAATGTGCGCACGCTCTGGCGTGATCACGACACGACGCCCGCGCCCGCCGCCCCACCGCCAGGCTGAACCGCGGGCGCGGCGCACCTCTCTACAATGCGCGCTACACCCCCATGAGCACCTTGATCATTTCGCTTCCCCTGTCCGCCGGGGATGACACGACCCGCTATGAGCATGTGCTCACGCCCGACGGTCAAACTGCGGCCGCGCACGCGGTTGCCGGCGCACGCCTGCTACCGGACGTGGGCCGGGGCACCGATGAGATCGTGGCCGTGGTTCCCGCGCAAGCCACCTCGTGGCACAAGGTGGCGCTGCCCAAGGGGGTGGGGCCGCGGTCGCCGCGTCTGCGGGCCGTCCTGCAAAGCCTTCTGGAAGAACGGCTGCTGGACGAAGCTGAAGACCTGCACCTCGCGATTGAGCCCGGTGTTTCCGCCGGTCAACCCGCCTGGGTCACCGTGTGTGACAAGACCTGGCTGCGTCAGCACCTGCAACTGCTGGAGGCCGCAGGGCGGCCGGTCACGCGCGTCGTGCCGGAATTCAGCCCGCACACCGACCCGTTGCGCCTGCAAGTCCTGGAAGAGGCCGGACAGCCCCAATTGGTGATGTCGGGCCAAGGTGTGGAGGGTGGTGTGGAAAGGCTGCCCCTGACGCCCGGCGCACTGGCATTTGCCCTGAGCGGGGCAGACCTGCCGGCCCAGAGCGAAGTCCTGGCCGAGCCCGTCCTGGCTGAGAAGGCGGAGGAAGTGCTGCAGACCAAGGTGGAGTTGCAGCAACGCCCGCAACGCCTGGTGCGCGCCGCACAGACCTCCTGGGACTTGGCCCAGTTCGACCTGGCCAGCACCGGACGTACCCGCACGCTCAAGCGTGCGGCCGCTGTCACCCAGGCTTTTCGCCATGCACCGCAATGGCGTGCAGCGCGATGGGGCGTAGGCATGTTGCTGGTCGCCAACCTGGCAGGGCTCAACGCTCTGGCCTGGAAAGAACAGGCCGCCTGGCAGAGCAAGCGAAGCGACATCCAGAACACCCTGACCCGGACTTTCCCGGCCGTCAAGGTGGTGGTGGACGCGCCGGTCCAGATGGCGCGGGAGGTGGCCGCCCTGCGCCAGGCGACTGGCGCACCGTCCAGCCGCGATCTGGAGGCGATCCTGGGTGCCATGGGCGCGGCGCTTCCTGCGGGGAAATCGGTCACAGGCATCGAATTTTCTGCGGGAGAGGCCCGACTGAAGGGACTGGCCCTGAACGCGGCAGAAGCCGCCAGCGTGACGGCCAAGCTCAAGACGCTGGGTTACGCCGTCCGCACCGAAGGTGACAGCCTGTTGATCAAACCGGAGCCCGGAAGATGACCCTCTCCAGCATGACCTCGGCTGTGCGGGCGCGCTGGCAGGACCTGCGGCCACGGGAAAAGTCCCTTGTGACCACGGCGATGACACTGGTGTTGCTGGCCCTGGTCTGGTGGGTCGGAATTTCACCGGCACTGAAAGTCCTGCGACAGGCTGGCGCGCAACAGCGCAGCCTGGATGCGCAATGGCAGCAGATGCAGGGCCTGGCCGCGGAAGCCGGGGCGCTCCAGTCGCGTCCGCGCATCAAGTACGACGACGCCGTGGCGGCGCTGGAGACCTCGGTCAAGCAGGGCCTGGGGCCTGGCGCCCAGCTCACCGTCTCCGGCGAGCGTGCCACGGTGACGCTCAAGAACGTGCCGGCGAGCGCATTGGCGCAATGGTTGACGCAGGCACGGGCGAATGCCCGGGCGCTTCCCACCGAAGCGCGGCTGGTGCGCAGCGCTGCCGCAGCCGGCGCCTCGGGGGCCGCGTGGGATGGCTCGCTGGTGCTGAATCTGCCCCCGCGCTGAAGCGCAGGCGAGCCCTGCGGCGCGGACGCACACACCATGTCAAGAAACCCACAGCGAACCCCTTACCAGCGGGCGAACCCGACACCTTGGTCCTGGGCCGGTTCGGGTACCCTTCTGGGGCTGGTCATGGTCGTCGTGTTGCAGGCACCGGCCAGCTGGCTCGCATCGGCGATCCACCAGGCCACGGCCGCAAAAGTGGTGCTGGCCGAACCGCGTGGCACCGTCTGGAAGGGATCGGCCCGATTGCTGCTATCGGGCGGTTCGGGCAGTCGCGACCTGTCGGCCTTGCCTGACCGCTTGAACTGGAAGATCCGCCCGACTTGGACCGGGCTGTCAGTTCAGCTGGGCGCCGATTGCTGCACCCCCGAACCCTTGGCGATGGTCGTTTCGCCACGGTGGGGAGGCGCCAGGTTGCAGCTGCTGGACAGCGCTGCCACGCCGCCAAAACCGATGGTCTTGCCCGCCGCGTTGCTGGCCGGACTCGGCGCGCCATGGAACACGCTACAGGTTGAAGGCCAGCTTAGCCTGGTCACCCAGGGGCTTTCAGTAGAATGGATCGAAGGACGCCTGTCGGTGGCCGGTCGTGCCGAGCTGCTGGCAACCGGCATGTCGTCGCGTCTGTCCACGATCAAACCCATGGGCAGTTACCGTATCACCCTTGACGGAGGCAACACGGCCACTCTGGAAGTCACCACGCTCGAAGGCAGCCTGCAACTGGCCGGCACTGGCCAATGGGTGGGTTCGCGCCTGCGCTTTGAAGGCGTTGCCAGCGCCGCGCCCGAGCGCGAAGCGGCGCTGTCGAACCTGTTGAACATCCTTGGTCGGCGCACCGGCGCACGTTCCATCATTACCGTGGGCTGAACGGCATGACGACCTGCATCGCTGCGCGCGCCCACTGACCGCTCCATGAAATTTCAGACCATGTCCCCTGCCCGTCCAGCCCGAATGGCACTCAACAGCATCGCTCTGGGCGTCCTGCTGCTGGTGGGCAGTGCCCAACTCAACGCCCAGGATGGCGCGGTCCGGCGGGGCGAGCCGATCACCCTCAATTTCAACGGCGCCGAGATCGAGGCCGTGGCCCGCACGCTGGCCACGCTTTCGGGTCGTAACGTGGTGGTGGACCCGCGCGTGAAAGGCACGATCACCCTGGTCACCGAACGTCCGGTGACACCGGCCGCCGCCTGGGGCCAGTTTCTGGCCACACTGCGCCTGCAGGGATTTACCGTGGTGGAGTCCGCCGGCCTTTACAAGGTCGTGCCGGAAGCCGACGCCAAACTGCAGGCCGACGCGGTGTCGACCAGCACCCCCGCCGCGACGGGTGGCCAGATCGTCACGCAGATCTTCCGTCTCAACTACGAGACGGCCAACAACCTGGTGCCGGTGCTGCGCCCACTTATCAGTCCGAACAACACCATCAACGTGAACCCCGGCAACAACTCGCTGGTAATCACGGACTACGCCGACAACCTGCAGCGCATGGCGCGGATCATTGCCGTGATGGACGTGGCCAATGCGACAGACGTGGAGATCATCCGCCTGAAGCACGCCATTGCCACCGACCTGGTACCGCTGGTCAACCGCCTGATCGAATCAGGCAGCACGGCGCCGGCGGCAGGCCAGGGGCAGGCGGACACCTCCTTCAAGACCACGCTGGTGGCCGAACCCCGCAGCAACTCACTGATCCTGCGCACAGCCAACC